>NZ_JBIPCV010000013.1:0-172130 GCF_044007495.1 Flavobacterium sp. FlaQc-52 | reverse complement strand
TCGTGACATTCGCATTTGACTAAAACGTCTGATCACTAAAGGATTTATTACACAAACTGATATTTTTTTATTAGACAGAAAGGTGGCTAATCTTAAATAATAAGGACCACTGGCTTCCATTACACATATAGCACAATCTGGCTTTAGTAATTCTGTGAATTTTGCAAAGCCTTCACTATCATTGCTAAACTTAAAATGTGAATATTTCTCGTTTTCATTTTTAATAGCAACATCAAAACTTAATTTTGATATATCAATACCAATGTAATTTTTGTTTTTTGTCATAACTTTGTTTTTAGGTAAAAAGTAAACGGAAGAAATCTGCTATTGACTTATCAATCCTAAATACAGGCTCATGGCCTAATGAACTGTCCAAGCTCAAAAGCAGAGAGGGAAAGGAACTACCATTGCGAACAGTCTCTAAGACAAATGACAAAACTTAGCTTTTATCTTTCCCTTTCTTCTGTTGAAAAATTTCAACATAAATTTAATAAAAACATTAAATCCTTTTTTACTACAAACATAGGATGACAAAATTCAGACATCCCTGAAACCAGTAATCAGCAATCAGTAACCTGAAACCTAAAACCTGAAACTTGAAACTTGTAAAAATGTAAAATGCGAAACATAAAGTGTGAAACTTGAAACATAAAACGTCTAAAAACGAAAATGTGAAATATGAAACGTGTAACCTGAAACTTGAAACTTGAAACATGAAACATGAAACAATAAAACCAATGAACATCAAAAAACCCACAACCATAAACGAATACATCGGTTCTTTCCCAAACGACGTGCAGGAAATTTTAGAAAAAATACGAATGACGATTCAGAAAGCGGCTCCTGATGCCAAGGAAAAAATCAGCTACTCTATGCCTGCTTTTGATCAAAATGGGATCGTTGTTTATTTTGCTGCTTTCAAAAACCATATTGGTTTATATGCTTTACCAAGTGGACATGAAACTTTTAAGGAAGAACTTTCAAAATACAAATCCGGAAAAGGATCTGTCCAATTTCCTTTAAACGAACCGATGCCTTTTGCTCTGATAACTAAAATTGTAAAATTCAGAGTAAAAGAAAATTTAGAGAAAAAAGTAAAAATATAAAGTATGGAAATACACTCCATATCACCTACCCTATTTTGTTAATAAAACTTATATTTTAAGAAATTTAAGCACTACATATTCTTTTATCTTTGAGTTTTAAAAACCAAAAAAACGGAAGCTGAAGTGCACAAAAAATTATACGGACTAGATCATTTAAGAACATTTGCAATCAGTTTTGTTTTTTTATTCCACTACCAAATTCCCATTTTTGGACATCCGGAATGGTTGACCGATTTTGCTAAATTTGGCTGGACAGGAGTAGATTTATTTTTTGTATTAAGTGGTTTTTTAATCTCTTCTCAACTTTTTTTTCAAATTAAAAATGGAACCGAAATCTCGTTTAAAGATTTCTTTATTAAACGTTTTTTCAGAATACTTCCGGCTTTTTGGTTTGTTACAGCAATCTATTTTTTATTTCCTTTTTTCAGAGAGAAAGAAGCACTTGCTCCCATATGGAAATTTGCGACTTTTACACAGAATATAGGATTAAATATCCAGGATTTCGGAACTTTCTCTCATGCTTGGTCCCTTTGTGTGGAGGAGCATTTTTATCTGATATTGCCCATTGTACTTCTCTTTTTACTTAGAAACAACCTATTTTATAAGTCCTACTGGATTTTAATTGTTTTATTTGCTTTTGGTTTTGCGATTCGCTTTTTTAGTTGGCAGCATTTATACTTTCCTTTTATTGAAGCAGAAAATTCATGGCTGTATTGGCACAAATACATCTATTATCCTACTTACAACCGCTTAGATGGACTTTTGATTGGTGTTTCTATCGCCGGAGTTTATCAATTTATGCCCGATTTATGGGGAAGGCTTTCAAAATTCGGGAATTACTTTTTAGCCATTAGTCTATTTATACTAACTGCTGCCTACTTTTTATGTATGGAACAAAGATCTTTTTACGCTTCTATTTTCGGATTTCCACTTGTTGCTTTAGGGTACGGATTTATGGTTTTGGGTGCCATATCTCCCACCAGTATTTTGTACCAATGGAATTCTAAAACAACCTCTTTTATTGCAGCACTTTCCTATGGAATTTATTTAACCCACAAAGGAATTATTCATATTACCCAACAATTACTCCTAAAACTTACTATTGATATTGATAGTAATTTATCGCTATTAATTAGTACTCTATCCTGCATAATTGCTGCATTCCTACTTCATCAGGCAATTGAAAAGCCCTTTATGAGATTGCGCAAAAAATTTCTAAAAGAAAAATAGGTTATATTACTTAAATTCCCCAAAGTGCCACAAAACACCGGACGGGTCATGTAAAAAACATTCCCTTCCCCAGTCAAGATTTCGAATTGGTGTTAATTTTACTCCGGCATATTTCTCTGAGAGATTTAAGGCTAAAAGTTCCTTGTAATAACGGTCAACATCATCGACTTCTAAGAAAATCATCGTGTTTTCTATCCACTCTTTAGCATAATAATCCTGAAGGTAAAATGCAGTTTCTCCAGATTTGAAAACAGAGAAGTTAGCTTCTAATACGCCTTCCTCAAAGCCCAAATCACGATAAAAACGTCTTGATACTTCAAAATTTTTTGCTCCGATAAACGGTCGTATTGACTTGATTTTATGTTTCATGATATCTTTTTTTAAATTAATATCGTAACGCTAAAAATCCGGTTTTACTTATTAGAACCAAGCTGACTACGCAAATCAACATTCAGGCTATATTGCTCTTCCACCGGAATAATTTTTCGGGAGTTCTTATTAATATCTCCTCCTTCTTTTGACCAAAGAAACGGATAAAAGTTAAAAACCTCGTCTCCTTTTAATTTTGAAACCTCTTCTCTCCATCCTTTCCATCTGTTGCCCTCGTAAAATTTATCCAAATCATTATAAAAGCAAAATTGCAAAAATTCAGAATACGTAATATCAAGTGCTTCGTATTCTAAATTATCAGGTGAAAAATAATATATCTTTCCTAAGTCTGTTCCCAGTCCGCCCCCATTTAAGAGATAAAAACCGCCTATTGCATCATCTGCCACGATCAAAAAAGAAGGTGCTTCTCCAAATTCCTTAAATGCTTTTCCTTTGTTCCAATCCGGAAGTGTGCGATTAAATTTTGCATTTCCGGAACCTAAAATTCTAATCCACCCGTCATCAATTAAAAGGCCTCCTGTCATAAAAACTATAGCCCCCATTGGTGATTGGGTCGTAACTTGTGTTTTGTACAATACTTCTTTTGCTTTTGCCGTATCAACCGGTAAAATTTCAACTTTATTCGTTGCTGTTTTAATCCAACCTTCAACAACTGTCCAGCCCGGATCTGTTTTGTTTATGAGTTTATCTACTGCTTGCATTTTCGTTTGAGCTGTTGTTACAAAAGTTATAGATAGCGCTATAACGGCAAAAAAATTTCGTGTCATTGTCAAGGGTACCAATTCTTATTCTATTTTTCTTAATTTTTCTTCAATATACTTCCCAGACCTCTACCAATTTGTTCAATCGCCTCGATACTTTTCTTAAGAGGTGTTGCGGTAAAATCTTCGTAGGCATCCATGGCACTTTCTTTACGATCGTCCTGAGGATATACCAATATTATATTATTATCATCAAATGATTTTTCAAATTTCTGAGGCAATTTGTCAAAGATCGACTGGTACGATACCGAACCTTTACGGGACAAATTAAAAACAATTAAGTCAGTTGGTTTAATTTCATCCGAAATAGCATCAAAATCTTCCCAATCCAAAATACTTTTAAAACCCAGTTTTGCATTTAACCTCAAATTAGCCGCAATTTGCGTAATGGACTGATGCGTTTTATACTCGGCATAAATAACGATCGGGATGCTTAATTCCTGAGACAATCGACTTATTTTTTGCAGCAAAAGATGAAATCCGATTCCTCTTTCTGAAAAAGGCGGACAAATAAAAACCAGCCTTTTTTCTTCTATAAATGTTTTCTGAAATCTGCAGATAAACAAACTCTTATCTACATTATTGATTATTGAATCTACGTTTTCTCCAAAAATCTTATCCAAAAAACCTGTTTTTCTTGGCCAGCCGATAATCACAATATCGGACATGATTTCTTTTGAAGTACGCGCAATTCCACTTGCCGGATTGTGGTCAATTCTGGCGATTGTGGTGATTTTTACTTCAGAGGCAGAACCTTGAATTACAAATTTATCAACCGCTTTTTTATATTTTAAAATATTAATTTCGGCCTGATCGTTGTTCGGAACAATCGTTAACAAGGTCACCGGATTTTTCGATTTTTTATCCTTTATCAAAAGAGCAAAATCCAAAAGACTGGAGGTTGCCGAAGTTTTAGCCAGCGGAATCAAAATGTGTTCTTCTAAAGTCTGATCTTTATTAGCATCTTCCGTAGAAACTTCTTCTTCGCAAATCGCGATTTTTTTAGCCGCTTTTTCAGTGGCAAAAGAAGCCACAATACAGGTTATCAGAATTAAAATAATTGTTCCGTTTAAAATATTTTCATCCAGAATTTTTGCTTTAAATCCAACCAGGATAACCGCTAGAGTTGCTGCTGCGTGCGCACTACTCAATCCGAAAATAAGCTGTCTCTCGGTTTTTGTATATTTAAAGACTACTTGTGTAAAAAACGCCGCAATCCATTTTCCAAAAATAGCTACAACACTCAGGGTTCCTGCCACGATTAAAGCGGTCGGTCCACTTAGAATTACGCTAATATCAACCAACATCCCAACAGAAATCAGGAAAAATGGAATAAACAAAGAATTTCCGATAAACTCGATTCTGTTCATTAACGCAGAAGAATGCGGAATCAAAGGATTTAATGCCAAACCGGCAACGAAAGCGCCAATTATAGGCTCTACTCCTGCTACTTCGGCTAAAAATGCCGCAAAGAAAACAACCGAAAGTACAAAGATATAGTGGGCGTGTTTTTCACTTTCCAATTTTTTAAAGAACCATTTGGCAATCCTCGGAATAACCAAAAACATAATGGCAGAGAAAATAGCCAATGAAACCCCTAATTTTATCCAGAAAGCCTGATTCAGATTTCCCTGACTGCTTCCCATAATTACCGCAAGAATAATCAAAACCGCGGTATCGGTCAAAATGGTTCCCCCGACTGTTATTGCAACAGCCTGATTTTTGGCAATTCCCAATTTACTAACAATTGGATAGGCCACCAATGTATGAGTTGCAAACATGCTCGCTGTTAAAAAACTGGCATTAAAATCGTATTGCAACAAATAAAAACAAACCGGAAATCCAATACAAAGCGGGAAAATAAAGGTGAATAAACCGAACAATAAACTTTTATTTCTGTTGGCTTTAAATTCATTCATATCGAGTTCCAAACCAGCAATAAACATAATATAAAGTAGTCCGATGGTCGAAAACAAATCGACTGCAGAGTTTTTTGCCAGGATATTAAGTCCGTGAGGCCCAATGATTACGCCTGAAATGATCAATCCGATTATACCCGGAATATTTATTTTCTTTAATAAAATTGGAGACAATAAAATAATGAAAAGTATCAACGAAAAGATCAATACTGGATTGCTTAGTGGTAATTCGAATTCTTGTAAAAAATGCTTGAAAAATTCTATCATAGTTAAATTTTATCTTCTTTATGCTATTCCGTTTTTCGTCAAAGGACACCTTATTTTAAATGAAATCTCAGAACTTCGTTTTACTGATTTCTATAAAAAAAATCAAATTCTCCGGCATTTATTTCCTCACAAAAATACCTAAAAAAAACACGAACTTTTTACGAAAGTTCGATATTAAGAATTTAAATTTACATCGTTGCCAAATTATTAAAATTTAATATCTTTTTTAACAAAACTGCAACATTAACAAATGAAAATTAAGCTTCTTTGCATTATTCAATTATCTTTGTCTTAATAAAAATTGTACAATGGAAGAATGTATCTCTGTTTTTGATATGCTTAAAATTGGTGTTGGGCCTTCAAGCTCACACACTCTTGGTCCTTGGCGTGCTGCCGAACGTTTTTTAGAAGAATTAAAAGACGAATCTATTTTAGACGAAACTGCCAGAGTTAAAGTCGATCTTTACGGATCTCTTTCTCTAACCGGTAAAGGTCACGCCACAGATTTGGCTGTGATGTTAGGTTTAAGCGGTCAGGATCCTGAATATATTCCGGTGGAAGATATCGCTGGAATTATCAAAAATATTGAGACCAAAAACGAAATCATTCTGGGAAATCACAGTACGATTCCGTTTTATTTTCTTCAGGACATTGTTTTCAATAAAGACTTTCTTCCGTTTCATGCAAACGGATTAAAATTTACTGCATACAAAGCCGATAATTCAGAATACGAATCTACTTTTTATTCTATTGGTGGAGGTTTTGTTGTGAAAGAAGAACGCACCACTGCCAAAATAAAGGAGGAAATAAAATGTGCCTTTCCATTCCCTATTCAAAACGCCGTTGAATTATTAGACTATACCGTTACAGAAAACAAATTGATTTCTGAAATTGTATACGAAAATGAAAAATCAATGCGTTCCGAGGCAGAAATTCATTCCGAATTAATGCGCATTTGGAACACTATGCTCGAATGTATGTACATTGGTTGTCACTCTGAAGGAATTCTTCCGGGTGGACTAAACGTGCGTAGAAGAGCTTTTGACATGCACCAAAACCTAATCGGATTATCGAACTATAATTCTCCACAAACTTGGTTAGAAGAGATTAGAAAAACGGAAGTAAAATTCCGTCAGATCTTAAAATGGGTAAGTTGTTTTGCACTTGCTGTGAATGAAGTAAACGCCTCTTTAGGACGTGTGGTTACCGCACCAACTAACGGAAGCGCCGGAGTAATTCCAGCCGTTTTGATGTATTATTTGGTAATCGAAAATCACGATGCCGGAGAAAAAGAAATCAAACAATTTTTGATGGTTGCCGGAGAAATTGGAAGTATCTTCAAAAAAGGATCTACGATTTCTGCCGCAATGGGTGGTTGTCAGGCCGAAATTGGCGTTTCATCTTCTATGGCTGCAGCTGCACTTTGCGAATTAATGGGCGGAACTCCTGCACAGGTTTTAATGGCTGCAGAAATCGCCATGGAACACCACTTAGGTTTAACTTGTGACCCGATTGGCGGTCTGGTTCAGATTCCATGCATTGAAAGAAATACCATGGGTGCCATCAAAGCCATAAATGCAGCAGAACTGGCTTTAGAAACCGATTCTAAAAATGCAAAAGTGCCTTTAGACAAAGTAATCAATACGATGTGGCAAACCGCTAAAGACATGAACTCTAAATACAAAGAAACTTCTGAAGGAGGTTTAGCAATTGCGGTAAACATGGCAGATTGCTAAAATAAAATTATTGCCCCTAATTTCACGAATTTACATTAATCTCATAACAGAGAGTAAAAGAACAATTCGTGAAAATTCGTGAAATTCGTGGCAAAAAAATCAAAAACAACTCTTCATGAAAAAATACCACTTTATATTATTTTTTCTATTTTCCACACTGGTTCATTCTCAAGATCGTTATCACTTAAAATCAGACACCAGATTATTCACTTCAAAAAATAATACAGGAGAATTTTTAGGCTATTTCAAGTACGGAGCAGAAATTCAGTTATTATCCGAAAATGAAAAGGGTTGGTATAAAGTACAATCAGATAATTTTTCGGAAGGATATGTAGAAGCAAAATTTGTTTCAAAAACCTTAAATGCTGCCGATATTAAAATAAAAGACAAAGAAAATCCAATTATAGAGGGCAATGACAACTATTATGGAGGCAATCATCTTTTTGTTTTAGTTGCCGGTTTAAAAGCAAGAGCCTTACCCGACAGAAATTCAAAAGTAAAAGAAATTTTATTTACAGGAGATCCGGTTGCGGTAAACTATCTTCCTAAAAACCCGGAAGAATGGGTTAATATAAATGGTAGTTTTACCCCTGAATATGCCCAATATACTATAGGAAAGTTTATTGGAGAAAGACCCGTTTTTAATGCCTTGTTGAAGAATTTTGATCAACTTGATGTTACTGCCATTTCCGAACGTAAAACGATTGGAGAACGAATTGTAGAATTGGCATGGAACAGTGATGTTTCAAAATTAGCTCCAGCGTATCAAAGATATTTTGAAGTTGTCAAGCAATTAAATGATCCCAAACTAATTGCTGAAACCGATCTTAATATTGCTATAGCCAAAGGGTTAGCAAAACCTAAAACCCCTGAACAAATTATGGCTTTGTGCAAAAAAGCTGAATTTATTCTCAAAGGACAAAAAACAAAATCACTCTATCTTACGCAAAAAGAGCTAGAAAAGACTTTTGGAAAACCAATTAAAAAAGCAACTATCAGTGATGACTGTGGGATTTATTTAAGCAATCTCTTTTATTATTACCCTGATTTGGAAGTTTCAGTTGATGAAAAACAAAACCAAGCAGAAATCATAAAGGTTTTCATCAACGAAAACAACAAACTAGTGCTGAATGCCAATTCAATACTCGACCATTCGATAACAGAAAAAGCTTTTATAGCAAAATACGGTACCTATATTGGCGCTTCTATAAAAACGCCCCACTATTACACTTTACTATTGGGAGACGGTCATTTTACAATCGAATTTAAAGACGGAAAACTCCTTTCCATTGAAATAATCTTTTATTGCTGATTCCAATCTATAATTATTCAATACTTTTACATTCTCAAAAAAAATAAAATGTCAGTAGCAAAAAAAGATTACAAAAGAATCACAACAAAGTCATTGATCGAAATGAAAAGCAATGGAGAAAAAATCTCTATGTTAACTGCTTATGATTTTACAATGGCGAAAATTGTTGATACCGCAGGAGTCGATGTGATTCTGGTGGGTGATTCAGCATCCAATGTGATGGCAGGTCACGAAACGACTTTGCCGATTACTTTAGACCAAATGATTTACCACGCTTCGTCTGTAGTTCGCGCTATCGAAAGAGCTTTGGTTGTAGTAGATTTACCTTTTGGAAGTTATCAGTCTGACCCTAAAGAAGCTTTACGCTCTGCGATCAGAATCATGAAAGAAAGCGGTGGTCATGCTGTAAAACTGGAAGGTGGAAAAGAAATTAAAGACTCTATCAAAAAAATACTAAACGCAGGAATTCCGGTTATGGGTCACTTGGGTTTAACACCACAATCGATCTACAAATTCGGAACATACAGCGTTCGCGCCAAAGAAGAAGACGAGGCCGAAAAACTAATTGAAGATGCTAAAATGCTCGAGAAAATTGGTTGTTTTGGTGTAGTTCTTGAAAAAATCCCGGCACATCTGGCCGAAAAAGTAGCCAAAAGCATCTCAATCCCAGTTATCGGAATAGGAGCCGGTGGCGGTGTAGACGGACAAGTTTTGGTTATTCATGATATGTTAGGAATGAATAATGAGTTCAGTCCACGTTTTTTACGTCGTTATTTAGATTTATATCACGAAATGACTACTGCAATCGGTCAATACGTAACGGATGTAAAATCCAGTGATTTCCCGAATGAAAAGGAACAGTATTAAGAAAAGGTTCTAAGTTGCTGAGTCGCTAAGTTTCTAAGTTTTCAACTTGAAACCTGAAACTTGAAACTTGAAACTCGAAACTTGAAACTTGAAACTTGAAACTTGAAAAATCAGAAATCTAAAATCTCCCCCCTCTAAGTCTTTCTAATGAAAATCGTTTCCGATAAAAATAACCTCCAGGTACTGCATGAAGACAACCATATTATTGTGGTCAACAAACGTGTAGGCGATATTGTACAAGGTGACAAAACAGGTGATAAGCCATTGTCAGATGTCGTTAAAGAATATATTAAAGACAAATACAAGAAACCTGGTGATGTATTCCTTGGAGTGATTCACCGTTTAGACAGACCCACTACGGGAATTGTCGTTTTTGCACGAACAAGTAAAGCATTGTCGCGAATGAACGAAATGTTCTCTAATCGCGAGACACAAAAAACCTATTGGGCAGTTGTAAAGAATAAACCTTTAGAAACAACTGCCAAATTGGTTCATTTTTTAAAAAGAAATGAAAAGAATAATACTTCAAAAGCACATTTAAAAGAAGTTCCTGACAGTAAAATAGCCAGTTTGGATTATACTGTTTTCAAAGAACTCCAGAACTATGTTGCTTTGGAAATCAATCTTCATACCGGTCGCCATCATCAAATTCGTGCGCAGTTATCCGCCATTGGATCTCCGATAAAAGGGGATTTAAAATACGGTTTTGACCGAAGTAATCCTGACGGAGGTATTCATCTGCACGCCCGTAAGTTAGTTTTTGTGCATCCTGTTTCTAAAGAAGATATCATAATTATTGCTCCTACTCCAAATGAAACGATCTGGAATGCGCTGTGATTTTATGATTAAATTGTTAACTTTTTAAATTTTATCAATTAACTTGCATAGAGAAAAATCAAGTTAAACATAAAAATGGACTACAGAAACGACATCGGATACAGAAAAGAAACGCTAAAAAAGTTACTCTATAACATTCAGAAAAGCGAGGATTTGATTGTAAAAGCGTTATACGATGATTTTAAAAAACCCGAATTTGAAGCTGTTTTAACCGAAACCAACTATGTTATTTCGGAATTGAAGGATACGATTAGAAACATTCGCAATTGGGCAAAACCGAAACCTGTTTTCCCGTCCCTTCTTAATTTTCCTTCCACTGATTATATTTTCAAAGAACCTTACGGAAATGTTTTGGTTATCGCGCCTTGGAATTATCCTTTTCAACTCGCCCTATGCCCTTTAATTTCTGCTGTTGCAGCAGGAAACAGAGTGGTTCTAAAACCTTCCGAACTTACTCCGCATACATCCGCAATAATAGCCAAAATCATTCAGAAAACATTTCATGTCAACCATGTCGAAGTTTTTGAAGGCGGTGTGGAAGTTTCCAATAAATTACTAGCACAACGCTGGGATTATATTTTCTTTACAGGAAGTGTCGCTGTAGGTAAAATTGTCGCCAAAGCCGCTGCCGAAAATCTGACACCTGTTACCCTTGAATTAGGCGGTAAAAACCCCTGTATCATTGATGAAACAGCCGATTTAAAATTAGCCGCCAAAAGAATCGTCTGGGGTAAATTTATCAATGCCGGTCAAACCTGCATTGCTCCGGATTACATCCTGATTCAGAAAAATATGAAAATCAATTTCATTTCTTTCCTGATGCAGGAAATCACAAAAGCTTATGGCAAAAAGATAGAAAAATCACCCGATTTTGCGCGCATTGTCAACACCAAAAACTGGTTGCGTTTGGCGAATATGATTGATCCGGAAAGAGTGTTATTTGGCGGAGAAACAGATGCTAATGCCTTATACATTTCACCAACTCTGATCGAAGAGCCAAGTTTGGACAGTGCTGTAATGAAAGAAGAAATTTTTGGACCAATTTTACCGATCCTTACTTATGAAACAGAAGAAGATATTAAAAATGTAATCAGCAGATATGAGAAGCCTCTTGCTTTTTATGTTTTTAGTGACAACAAATCTTTTGCTAAAAAATTAATTACGACCTATTCTTTTGGAGGTGGCTGTATTAACGATACTGTTATACATTTTTCCAATAAAAGACTCCCTTTTGGTGGTGTTGGTCATAGCGGAATAGGGGCTTATCACGGACAATTGAGTTTCGATATTTTTTCCCATCATAAAGGGGTAGTCAAAAAAGCAAATTGGCTGGATTTACCGATGCGTTACGCTCCCTATAAAGAGAAATTAGTCGCCATTAAACGTATATTAGACTGGCTATAAGCACTAAAACATTTTAGTAATGTTTCACCGATTTTAATAAGGAATTGATTAAAAATATTATATTTACGTCAGAAAAACAGCTAAACAGACCAAATATAAAACAACTTTACTCAAAAAAATGAAATCAACACTTTACCAAATTGAAGAAATTAGGAAAAATGGCTATGCATTAGATTTTTCTAATGTGTTTAACCATGCCTTCGAAAATTACAAAAAAATAGCGATGTATGCAGGATTAATCTTATTGGTTTTTTCAATTCTTGCTTTTTTTCTTGGTAGTGGAATTTTGATTTCCCTATACGGTGTTCAACATTTTAATGAGGAATTCTTCAAGAGTTTACAAAACGAACAACCTGAAAATTCAGTATTCCTTATTTATTCGGTAGTGATCGCTTTTGTTGCTGCGATTTTTAGTCCGTTTGCTGCAGGTTTTTTAAAAATGGCCGATTGCGCGGATAGAGATGAATCTTTCAGCGCCTCTACTATTTTTTCGTATTACACTTCACGTTATTTCCCGCCACTTTTTATTGCTACTCTAATAATCTCTCTACTTGGAGGCTTAATTTCAGTACTCTTTAACCTCATAGGCGTTCTGTATGTAGAGACTCTCTTTACAGTTGCAATATCGTTTTTCACAACACTTACTATTCCTTTGATCATTTTCGGTAACCTGAATGCAACCGATGCGATAAAATCAAGCATTATGATTGTAAGCAAACAACCTTTAACAATTCTGCTTTTAATTATTGTTGGTTCATTGGCCTCTATGGTTGGTTTTATTGGTTGTTGTATAGGAATCGTGTTTACAATTCCGATTACCTACTCTGTAAAATATGCTATTTATTGTGCAATATTCAATATGGAAGATGAGAATTCTATTGATTCAATCGGTAAGTCAGATTTAGAATAATAATCGACTTCTAAGTAGAAAAAGAGCTTAACCTACTCTTAAAAAAAACTCCCCAAAAGCTAATTACTCAACCAAACCTACCCAAAATACAATGGTACAAGGCTATAGTTCCTTTAATTCATTGCTTTCAGGAATCCCCATTTTTGGAGATCTCTTGAAATCAAATGTATTAAATTGGTTTGTATTTACTTCTGACATCATTTTCTATAACAGCCCTAAAATCATCATTTTAGCACTGTCCTTATTTGGTTTTCTTGGTTTACTGATTTATCAATTTTTTAGAATTAAAACTAAAATTGGGTACTTCATTGAAAAAAAGAAAGAAGACGAAGCCGCAGACCGTGAATACCAACTCTATATATTATTCTTTGGGATAGCGGTTATTGTAATCGAAATTATTAATGAAATTTTTAAGATCAGACCCAAAAGTTTATTGATCTTAAATGTATCTATTGGTTTTTTAGTACTGATAGTGTACTTAATAACAGATAAAGTAAAGTTTCTGAGGAATAAAATCCAGCCGATTTTTATCTTCTTTTTCTTTGTTTACATCTCTTATGTCGGGCACAATATTATCTACCTCTCCAATGATGTTGTACCGATAATTGTTTTTCTGATCTCTTTCTTCTTTTCTTATAACATTCTGAAACCCATAAAAATCTATTGGTTTTTTGTTGGTCTGACTTTTACCTTTCAGATTATAACGGTAGTTTTTCATTTGATTCCGTTAAAATCGTCTATACTCTTAATTAATTTCTCGATACTGATCTTCATCATTAATCAGGTAAAATATGCCATTTTACTGAACAATCGTGATAATTTCAGATTTACAAATGAGATCGTCCACAAAGGAAACTCCTTGACAATTGCAACAAATAAAAAAGGAGAAATCTTATTTTGCAGCGAAACCATTACTTCAATTCTGGGCTATTCGCCGGACGATGTTATGGCAAAAAAATTCTGGAAACTCAATGAAGACCACGAGGTAAAACAAGAAAACTACATTAAAAAACAGATTGACGATAAACTCTATATTCAGAAATTAAAAAATACAAATGGCGAGTATAAATACATCCAATGGAAAGACAAAAAATTTTCCGACGATTTAATTATTAGTATTGGTCAGGATGTCACCGAACAAATCATCGTTCAGGATCAATATAAAAACCTGATTCAGACGGCCACCGATATCATATTTGAAATCAATGCAAATGGGTATTTTACTTTTGTAAATGAGTTCGGATTTTCGATCTTAGGGTATGCTGAAAATGAAATAATTCTACAACATTATTCGAATTTTATTCATGATGATTACATCAAAAATGCGGTTGATTTTTATGAAAATTTAGAACAAAACGAAACCAATTACCCTACTATTGAAATTCCGGTATTAAAGAAAAACGGGGAGGAATTATGGATTTCGCAGAAAGTAATTATCCGCAAAAATGATCTGAATCAGACTATTGGTTTTGCCGGTATTGCACGGGATATTACCGAAATAAAAAACATTGAAAACGAGAAAAGAAGACGTCACGAAAAAATTGAGGCGTATAACAATTCAACCAAAAAATTATCGACTACCGATTTCCGGAATTACAACACTTTTCAAACGGTAATTGATTCAATCATTGAGGAAGCGGCAACGGTATCAAAAACAAACAGGGTCAGTTTCTGGAGGTATTCAAATGATATTATTACCTGTGAAAATTTATTCAGCAGTGACAAACAAACCACAAATGATAAAAATATTCTGGACAAGGAGTCTTATCCCATTTATTTTGAAACCTTAAAAAACAAGGCAATCATAAATGCTCCTGATGTTTTTGACAAATTAGAAACATCTGAATTTAAGCGCATTTATTTCACAAAAAACAAAATCAAGTCGATGCTTGATGCGCCCATTTTCCTAAACGGACAGTTGGCCGGTGTGGCTTGTTTTGAAAGTACCGAAGAAAAAAGAGAATGGGACAATGAAGATATTAATTATGCCAAAACCATATCGGATGTAATCTCACTCGCCATTTCCTCCCAAATGCGACTCAGAGCAGAGAAAAAACTGGAACTTAAAAGTGAATTACTTTCGGCTTTAGCACTGTGTACAGAAAAATTCTTAATGAGTAAAAGTACGGAGAAAATGTTTGAAGAAACCTATGAAATTATAGGAGAAGCTTCAAAAGTAGATCATATATTTTACTATCAAAAAGATTTTGACACCCAAACCATTAGTCAACAGTACAAATGGTCAAGAGAAGGCGTAAAACACCAAATAAGTGATTTACAGAAATTTACAGAAGATAATTTAAAAGAAATTGTTCTTCATTCTCAAAGAAAAAAAGTCTTAAGCACGTTGACGAAAAACCTTGAAGAAACTTTCTTCAAAAAATTACTGATTGCCAACGAGATTAAATCGATTTTAATATTGCCTTTATATGCCAACAATAACTTTTCCGGTTTTATTGGTTTCGACGATTGCACCAGAGAAAGAAAATGGACAGATGACGAGATTTACATCTTTCAGACACTTGCTAATAACATTTCATCAGCTTTAGAACGAAACAGAAATCAGGCAAAAATTAAGGAAAGTGAAGCCGCAATAAAAGCCAAAGAATTAGCAGAAGCAGCAAATAAATCGAAATCTGATTTTTTGGCCAATATGTCGCACGAAATCCGAACGCCTTTAAACGGCATCATTGGATTCACACATTTATTGATGAAAACTAATCTTGAAGAAATTCAGGAAAAGTACATGACTACTATTAATCAATCGGCTCATTCGTTATTGGAAATCATCAATGACATTCTGGATTTTTCTAAAATTGAAGCCGGAAAACTGGAGCTCTTCATCGACTTATACGACATTCAGAAAATATTAGGACAAATCTTTGATCTGATTGTTTACGAATCCAATCAGAAGAGTCTTCAACTTGAATTAAACGTTGACCCGAATGTACCGAAATACATCTGGACCGATATCGTGCGCTTAAAACAAATTCTGATCAATCTGTTGTCAAATGCCATTAAATTCACAAATGAAGGTTCCATCAAACTTGCTGTTTCTATCCTTGAAAAAAAATCGGAAGAAAATTATACCATCCGTTTCGCGGTAATAGATACCGGAATTGGAATATTAGAAAAAAATCAGAAAAAAATATTCAAAGCTTTTTCCCAAGAAGATAGCTCTACAACGAGAAAATTTGGAGGAACCGGTTTAGGACTTACCATTTCAAATCAGCTATTGGCTTTAATGGAAAGCCGACTGCAGCTTAAAAGTAAAATAAACAGCGGAAGCACTTTCTTTTTTGACCTGAATTTAAATACCAGTCATAAAAACAACAATGAGAAATATAAAATTATTTCTAAAACGGTTGATGAGGAATACGATTTAGACCATTATGTGAATCATAAAAAAGTAAGTATTTTGATTGTGGAAGACAATAAAGTAAACATGCTGCTTCTAAAAACGATCTTAAAGAATCTGAATATCAACACCATCATTTACGAATGCGAAAATGGCTATGAAGCGGTCAATCAAATCGAGAATATCAATCCTGATCTGGTTTTCATGGACATTCAAATGCCAATTATGAATGGTTACGAAGCGACGAGAGCCATTAGAAACACCATAAACGGCAAACACATTCCGATCATTGCGGTCACGGCTGGTGCCGAAAAAGACGAGCGAAATAAATGTTTGTCAGCCGGAATGAATGATTACATTTCAAAACCAATTATTCGTGGCACTGTTGAAGAGGCCCTGTCAAAATGGATAAGATAATTATCTCTAATACCTTTAGATAAATAAAAAGTTAATCCTCCTGATTGGCTTTTGTTTCAAAAAAATATATAAATTCGTAAGACCATAACCACAATAACCACTAATACAACACGATATGAAATGGCAAGGCAGAAGACAAAGTGACAATGTTGAAGACAGAAGATCTATTTCCGGCGGAAAAGTAGCCGTAGGAGGCGGAATTATTGGTATTATTATACTATTAGTAAACATTTTTGGCGGTGAAAATGCGCAACTTATAACCCCGGTTTTAGAACAACTACAAGGCGGACAACAAACCCAGACCGAAGCTGCTGCTCCACTAAGCAAAGAAGATGAAGAAATGGGCAATTTTGTCCGAGTTATGTTGGCTTATAATGAAGACACCTGGAGCAAAATATTCGAAGAAAATGGTATGACGTACCAAAAACCAAAACTGGTACTTTTTAGAGGTTCTGTTCAAACGGCCTGCGGAGGCGCCTCATCGTCTTCCGGTCCTTTCTATTGTCCGGGCGATAAAAAAGTATATATGGATTTAGGCTTCTTTGAGGAACTAAAATCCAAATTTGGTGCCAAGGGTGGCGACTTTGCCATTTCATACGTTATAGCGCATGAAATTGGCCATCACATCCAAACCTTACTGGGCACCTCAGCAAAAATGCGAGAAGCGCAACAAGGAAAAAGTGAAGCGGAAGCCAACAAACTCTCTGTTGCATTAGAACTACAAGCTGATTTTTATGCCGGAGTCTGGGCACATCATAATAAAGAAAACCTCGATGCAGGCGATATTGACGAAGCTTTGAGCGCTGCAAGTGCCGTGGGCGATGATGCCATACAAAGTAAAATGCAGGGGCATGTAGTTCCCGACTCTTTTACTCATGGTTCTTCTGAACAAAGAATGTATTGGTTCGAGAAAGGCTTTAATACAGGTGACATTAAACAAGGAAATACTTTTTCAGAAGTTAGATAATTCACAAAACTAAATTATAACAACCCGAAAGGCATGATTTTTACGATCGTGCTTTTTTGTTTTTAAACCATATGAGTGATGTAATTTAATATAAGCCGGGATGCTTAATTTACGGGATTGTTCTGATTGTTTCAAATCTAATTTAATCCTCAAAAAATAGATCAATGCAAAAAACTGGGGCGTAGTAGAAATTATTTCTCGCAAAGACGCAAAGTCGCGAAGTTAAAAAATCAAAACAAAAACTTAGCGACTTTGCGTCTTCGCGAGATTTTTTTTAAGAACTCTTATAAACAAATGAAGTCTTTTCAGAACCCAAGCATCAAACTTACCTTAACTTACATCACTCATATGCTTCGAAAAAAAAGACCACAAAAAAAGCCTTGAATTTCTTCAAGGCTTTCCAAAATCCTGGGTGGCTGACCGGGTTCGAACCGGCGACCCTCGGCACCACAAACCAATACTCTAACCAGCTGAGCTACAACCACCATTTTCTTTGCGGTTGCAAATATACAATAAAGGTTTACTTCTGCAAAGAAAAAAATGGCATATCAGTGATGTAAATTCATTAAAAATTGTATTTGCTTGTAAATCACTTAGAATGTACTTGATTTTTTTTTGAAAAATTGCTGCGTCTGTTTGTTGGTGTACAAACTGACGTTTCTATATCATTGGTGGTTTATAGTGTTGAAGATTGATTCGAGCTTAAAAGACGCGTAGTTCCTTACGCAGCCTTCGACTTCGCTCAGGGTGACATTTGGTTTTTCTTTGGGCCACATTCTAATTCGTTTATTGAAGCCTTCGACTTCGCTCAGGGTGTTATTCGCATTTCTAAAGAATTCCGAATCAAGAACAAAATCTGGTGAGGAAATGTCAAAATAAAATAGCACGCAGATTTAGCAGATTTTTATCACTGCTTTTGCAAGAATCTGCTAAATCTGCGTGAAAAAGAAAAGTAAAATAAACTTTGATTCAAGTCTGAAGATTGTGTAGTTCCTTACGTAGCCTTCGACTTCGCTCAGGGTGACATTTGGTTTTTAAAAGAGTTCTCTTATGCGCTTTAGAAATCGTTGCGCATTTGCACTTAAAATAAAAAAGGCTGCTATTTTTTAATCCGGAGGATGGGATTATAGTAAACATATGAAGCGTTTTCAAGAATTAAGCATCCCAGCTTATATTAACTTACATCGCTTATATGGTTTCAAAAAAAAAGACCACAAAAAAAGCCTTGAATTTCTTCAAGGCTTTCCAAAATCCTGGGTGGCTGACCGGGTTCGAACCGGCGACCCTCGGCACCACAAACCAATACTCTAACCAGCTGAGCTACAACCACCATTTTTCTTTGCGGTTGCAAATATACAACAAAGGTTTACTTCCACAAATAAAAAAATGAAAAATTTACAATAAATCTTCTAAACTATTGACTGCCAAACACCTTTCAACAGTGAATCCTTCGGCAAAATCCTTTCCAACGAGTCTTCCTAAGTCCTGTGCACGATAATTTAAACTTTCTAAGAAGTTTTTACTCGTAATTGGCGTTGCAGGTTCTTCTGAATTGGCATCATAAAATTGCGTTTTATAGGCCAGAATGGCTTCGATCTTTTTTTCTTCGAATCCAGTGATGTCTACAACAAAATCCGGTTCAATGTTTTTCCACTGAATATAATGATAGACTACTTTCGGTCTCCAGACTTCCTGGCTTACTCCGTCAATCAATGTTTTAATTTTTACTAATCCTGACAAAAAGCAAGCATCAGAGACTAATTTACTTCCTTTTCCGTGATCAATATGACGGTCATCAATGGCATTGCACAAAACGATCTCAGGTTTATACTTTCGGATCATTTTAATGACTTCTAATTGATGATTTTCATCATTGGTGAAAAAGCCATCGCGCATTGCTAAATTCTCCCGAACTACAACCCCTAAAATCTTTGCAGCAGCAGCTGCCTCCTGATCTCTGATTTCTGCTGTACCGCGGGTTCCCAATTCACCACGGGTTAAATCTACAACGCCCACTTTTTTTCCAAGTGATACTTCTTTTAAAATGGTTCCGGCACAACCTAATTCTACATCGTCAGGGTGTGCTCCGAAGGCTAATATGTCTAGTTTCATTTTTTTTTGTTTTTTGTTTCTTTTTGATTTTTTTTGTTTCAGGTTTCAGGTTTCAAGTTGCAGTACAGACTGATACTGAGACTGAAAACTGAGACTATACAGCTTTAATAGACAAAGCCCTCTTCATGGTCATTGATTTATTCACGCTTTCCTCCCACTCTTTTTCGGGAATACTTTCTTTGGTAATACCGCAGCCCATATACAAAATGGCTTTATTTTCCTGAATCTGCATGCTTCGTAAATTTACAAATAAATCAGAACTTACGGCACTTGAAGCCAAACTGCTGTTTAACTCGCCTAGAAAACCCGTATAAAAAGTGCGGTCGTAATTTTCATTTTCAAGGATAAATGCTTTTGCTTTCTTTTTCGGTAAACCACAAACAGCCGGTGTCGGATGTAAGGTATCAATCACTTCTTCTAAAGTAGAATTCTCATTCAAAACACCCGAAATATCGGTTTTGATATGCCAGATTGATCCTGCTTTTATACTGTAAGGCTCTGTAACGTTTACAGACAAAGCCACTTCACGAAGTCTTTTAATGATAAAATCGGTCACATATTGCTGCTCCTCTTTTTCTTTTTGTTGCCACAAAATCTCCACTTCCGAATTGGCTTTTTGTGTTCCCGCCAATGCTGTGGTTTCAAATTCATTTCCGTTTGCTTTAAGCAGTTGTTCCGGCGTTGCTCCCATCCAAAATCCGACTTTGGGATGAAAAAAGCAATAACAGAAAGTCGTCGGATACAATTGAATCAATTGCTGAAAAACAACGGTAAAATCAAATTCGGCTAAGGCAACGCTTTCGCTTCTTGACAAAACCACTTTTTTAAATTCATCGTTTTTAATTGCCTCAATTCCTTTGGCTACTAAATCTTCATATTGTTTTTTAGCAGCGACATCAAAACCCGAATCATTTATTTCAGTTAGAGCAATCGTTACGCTTTCCTGTTCAGAAGTAATTATTTCCGATTCATTTTCAGGAATCAGAATCAGTTGTTTTTCATCAAAAGAAGCAAAAACAAATCCTTTCTCCGTAAAATTTGAAACGGTGTGTAAATCATTATTTTGTTGTAAAAGCCCAATTATTCTGGTCGAATTGGGTTTGGAATAAAGCACAAAGGGTAAATTTTGTGCTTTATGATTTTTTATTATAGAAAAGAAATTATTCATGATACTGTAAAAGTTGAGCTTTATACTCTAAAAGTTCTTTTTTGGTTTTAAAAAATGTTTTTGACAAAACATCCTGATAATCAATCATCGATTTCGATAGCAACTCCAAAACTTCATCTAAATATTGATTACCATTAAAATAAACCCATTCTTCCGATAAATACTTATTAAAGGAGACTCTCATCTCAATTGTTATTGCTTCCCTATAAACATTACTTTCCAGCATTTTTTCAATTTGAATCTTAAATTGACTTTCCTCTTCTTTTAGTAGCAACATATTCTTTTCAATAGCATCAAAAGTAGCCACATGATGCATAAATTCAGAGACTTTCAGCATCTTCATATAATACTCGAATTTTTCATCGTAGTTCTTATCTAAATCAAAAAAACTATCATATCTGTTTTTTAACTCTCCCCCTTTACCCTGACTATTTGCCAATTCTAAAAACAGAGAATAAATACGAATATCATTTTCAAGAATTTCCTCTTTAATTTCTTTCAAATCAACTGTTAACTTATCGATCAACTCATCGCAATTTTTTGATGAAATTTTATGTCCATCATAATTGAATGATTTCACTTTATAACTTCCATTTGAAATTTGTTTTAAAACCTGAATGTCATTTTCTAATGAAATTGAACTGTACACCAAATCAATTGAAGCATTACTGAACAAATCACTCAATTCATATTTTTCGGCTGAAGAATTTAATTCATGAGTTTTACAATCAGGGTTCTTGTTATCGTAATAATTATTGTAAACCTCATCAAAAGACCCGGACAAAAACTCACTTTCAAACTCTTCAAAAAATTGCTCATTTTTGTTGTAAACGACCGCATCCGGATACGAAACTGCCAAAAACAACTTGTCTGTAAACTTATTCTGCAAATCAACACGATTGTTTAGCAAACAGGTTGCTAATTTGTCGCTTGCAACAGACTTTTCTATCCCTAATTTTTTTAGTTCCGAAATTCGGTCTTCAATGCTAGGATGCGTATCCCATTTATTTTCGATTACAAGCTTTGATTTATTATACCGATTCAAAAAATCTGTAGTCAATTGTGGCAAATCATTCTGAACTTGCAATTTACTTTTAGCTGCAATAAAATTCATCACCAAAGTCTGTTGCTCATATATGTTTTTTGTACTAATAGATTTCGGGATTTTATCTCCATAATAATCTAAAACCTTATTAAACGAATGGCTAGCAAGATCCAGACGGAGTAAAGAAGTGATTAAAGGTTCAGAACCCGTTACATTTGCAGCAACTGCATCAGCATGAAATTCCATTTGTCTGGATAAACTGTAATAGCTTAAATTTACAACCTCATAAACCTGCCTCAAAACCCATTGAATTCCTTGCACAATTTTTACTGCTAATCCGGCAAAAAAAGCAAAATACCCATTTACGCTTCCCCAGCTTTGTGCTATAGAATTATACGAATCATTATCAAAGAGCATATTATGGATAATCCTGTTTACATTATAAACATAACTTCCTACTTTCATGCTTCTTTGCGAAAAATGACCAAATTCGTGAGCCAAAATAGCTTTAAGTTCTAATTCTGAAACTGAATTGATAAGTCCAACACCAATTTGAAGATTTTTCTTAATCGGTAAAAACATGCTCCAAAAATTAGAATCATAAAAAACTGCAGCATTAACATCTGATGATAAATACACTTTTTTTGGAAAATCTGTCTTTACAGCACCTACAATCTCTTCAATAAAATCAAATAATTTAGGTTCTTCTTCTCTTGTAATTTCGACTAAATGAGATCGGTCAACTACATTTTTCACAAAAATAAACTTGAACAAAAAGATCAAGATTAAAATTCCCATACACAATAATCCACCACCAACCATAAAGGTCAAAAAACTAGGTTTGGCCGCAATAAGCATTAGTCCTCCATAACCTGCCAAAACAGTAAGACCAATACCTGAAATAATGAGTAAAAGATAGACAATAAAAAAGAAGATAACAGAAAGAATCGCTTTTACGGTCCTCTCTCTAAACGTAGCAGAAACTGCCGCTGAATTTGTTTGAGCCATTAATTTTTTAAAATATTATTTTTAACTTTTCTTTCTATCCAAAACCATATTCGTCAATTTGCAGAGCGAAATCAGATTCCCAGCTTCATCTGTGATTTTAATTTCCCAAAGATGAATACTTCTTCCCTTGTGAATAATTCGCGCTGTTCCGAAAACATAACCTTCGCGAATGCTTTTTAGGTGGTTGGCAGAAATTTCGATTCCGCGAACTTCTTGTTCATTCGGATCTATAAAGAAAAAAGAGGCTGCGCTTCCTACACTTTCAGCCAAAGCGACTGAAGCTCCTCCGTGCAATAATCCCATTGGTTGGTAAACAGCAGGGTTTACTGGCATTTTTGCCGTCAAAAAATCTTCTCCGGCGTCAATATATTCTATTTTTAACGTTTCCATCAAAGTGTTTTTCGAAAACTCATTGCAGTGCGCTAAAATTTGTTCTTTTGTATACTTCATTAAAATAGGCTTTAAAATCGTAAAATTAAAGAAAAGATGAGATACAAATCCGAAAATCCAATTCTAATATTAAAATTCATTTATAAACCTGTCAGATTTTTGCTATTTTTACCAAAACATAAATCAAAGGCAAATACATTTTCAATAAAATTCAATGCCTTGGATTTCACAGATTATTAAGGGAGAAGGCATTAAGATTAAATAGACAAAAATCTTTTTTAAACCCTTTCAATCTGCAACAAAAAAACTAAACCAATTCAAATGCGTCACTTTTTTGTACTCTTCATTTTCGGAATACTTTTAGCTGCCAGCTCCTGTCGGACTGATTTTGATACCACAGCCAGTTCAGGAAATTTAAAATTTTCAAAAGACACTGTTTATTTGGATACCGTTTTTAAAAACATCGGCTCAAGCACCTATCAACTTAAAGTATACAACACAAGCAAAAAAGACATTTCTATTCCGGTCATTCAACTCAAAAAAGGGTTAAATTCTAAATATCGAATGACTGTAGACGGAATGAGCGGAAACAATGGTAAGATTTTTAACAATGTTACCCTTTTGGCTAAAGACAGTCTGTACATTTTTGTAGAAACCACAGCTGACATTACAGATGCTAACCCAACTGATTTTTTATACACGGATGAAATTCAATTCGACAGCGGGGCCAATCTGCAAAAAGTAGCTTTAGTAACCTTAATTCAGGACGCTGTTTTTTTATACCCACAGCAAAATCCGGACGGAACCAAAGAAAAAATCCAAATCGACGGAAAAGCTGTTGATGGTTTTTACTTGAATGAAACAGATGCAGTTAACGGAAACGAACTGATTTTCAACAACACTAAACCATACGTTATTTATGGTTATGCCGGAGTTCCTCAAAGCAAAACCGTCACTTTTGAAGCCGGAGCAAAAGTTTATTTCCATGCCAATTCCGGACTTTTTGTAGATAAAAATGCTTCTTTAAAAATAAACGGAGCTGCTTCAACCAGTTCAAAACTGGAAAACGAAGTTGTCTTTAGAGGAGATCGACTGGAATCCCTTTACGCAGATATTCCGGGACAATGGGATGCTGTTATTCTGGCGGACGGAAGCACAAATCACACCATCAATCATCTGACATTAAAGAATGCTACAATAGGTTTATCCATCAGAAACCAGGATGCTACAACGGTACAAATCAAAAATACACAGATTTACAGCTGTTCTCAATATGGAATTTTAGCTCAAAATGCACGAATCAACGGAGAGAATATTGTTATAAATTATTCGGGACTAGCGAGTTTATCTTGTATATACGGTGGTGATTACAACTTTACACATGCTACTTTTTACAACAATTGGTCGAGTAGCCAACATTTCGCCGTTCACTTAAGCAATCGTCTGGCCGGTGCAACACCCGAAACCAAAGATTTAACCAAGGCAACTTTTAACAATTGCATTATCTATGGTACAAGCACAAACGAATTTAACTTAGACAAAAGCGCAAATGCACAATTTGTATATCAACTGAATAACTGTTTATTGAAATTCAGCAGCACAAACAACAGTCCGGATTACCAGTTTAAAAATGATCCTGTTCACTACAATCAAATTATTCTAAACGAAAATCCGAAGTTTTATAATGCCTCTAAAAACAAATTCAATATAGACAAAACGTCTGCCGCTTTCGCGAAAGGAAATCAGGCTTATGCAATTCCATTGGATATTATTGGAAATGCCCGAACTTCTCCTCCCGATTTAGGTGCCTATCAGAGTAAAGATTTCCCTAAATAAGTTTTACTGCCCATATAGCTGCCGGATTTGAACCATATAAGTAATGTAAGTTCATTTAAACTTAACTTAATAGCATGTTACTTAATTGGTTTCTAAGTTCATTGAAGTAAAATTTTTATAAAATAAGTTTTATTGCTTACATAGCTGCCGAATTTGAACCATATAAGTAATGTAAGTTCATTTAAACTTAACTTAATAGCATGTTACTTATTTGGTTTCTAAGTTCATTAAAGTAAAATTTTCACAAAATAAGTTTTATTACTCACATAGCTGCCGAATTTGAACCATATAAGTAATGTAAGTTCATTTAAACTTAGCTTAATAGCATGTCACTTATTTGGTTTCTAAGTTCATTAAAGTAAAATTTTCACAAAATAAGTTTTACTGCCCATATAGCTGCCGGATTTGAACCATATAAGTGATGTAAGTTCATTTAAACTTAACTTAATAACATGTTACTTATTTGGTTTCTAAGTTCATTGAAGTAAGATTTTCACAAAATAAGTTTTATTGCTTACATAGCTGCCGAATTTGAATCATATAAGTGATGTAAGTTCATTAAAGTAAAATTTTTATAAAATAAGTTTTATTGCTTACATAGCTGCCGAATTTGAACCATATAAGTCATGTCAGAAAATATAAGTTTCGTTTAAATGAACTTACATCACTTATATGGTTTAAAAAAAACACAGCAATTTCTGCGTGTAAAACCAGCACTAAAACAACCGTAAGAAAATATATCCAAAACTTAAACATCTCTTAATACCGCATACTTATAAAAATAGTAGGTTTGGCGCGATCAATAAATTAAATAACTGATTACCAATTTTCTGAAAATTTAATTTATCTTGTTCACCTAACCAAACCTAAACTATTATTTATGAAAAAAAGCTACTCTTCGTTTCTGTTACTGGTCTTTACTATTGCTAGTTTCGCACAGATTCCATCCGGTTATTACAACACCGCAACCGCAACCGGTTACACACTGAAAACACAATTGTATAACATTATAAAAGACCATACCAATAACGGATATGCAGGTTTATACACCACCTACCAAACTTCAGATGTAGACAATTTCTACGAAAATGACGGAACCGTTTTAGACATGTACTCCGAAAACCCATCTGGAAAAGACCCTTATAATTACAGTACAGGAACTACACAAAGATGCGGTAACTATTCTGTAGAAGGCGATTGTTACAACAGAGAACACATTATTCCACAATCGGTTTTTAATGAGCAATCACCAATGGTTGCCGATGCCCATTTTATTACACCAACAGATGGTAAAGTAAACGGAATACGCTCGAACTATCCACACGGAGTGGTGAATTCCCCAACTTATACGTCTAAAAACGGAGGAAAACTGGGTCCGAATTCAACATCAGGGTATTCAGGAACTGTTTTTGAACCTATAAATGATTTCAAAGGAGATATTGCCCGAATGTATTTTTACTTTGCAACCCGTTATGAGAATACTGTCTCGGGTTATAGTTATGCGATGTTTGATGGTTCCAGTAACAAAGTATTTACAACCGTTTTTTTAAATATTCTTTTGCAATGGAATGCGCAAGATCCTGTAAGTGCAAGAGAAATTGCCCGAAACAATGCCATCTACGCGCGTCAAAACAATAGAAATCCCTATATCGATCATCCGGAATATGTAAACCAAATCTGGGGTGGTGGCACTTCTCCTTCCGGAGATACTCAGGCTCCTACTACACCAACAAGTTTAGCTTCAACAAGTAAAACTTCGGTTTCAATTGCGCTCAGCTGGGCCGCTTCTACCGATAATGTGAATGTTACCGGTTACGATGTTTATGCCAACAATGTTTTAAAAACTACTGTTTCAGGGTCAACTGCAACCCTAACAGGTTTAACTGCTTCGACCAATTATTCGATCTACGTAAAAGCAAAAGATGCGGCAGGAAATACTTCTCCACCCAGCACTACGATTGCCGTTACAACCGACAGTAGCGGTACAGGCGAAGCTGCCACCGAGTTACTTTTCTCCGAATATATTGAAGGTTCAGGAAACAATAAAGCTTTAGAAATTGCAAATAACACCGGAAGTGCCGTAAACCTGTCTATTTATACCCTAAAAAAACAAACAAATGGCGCAGGTGCTTGGAGTACAGGTTTAGCCTTAACGGGAACATTGGGCAGTGGCGGTAAATATGTTCTGGTAAACAGCTCCATTTCTTCGACTTGTTTCTCAACCAGTGCCGCCAATATTTCGACAACCGCAACCGAACTGGCTTTTAACGGCAATGATGCTGTAGGTTTATTTAAAAATGGTGTTCTAATTGACATCATCGGAACGTTTAGTGGCGGAACAGCCAACTTTGCCGCCGATGTTACGCTAAGAAGAAAGGCAACCGTAACTTCTCCTTCCACAACATTTAATTTAACCTCGCAGTGGGATTCCTACACTAGTGACACCTGTAACAATTTAGCCAGTAAAAAAGCAAAAGTAAGCAAAGAAGAAACGGTTACTGCTACCGATGAAATTCTGATTTACCCTAATCCGTCTAAAGGAAACTTCACTATTGGATTTCCTAATTCAACAGAGCACTATTCTGTTGAAATCCTTTCGTTTTCCGGACAAAAAGTTTTCGAAAAACGAAATAACACAGATTCCGAAATAGCAGTTCACCATCTTGCAGCGGGAATATACATTATCAAAATAGCCACCGAAGCAAAAACGGTTTACAAAAAAATCATAATCAACTAATTAAAAACTAGAACATTTATAATTTAAAAGCGGCAGATTGCCGCTTTTTTTTCACAAAAATCAGACAAGCTATTTTTTTAAATTATTTGAGATGTTTTTTTAATAACCGTTGATTGAAACCAACGGCAATTCAAAGCCAGTCCAAATTCCACCTGCAAAGCCTGAGAGTCACAAAGTTTAAACATCCTAATACACAAATAAAACTTTGCGACTCCGCGCCTTTACGAGATTAAAAAAGCGAAACACAACAACCGCCTCGTTCCCACTTTCAAAACGAACTTACATTACTTGCTTTCATAAAAAAACAGCCTTTAATTTTTTTTCAAAAGAGATGGTTTTCAAATTTGCGCTTACTATTTATTTACACTAAATTTGCACTTCAATACAACAAACTACACAAAATGATCCATTTCTTTGAAAACCAAAGCAAAACTGTTTTTGCCGTACAAACGCAAAACGAAATTTCAGCTCAAGACATTTCAAAATTAAACTGGCTTTTTGCCGACTCCAATAAGATCGAAAAATCCGCACTGACGGATTTTTTTGTTGGCCCACGTGCCACTATGATTACACCTTGGAGTACAAATGCAGTAGAAATTACTCAGAATATGGGTATTTCGGGCATTATCAGAATTGAAGAATTTCACCCTGCAACGGAGGATTTCACCGATTTTGACCCGATGCTTTTGCAAAAATTCAGCCAATTAGATCAGGAAATTTTCACGATCAACGTACAACCGGAACCGATTCTCGATATCGATGATATTGCGGCATACAATAAAACGGAAGGTTTGGCTTTAAGTGAAGAAGAGGTAGCTTATTTAGATAATTTAGCCGTAAAACTTGGAAGAAAACTAACCGATTCTGAAATTTTTGCTTTCTCACAAGCAAATTCAGAACACTGTCGTCACAAGATTTTCAACGGAACTTTTATTATTGACGGTGAAGAAAAAGAAACTTCTCTATTCAAACTAATCAAAAAAACATCACAGGAAAATCCTAACGATATTGTTTCTGCTTACAAAGACAACGTTGCTTTTGTAAAAGGACCAAAAGTGCAGCAGTTTGCACCAAAAACTGCCGATAAACCTGATTTTTATGAAGTAAAAGAATTTGATTCGGTTATTTCATTAAAAGCAGAAACACACAATTTCCCAACAACTGTAGAGCCTTTCAATGGAGCTGCAACCGGATCAGGAGGAGAAATTCGTGACCGTTTAGCGGGTGGTCAAGGTTCATTGCCATTGGCAGGAACTGCTGTTTATATGACTTCTTACTCTCGTTTAAACGCAGAACGTAAGTGGGAAAATGCTGTTGAAGAAAGAAAATGGTTGTACCAGACTCCAATGGATATTTTAATCAAAGCATCAAACGGAGCTTCTGATTTTGGAAATAAATTTGGTCAGCCTTTAATTACAGGTTCAGTTTTAACTTTCGAACACGAAGAAAACAACCGCAAAATTGGTTACGACAAAGTAATCATGCAAGCAGGTGGAATCGGATACGGAAAACTGGATCAATCCATCAAAAAGAAACCACAGGAAGGCGATAAAATCGTGATACTAGGTGGAGAAAATTATAGAATCGGAATGGGTGGCGCTGCAGTTTCATCTGCAGACACAGGTGCTTTTGGTTCAGGAATCGAATTAAACGCGATTCAACGTTCTAATCCGGAAATGCAAAAACGTGCCGCAAATGCGATTCGTGGTTTAGTTGAAAGCGACAATAATCCAATTGTTTCTATTCACGATCACGGTGCGGGTGGGCACTTAAACTGTCTTTCTGAATTGGTGGAAGAAACCGGAGGTTTAATCGATTTAGATAAATTACCTGTTGGAGACCCTACCCTTTCTGCAAAAGAAATTATCGGTAACGAATCTCAGGAAAGAATGGGATTGGTTATTAGCCAAAAAGACATTGACACCTTACAAAGAATTGCCGACAGAGAGCGTTCTCCAATGTATCAGGTGGGTGATGTTACGGGTGATCATCGTTTTACTTTCCAATCTAAATCAAATGGTTCAAAACCGATGGATTATGCTTTGGAAGATTTCTTCGGAAGTTCACCAAAAACAGTAATGACTGACAAAACAATCGACAGAAAATATACTGATGTTTCTTACTCGGCAAATGATTTCGAAAGTTATTTACAAGACGTTTTACGTTTAGAAGCGGTTGCCTCAAAAGACTGGTTGACTAATAAAGTAGACCGTTGTGTAGGTGGAAAAGTAGCTAAACAGCAAAATGCAGGTCCATTACATTTACCATTGAACAATGTGGGTGTAATGGCTTTAGATTATTTAGGTAAAGAAGGAATCGCAACTTCTATCGGTCATGCTCCTATTGCTGCTTTAATTGATCCTGTTGCAGGAAGTAGAAATGCTATCGCAGAGTCGTTATCAAACATCGTTTGGGCTCCGATTAAAGATGGAATGAAAGGAATCTCACTTTCAGCTAACTGGATGTGGGCTTGTAAAAATGAAGGAGAAGATGCTCGTTTGTATGCTGCTGTTGAAGGTTGTTCTGAATTTGCTATCGAATTAGGAATCAATATTCCAACAGGAAAAGATTCTCTTTCGATGAAACAAAAATATCCAAACGACGAAGTAATTGCACCCGGAACGGTTATTATTTCTGCCGGAGGAAATTGTATCGACATTAAAAAAGTAGTAGAACCGGTTTTACAGAAAAACGGAGATGCTATTTATTATATCAATTTATCTCAGGATGCTTTCCAATTAGGAGGTTCTTCTTTTGCACAAACCAGAAACACAATCGGAAATAAAACATCTACTATAAAAGATGCTTCTTTCTTTAAAACTGCCTTTAACACGATTCAGGAATTAATTTTAGAAGATCAGATTCTTGCCGGACACGATATCGGAAGTGGTGGTTTGATCACTACTTTATTAGAAATGTGTTTTGCTGATGTAAATCTTGGAGCTAAAATTGATTTTTCTGCTTTCGCTGAAAAAGACTTGTTAAAAATTCTTTTCGCAGAAAACATCGGAATCGTTTTTCAAGCTAAAAATAATGCAGCTGTTGAAGCAAAATTAAGCGCCAACAATGTTGAGTTCTTCAAAATAGGTACCATACAAAATACCGCTACCTTGGAATTTGGAGCTTACAAATTGGATATTGCGAAGTACAGAGATATCTGGTTTGAGACTTCTTATTTATTAGATCAAAAACAATCTAAAAACGGAAGAGCTCAGGCCCGTTTCGAAAACTATAAAAATCAAGTATTAAACTATACTTTCCCGGCACACTTTACAGGTAAAAAACCTGTCATCTCGAACGGAGTCGAGAGACCAAAAGCCGCTATTATTCGTGAAAAAGGAAGTAATTCTGAGCGTGAAATGGCAAATGCTATGTATTTAGCTGGTTTTGATGTAAAAGACGTTCACATGACCGATTTGATCTCAGGTCGTGAAACATTAGAAGACATTCAGTTTATTGGTGCAGTTGGAGGATTCTCTAATTCAGATGTTTTAGGTTCTGCCAAAGGTTGGGCCGGCGCTTTCTTATACAACGAAAAAGCAAAAACAGCTTTAGCTAATTTCTTCAAAAGAGAAGATACTTTATCGGTTGGAATCTGTAACGGATGTCAGTTGTTTATGGAATTAGAAGTAATCAATCCGGAACATAAAGTACACGGAAAAATGCTTCATAACGAAAGTAACAAACACGAGAGTATCTTTACTTCGGTAACCGTTCAGGAAAACAATTCGGTTATGTTATCTACATTAGCGGGAAGTACTTTAGGAGTTTGGGTTTCACACGGAGAAGGAAAATTCAACTTACCGGAACCGGAAGAAAATTACAACATCGTTTCTAAATATGCTTACGAAGGTTATCCGGCAAACCCTAACGGTTCGGATTACAACACGGCAATGATGTGTGATAAAACAGGAAGACATTTGGTAATGATGCCACATATTGAGCGTTCAACGTTCCAATGGAACTGGGCACATTATCCAAAAGACAGAAATGACGAAGTTTCGCCTTGGCATGAAGCTTTTGTCAATGCCAGAAAATGGATTGAGAAAAACTAAATATAACAAAAACGCCTCAGTACTATCCCCAAATAGCTGAGGCATTTTTTTATTTTCTTGCTAACGAAGCAAGACCGGTAACTATACCCGAAGCGGCAAAAGCTGCTAATCCGGAAGCGACTGCATTTTGACCAGCAAAATACTGATTATCAATCGTTAGATTACTAAATACTGTTCCACCTACAACTCCGGCTATTATTCCCAAACCAAGAACGGTGTAAATCCACCAAGGTTCCGGATCTGGATGTGGCGGCACTTTCCATGGTCTCCAACCAGGATATTTAGTACCACACCAGCCCATCATTAAAAAAAAAGCAGTTTCCATGATCTTATTTTTAAATTAAAGCCTACTCGTTTGCTTTTCGGCTTACGCATTTAATTATTTGATAAAATTACCGCAATCCAACTTTTTGCTTCTTCTGCTTTTTCCTGTTTTTTTTAGGGGAAAAACACCCTTTTTTATTACTAACCTGAATTCGATTATTAAGTAACTCATTGATGTATTGCGATTTTCCTGCTAAGTCTTTTTTTAACCCTGCTAAGTCTAAAACATAAATAATGATCCCTACAAGGTCAAAAAAAAGACCTTACAGGAGACAGAAAAAACACATATTAAGCACTGATAAACAATGATTTAAATCCAAACTATTAATCAAGTTCAGGTTTATAATCTAATCTTTAGCACGGACTAAGATTAATTTAATACTATCTTAAGCCAGTTTCTTCCCGCTTAATTCATCTGACAAATATCTTTGCCTTATGAAAAAATACATGCCTAAAATAACACTGCTCATCGCTTTACTTATCATAAGTCAATACACCTTTGCCCAAAATTCACCTTCCATAAAAGGAACTGTTTCTGATGGTAAAACTCCAATTGAATTTGTTTCTGTAATCTTGAAAAAAAGTAATGACTCTACCAAAGTTGCTTCTTATGCCGTAACAGATGCGTTAGGAAATTTTTCTTTAGAAAAAGTCGTTTCAGGCGATTATCAGTTGCAATTCGAATTAATTGGATTTAAAACTGCTTCTAAAAAAATAACTTTTATAAACACCGGCATAAATCTCGGCACAACGGTTTTACAAAACGACACGAACGTATTAAACGCCGTTATTGTAAATTCTAATAAAAAACAAATTCAAAAAACCGATGAAGGATTTGTTTTTAATGCCGCATCAAATATTTCACAAACCGGCGGTACCGCTACAGACATGCTAAAAAGCATTCCAACCGTCGCCGTAGATGCTGACGGAGGCATTTCACTACGCGGAAAAACTCCAATGATTCTGATTAACGGAAAAAACTCTGCCATCACCAATATGGATCAGATCGCGGCAAGCAGTATCGAAAGCATAGAAGTAATCAGCAATCCGACTGCCAAATACGACGCCAATGCAGAAAGCGGAATTATCAATATAAAACTCAAGAAAAACAATCAGGCCGGTCTTAACGGTGCTGTAGTTTTAGGTGGAGGATTTGGAGCGAAAGGCAGAATGAACAGCTCTGTACAATTAAATCAGAAAACCGAAAAATGGAATTTTGGCTTGGGTTATGACAATCGTTTTGCCGGACGAACAAAAAAAATAAAAGGCGAAAGAACCAATTATTTTATTGCTGACGAACATTATATCGATCAAAACAGAAGCGATCAACGCACGGAAGGATTACAAAATCTAAAATTTAATATTGATTTTTCGCCAAGCGAAAGAAATACATTCTCTTTTGAAGCACTCGGAAATTTAGAAAATCAGGACAATGACGAAACTTTGCATACCGCAGTTCATACCAATACGAATAACTTTTTTTCAAACAACATCAGACATTCTCTGGAACTGGAACGCTCAAAAGCAGCAGAACTGGCTTTTAATTATGATCGAAAATTTTCTGATAATAGAAAAAGTCTAAATGCAGGTATTACTTCGTCGTTCAATTTTCATAGAGAAAATACCGATATTGATACAAATAATTATGATGAGAATGAAGTGATAATTGGAGGTCCAGCCCTTCAAAAAACACATAACTATGAAAAGGAAAATATCTCCAATGCCTTTTTAAACTATGTCGTTCCAATTTCAGAAAAAGCAATCGTCGAAACCGGATACAAAGGAACTTTCCGATTTTTTAATTCCGATTTTCAGAGTGCGGACCAAATCAATAGCGATTATGTGGTTAATCCTTTAGCCAGCAACATTTTTGATTTTAACGAACAAATCAATGCGGCCTATGGTTTGTTGAATTCCTTTATTGGCAATGCCGAAAATCCAAAGTGGAAATACAATCTGGGTATTCGTGCCGAACAGGTTACTAACAATGGGAAAACACAAAACAACAGCGACAATTTCTCGAACAATTATTTAAAACTCTTTCCGTCAGCATCCTTGCAACTAAATCTAAAATCAGATGAGTTTCTGAAATTGGGCTACAGCAAACGTATCAATCGTCCGGATTTAGACAATCTGAATCCTTTTGTCGACATTACAGATGCATTGAATCCGCATGGAGGAAATCCTTATCTAAAACCTGAAATTATACATATTGTAGAATTAGGATACAATAAAGAATGGGAGAACTATTCTATCTCAGCAAATGCTTTTTACAGAAATGCCAACAATACCATCAAACAATACGCGGAACTTCAAGACAACGGCGTTGTTTTACTGAAACCGCAGAATATCGGCACAACGACCACCTATGGTCTGGAAACCATCTTTAGTTTAAAACCATTTAAATTTCACAATGCAAACCTTAGTATAACTGCTTTTCAACAAAATATTGACGCCTCTAATCTGGCTCAGGATGTGGTTAACAATGCGTTTAACTGGTATGGAAAAATCATTAATAATTTTGCTCCGTGGCAAGGAGGAAAACTTCAGATAATTGGAAATTACAATTCTGCATTGGCTACTCCACAAGGAAAAAGGATTCCGATTTATAATGTAGACATGGGTTTTCAACAAAAATTAGGAAAAGGAAATGCCCGTCTAGGACTGGTCGTAACCGATATGTTTAACACACTCGAAAGCGGCTATAAAAACAACACGGCTCTTTTTAGTAACAACCGAACCTCAAAATCAGACACACGCGCTCTAATGCTTACTTTTGCTTACACATTCAAATCTGATTTCAAAGAAAAACTACTGGAAAATCAATTTTCAACAGAGTAACCCTTCTCCAAGATCACCGCAGTCTAAAAAAAAATCAGAAAAAAGAAAAGAAAAAAATCAGTTTCATCAGCGTTTTTGCGACAGCAAATCCGCGTAATCCGCGTCCTATCTATACGCATTCTTTGCACACAGACAAAACAGATTCGCTATCGCGAAGACGCGGATTAAAACGGATAAAAAAGCTAATTTTCTTAGATAGCAATCTTTGGAAATGAAATGTTAAAAAAAATATCATTCTTGTAATTTGGAGTCATTTTTTATTGAAATTTGAACTATATTCGCTTAAAAAACCTGCTAAAGGATTTTTTGAGGCCCCAAAAACACTAAAATCTACATAGAATGAAAATTTTAAAAGCATTTCTTTTTGTCTTATTTTTTATTGCCACGCAATCTTATTCTCAGGAAATCAACATTGATAAAATTGTTTACAAAGGTCGCGAACGTTACATCACCACTACTATTTCCTATCCGATGCAAGGAACTTATTTGCCTATTGGAAAGAAAGAACCTAGTACAGTTCTAAATCCAGATGGGACAGGTATCATTCAGGATGATGATTTAAGCAAAAAAAAGATAAATTGGGGTGTTGAATGCACAGAAGAAGGTGTTGCCGTTTTTAAAGAAGGTTTCAACAGTGCCTCTTATACCTTTTGGTACAGAACAAACGATAGCGATGAATGGAATTACACGCAACTTTCCATTCATTTTGTCAAAAAGAAAATGTTCTTAATGGGAGAGAGAGTAAAAACTTATGAAGATTTTCATGTGCAATAAGCAGCAGGTAAAAATTAAACATTTCTTGATTTTTTCTGAAATTTACTAGTGAAAAGAAAACGTTTTCGTTGATTTTTAATAGTACTTATAATTTTTGCCATAAAATTCTACAAAATTAAAAATTATACCCATTTTTTATTTAATTTGCAATAAAATTCAATATTTTAAACATGGTTTCAATCACACGCCTTTTTGATTTTCCTTATTATCAACAAGAGACTTATAATCTACAGGTTGCGCTTGCAACCAAAAAAAATGGAACCTGGGAAAAAACATCAAGCCAGGAATATATTGCTAAAGCAAATGCTGTTTCAAGAGCATTATTGCGCATGGGCATTCAGAAAGATGATAAAATTGCTTTAATCACTTCTAATAACCGCACCGAATGGAATATCATGGATATTGGTATTTTACAAACGGGAGCACAGAACGTTCCAATTTATCCGACTATATCTGAAGAAGATTACGAATATATTTTAAACCATAGCGGAAGCATTTACTGTTTCGTTTCAGACGACGAAGTATACCAAAAAGTAAAAGCAATCCAAGCCAATGTTCCGACCTTAAAAGAAGTGTATTCTTTTAATGAAATTGCAGGCTGCAAACACTGGTCAGAATTACTGACTTTGGGTGCAGATGAAAGCAATCAGTCTGAAGTTGAGGCCAGAAAAGACAGCATTCAAGCCGATGATTTGGCTACTATTATTTATACATCAGGAACTACCGGAAGACCTAAAGGGGTTATGCTTTCACACAAAAACATTGTTTCCAATGTTTTAGACAGCTCACCGAGGATTCCTTTTGATCCGGGAAAAAGTACTGCTTTAAGTTTTCTACCAATTTGCCATATTTTTGAAAGAATGATTTTGTACATCTATCAATATTATGGTGTATCGGTTTATTTCGGAGAATCTATTGATAAAATCAGTGATAACCTGAAAGAAGTGCGTCCAACAGTTATGACAGCTGTTCCAAGACTATTAGAAAAGGTTTATGATAAAATCTATGCAAAAGGAGCTGAATTAACAGGAATCAAGAAGAAACTATTCTTCTGGGCTATTGATTTAGGTTTAAGATATGAACCATACGGAGCAAACGGTGGTTGGTACGAATTTCAATTAAAAATTGCCCGTAAACTTATTTTCAGCAAATGGAAAGAAGGTTTAGGAGGTAATCTGGATTTGATGGTTTCAGGAAGTGCCGCTTTACAACCTCGATTAGCAAGAGTTTTTGCTGCTGCAGAAATTCCGGTTATGGAAGGATACGGTTTATCTGAAACATCTCCTGTAATTGCTGTTAACGATCAAAGAAACAGAGGTTTCAAAATTGGAACTGTTGGAAAAGTAATAAACAATGTTGAAGTAAAAATTGCCCAAGACGGTGAAATTCTTTGCAAAGGACCAAACGTAATGTTAGGGTACTTTAAAGATCCTGAAAAAACGGCTGAAGCTTTACAGGACGGTTATTTCCACACCGGAGATATTGGAGAAATTGACAGCGAAGGGTTCCTAAAAATTACCGATCGTAAAAAAGAAATGTTCAAAACTTCAGGTGGAAAATACATTGCTCCTCAATTAATTGAAAATGCGATGAAACAATCTCGTTTTATTGAGCAAATCATGGTAATTGGTGAGGGCGAAAAAATGCCGGCAGCTTTTATTCAGCCTAATTTTGAATTCGTAAAAGAATGGGCCAAAATCCATAAAATTACTTTAGGAGGTTCAAATAGCGAAATTGCTTCAAACGCTCAAGTAATCAAAAGAATTGATGAAGAAGTAGAAGGCATTAATGAAAAATTCGGTCACTGGGAAAAAATCAAACGTTTTGAACTAACTCCGGATGTCTGGTCAATCGATGGTGGACAACTTACTCCTACCCTTAAATTGAAACGTAAAATCATAAAAGAAATCTACAAAGATCTTTACGTTAAAATCTACGGTAACAACTAAGAATCAAATTCTATATATTTTAAAGGACTGTCTCGCAAGGACGGTCCTTTTTTATTCCGTTATTTTAAAAATTGTTTTTAAACGGATCGGGTTCAAAAGTTGTGGATAAACAAAAATCTCGCGAAGTCGCAGCGTCGCAAAGTTAAAAAATCAGGATAAAAACTTGGCGACGCTGCGTCTTTGCGAGAAATAAAAAAACACATTAAATACTATTAAACAATAATCTAAATTTTGAATATTAATCTACCTCAAGTCTAAAAAAGAAAGCAAAATTCTCCACAACTTTTAGAATTAATCTTTCTAAACCTTGCATTTTCCTTTAATCCAAGCATTTTTTTCCAAATAATAGTCTTTAAAAAAAACGCTATCCTATTGTAATTCAATATTTAAAAAAATCGTTCTAACCAAGCTAACAAAAAGACTCCTCTATTTTAAATTTTAGTAGTATTGAATTAAAACTTTTTTACTATGTTTGTTTTGAGTTTAAGAAATACCTTGCTTTTCTTGTATAAAGAAAATGATGATGTTTCGTCATCGATGTAAGATTATTTAACATTCAGCACTACTTCTATCTTATGGATGAGAAAGGGTACTATACGTACAGTTTCGGTTCCACCTCCTCGAGATTAACTGTACGTATAGTACCCTTTCTCGGGAGTTGATAGACATAGTCCTTAGAAAATACGAAGGTTTTAAACTTTAAGCCCTATTGTTGCAATAGGGCTTTTTAATGTAAAATAGCGATTGTAATATGTCTGAACAGCTTAGTAAACAAGAAATCTATGATAGAATAAGAGCTACCTCAAAGGATAGCTACATATTAGAAGAAATGCAACGTTTAGGGTTTTGGCAATCCGGGTCCGAACCTACATTGTCTGAAATTCTCATCCATCAGGAAACAAAGATTGAAAAAGAGCTCAATGAACTTTTAGCACAAGACAAAAAGTTTAGCAATAGAGAAGCCATGCTACTCGAAATGCGTAAAGCCCGAATGAAAATTGCGAAGCAAAAAAGAATTGAGACTATACTTAACCGCGAGAAAAAACAGCTGGAAAAGGCAAAAAACTGGAAATTAGTACAGCAACAGCAAATTCTTTATTTAGGTGAAGAAATATCCGGAGGTCTAAATACCAAAGAAACCAATACTACCCTTTTAGAACACTACAATTTACCTGTTTATCAAGATGCGCTGGCATTGGCCAAAGGCATGCAAATTGACCTCAAAGCTTTACAATACCTTGCTTATAACAGAAAGGTTTCTAAAATCAATCACTATCATACTTTTGAGCTTGAAAAAAAATCAGGCGGTAAACGCAAAATATCAGCTCCAAAAGCAAAACTAAAAGAGGTTCAAAGCTGGATTTTAGAAAACATACTTCATAAAATACCTTATACAGAGGAAGCGCATGGTTTTATAAAAGAACGTTCTATAGTAACCAATGCAAAACCACATCTGAACAAAGAGGTTGTGGTTAATATCGATTTAAAAGATTTTTTCCCTACTGTAACCCATAAAAGAGTAAAAGGCTTGTTTCATAAAATAGGCTATTCGGAAGAAATTGCTACTCTTTTGAGTTTACTGTGCACCTACTCTGAAATTAACGAAACCACACTAGACGGCGTTACGTATTACGTGCAATCCGGTGAACGTAAATTGCCACAGGGTTCACCTGCCAGCCCAGCCATAAGCAATATGATTGTTTATAAAATGGATAAAAAAATCAAAGGGTTGGCCAAAAAGTTAAATTTCGACTACAGCCGTTATGCAGACGACATGAGCTTTTCTACTACGAAAGAGAACAGCAAAAATGTATCCCGATTATTATATTTCACTAAAAAAATCATTGAATCGGAAGGTTTCATCATTCATCCCGACAAAATACATGTCATGCGAAAAGGCATGCAACAAAAGGTAACCGGAGTGGTGGTAAATGAGAAACTCAATATTGATCGGATTCAATTGCGAAAATTCCGTGCCCTGCTTCACAATATCGAAAAAAATGGATGGAAGGAGCAACAATGGGGAAAAGCCATTCATTTAATTAATGCTATAGAAGGTTACATCAATTATGTGTTTATGGTTAACCCCGAAAAAGGAGTTGCATTCAAACAGACTTTAAAAAACATTATAAACAAACACGGTTTGCCTATTATAGAAAAAACAAGTATTCCCGAAGAACTGACTCCAATCGCTATTCCGGTTTTGGAGGAGACAGAAGAAACAGTAATGGAGCAAAAGCCGGAGAACTGGTGGAATATTTTTTAATTAATAGCCTTTTTCAATTATGAAATTAATTAAACAGATTAAACTTTTCTATAAAGAAGGGAATTCAGATAAAGTATACGAAATTGACTTATGTTCCATTGATGCCGATAATTATGTGGTCAATTTCAGATATGGAAAAAGAGGCAGCGTGCTGAAAGAAGGAACAAAAACCCCTGAATACGTTTCGGCCGACAAAGCACAAGTAATTTTTGATAAACTTGAAAATGAAAAAAAGGGTAAAGGATACGCTTCAGAGATCGAAACACTAATTGAACTTCCATCTCTAGAAAGTGTAGAACCTGACTCTATAAACGGTGTAATTCTACAACGCTTAGAAGACGCTGTAACAGGCAGAGAGTCTTTTAAAACAAAATGGAAAACGAGCCGTGTTATTTGGAAAGCAGGTTTACTGGACATTAAAGAAGCCATTCCTTATATCATAAAATTAGCATCAAAAGGGGATGATTTACAAACGTATTCTGCTATTTGGTCTTTAATAAAATTTAAATCTACTGAAGCAGAAGCGGTTTTCAGCTCTAATGCTTTACAAGCCAAACAGAAAGAATACATACGAAATCTGGCTCATGAGGGATTATTAGGAATCCTGAAAGATGAAAAATTACAAAAACATATTGCCACCATTCTCGAGACCATACCTCAGGAAGCACGCTATTATATTGATAAAAAGGATTATGACTCGCTGATCCTTTTTCTAAAAGAAGAACTGGAAAACAATTCTATCAATTATCTGACTGCTTTGTATTTAGCAGCAAAATTTGATAGTAAACTACACGAAATTGTTGTTTTTTTACTGGAAGCCGTACCATTCAGACCGCCTTATTTTAAACACATTAGAGCGATCTACAAATTAGCTCATATCAGAAATGATGCCGATGTAATTGCGGTTCTTGCTTATCGTTTTGAAGATGAAAATCCGATGTTCACCCGAACTGTTTCGTTAGAGGGGGACTATTACGATACGCAATTTGTTGCTGCTGTCAATGAAAGAGTAAATATTGGAAAAGAGCTTCGTGCAAAAGACAGTAAAATTGCTTTCTCGAATTTCACCAAACTCTATTTTCAAAAAAACAGCCTTCGCTTTTTAAAGGAACTGGATGCGGAAACAGACTCCAAAAAATACCTCCGATTTGCGGTGTCTATTTTATCTAAATACACAGAAGACAATTACACCAAAGCCGAGAAATCGCCTTTAAACACCTATGGGCAATACAATTACAATGATAGAAAATATTATTACACCGTTGTAGATTATCCGGAGTGTTCTAATTTGTTATTGTTGTCTACTATTTTATTTGGGAATGATAAAAAAAGAATTTTAACGCCTAAGATGAAATTCATTTTAAGTCAGGAAATTTTCTCAAGCAGAAATTATTATTATTATTCTGTAAATGAAGTCACTAAGGTAGAAGACAAAAAAACGGTCAAAGAAGAAAATACAACAGCTGTTCCGAATTCCGAATCTGTTCTTGATGTAGCAAAAAAAGCATTTTCAACTTTCTTTGGTAAAAAAGAAACGGAGAAAAAGTCTCCAAGTCTAATCGTTCCCGAAGAAGAAAAAACAGTCCAAAAAGACGACCAAAATCGTTTAGAGTTATTCCCGGAACATTGGGATGCTTTTCCAGAAGCTTACATTCAGCTTATTATGGAAGCTCAAATGAATATCATTCATGAGTTTGCTTATCATAATTTAAAGGCTCGAAACGATTTTAATACTTTACTAGATCGTTTTGATGAAACAAGCATATTAAACTTATTGAATAGTGATTTTGCTATTCCAAATACTTTAGGGTTCGAAACAATAGTTCTTAAAAATGTAGCGCTTTCTACACAGCTTGGTTTTATTGCAACGGTACTGAATTCTAAAACCGAGTCGGCTAGAAACTGGGCCAAAAACCACATTACAGCAAATCCGACACTATTTCTAAACGATATCGAATGTGTTGTAAAACTGATTTTCAATGAAGTTCCTGATGTAAAAAACTGGATCACGAACACCTTAGAAAATTTTGCTTTTACGGAAGATAAAGCCAAAATAATTACCGGAAAAGTAATCGTTGAGCTCCTTACATTCGAAGAATCTGAAGCCAATAATAAGGCAGCAACATTAGCTATAGAGAGGCTCAAAAAAATAGCTGCCTCACAACTAGAACAACTAAGCTGGGATATTGTAGCGCGTTTAATCTCTTCTGATTTAAAAACAAATAACCTGCTGGCCAGTACTATTTTAATCTTAAAATCTGAAAAAGTAGCCTCAAAAGAAATCCCGTTTTCACTAATTGCGCTTTTCTTAGCAGATGACAGTTTTGAAATTAGAAAAAATGGTATTCAGCTCTTAAACAACTATCAGGAGGATGATTTGCTGGCAAATAGTAGTTCTTTATTAGATTTACTACAGACTAACTATCAAGATGTTCTGGAAGCTGTTTTGGCGCGTATTACACAATTGAGTAAATCAAATTTCGACCTGCTTGACCTTGCGCTCCGCAATACGGTCTATGCCATGATTCGAAAAGAAAAATTTGAAGGTTCGCATCTGATCTTCAAAAAATTCATACTCGAAGAAACGAGTCAGCAGTGGAATACCGCATTAGAACCTCGCGATGTTATCAAATTAATTTACGCCAATTATAGAGAAAGTCAGTTAACCGGATACGAAATATTGAAAAAATATACCCGTAAAGATGCTTTTACAATCCGTCAGATTATCTCTTTAGGAAACCATGAAATTCTGGCCATCCGTCAATGGTGCTGGAATTATTTCATGGATAAAAAAGAACGTATACGCTCTGAAAGAAATAACGCTTTAGCTATACTGGATACGACTTGGGACGATACGAGAACATTTGCCTTTCATTTTTTCAAAACCGAATTTGACGAAACCGACTGGGATTTAGAATGTCTGATCAGTATTGTAGATTCTGTATTGCCTGCTGTTGAACAGTTTGGAAAAGAAATTATCACCCGCTATTTTAATCCGGAAGATGGCGTAACGTACTTAACGAAGTTAAGCCAGCATCCTAGTGTAAATATTCAAATATTTGTTACGAATTACCTCAACACTTATGCTTCCGATAATCTGCCGAAGCTTAAAGAACTTGATTTTTATTTCCGTTCTGTCTTAACACGTGTGCATAAAGCCCGAATTGCAAAACAACGTATTTTTCAATTCTTGCATCTTGAAGGAAAGAAAAATGAAGAAGCTGCTGCTTTTGTAACGCAGATCATCGATGAAGTTTCTGCCACCGTAGCAATACAGGACAAAGCAACTTGTATCGAAATCCTGACCGATTTAAAAACGGTTTACCCGCAATTGCATACCCATTTAATCCTTAAAAACTAAGTTATGTTATTTGATTATAAATACAGCGGAAGCACCATTGTAAATAACACCTCAACAAGTACCGGCATGAGTTTTTCGCCGGATACCTTGCGGGAACCTACTTTTTTTGTTGGAAAACTAAATCAGAAAATAGCCTTCAGAGAAGCTATTTCGGCATTGCACGATGTGGTAATCTCCGATTTACGTTTTTTTCCAAAGGATAAAACAGCTTACAAATTATGGGCTGCAGAACAAGAGAAATTATGGTTAAGCGAGTACATGGCCGATTTTCAGATTGAAAATGTCCGAACCCGCATTCAGGAACTAAAAGAAGAATTAAGCATCGTTCAGAAAGAGAAAAGAACCATCATGGGGCCTTTTAACCAAGCCAAAACCGCCTATTTTGATTATCTCTATAAAAACGACAAAGACGCCTGGTTTGTTCTCGATCCTGTAATTACGGTACATCCCGATGAAGTTTTTTTTGAATGTTTCAGCAAAGACGAATCTTCATACGGAAAATTAAGCTGTAACTATAACATATTTACGGAGATCAGCGACTTTAAGTGTGGCACTACCAATATCGATTATTCGGAAGGATTGTATAATGAATTCCAAAAAATAAGAAACTACAAGGAAACCGAATTTAAAATTGATCCTTCCGGTTTTGAAGCCAAAACAACAAACGAAGAAGTTTACAAGGAAGTAAAAATTGATCTCCCGGATTCCTGGGTCAGAGGTTTTCTACAGGTGAGTTCAGCGATGACTTTGCCAGCAACTGTACTGGATTTACATCCTATGGATATCTTTAGTTTGTGTCAATATTTGCGTCGTTTCAAAGAAAAGAAAGGACCAAGAGCATTACGTTTTGTACTGGAACCGGACAAACCTATCAAAGCAATATTTGAACCTTCGCATGACGAAATAACGTTTCATCGTTCTTTATTTCAAGGAAATGAGTCCAAAACAATTCGTATTTGGGGAAGACGCCGTTTGCTAATTTTGGAAAGATTAATTCCTATTGCCCGCAATTTTAAGGTCGTTTTACTGGGATCCGGTTTGCCTTCCTTTTTCATCGCAGACTTGGGCGATATGTCGTATACTTTAGGCTTATCAGGATGGACTAAAAACGACTGGAGTACTGCCGGAAATTTTGATTTAATGGCACCCCGAACTAATGTCGATTTATTTACGCAGGAAAAAGTTTTCAATGCCTTGAAAGAAAATTGGCTGGATACCTCTGATCATTTGGCTAAAAAACTGAATCTTGACCCTTCAGTAGTTTCGGCCTCATTGGCAGCCTATACACAAGCCGGAAGAGTAATCTATGATTTGAACTTAGGTGTATATCGCGTGAGGGAACTAACTCAGGAGCCTTTGAATATGAAAACCTTGCGTTTTGCAAGTCCACAAGAAGAAATTGCAAATCAATATATAAGCGAAAATCGCATAAAAATTACTTCCAATATAAAAGCAGATCAACTGCAAATCAAAGGAAAAGTAACCGATAAAAATTTCACTTATACTACCCTAGCCGTATTAGACAAAGACAACCGTCTGATTGAAGGCAATTGTGAATGTTCCTTTTACCAATCCAATCAATTGCGAAAAGGACCTTGCGAACATATACTAGCGACCAGAATGGCGTTGCATAACCAAGTGGCGGTATAAATAAAAAGAAGCCGTTTCAGTGCTGAAACGGCTTCTTTTTTCTTTTATGATTTTAATTACTTTATTAAAAAAGCTTACTACTTTTTTAAGTGTACTACACTCAAATTGCCTTAGTTTATCTGCGAAACGCCAATTTTTTCAAGCGTTACTTTAGCATCACCACCTCCGGTTTTTTTAATAATGATTTCATAATTCGAATTCGTTTTCAATAAATTATCCGAAATATAATAGGAGAAGCTCTTTTTTATCCCATCTTCACTTATTGCATGACTTTCATCAACTCCGTGATCATGTTCAAGTCCAAAGAACGTCATTGTTCCAACGTATACATCTTTTTTCTTCGGATAACGAAGATAAACCGTATAGTAATCTTTTGGTTCTTTGTAAGCTACTACATCCAAATTTAGTACAATTTTGGCATTTGCTTTACTGGTAAAAACTTTATTGGTATTTTGAACAAGTTTACTGGTTACTTTATGACTATAATCAGTTCCCCCAAGTGGCTTACCTACTTTTTGTTCCCAGATCACAGCTTCTTTTGAATCTTGAAATGACACTAATTTTTTAGTTTTCGTTTCATTGGCCGCTACAACCGGGGTTTTAGAACCATAAAGTAAATTGTCGTATTTGTAATCTAAATCGAAAACGATCTTGTACACTTCTTCCATTGTATAAGTAAGGTGATCTCCATTAGGCGCTATAAACTGATAAGGCCACGGGTCCGCTTTTAGCTGTTCTAAAGTAGGACGTTCTCCGTAAGCCGAAACATCCCAGGACTCCCAAATACGATCGACCATACTGTGATGCAACCAGAAAACAGGGTCAAATCCTGCCGAATCAACATTTGCCATTAAACCCGATGTCACCTTTTGGTATATTTCATTATAATAACTTTCGCTTGGATCTGCATATCCTCCTCCTATAAGATTATGCATAAAACCATGAGGCGAACCTTCAAGGTTTTGACTAAATCCAGCCGATCCGGTAAAGGAAGGATTGGTTCTCAATTCTTCAAGCGCTAATTGTATCTGCGTAAGTTGCTTTTGAGGAATCGGTTTTCCGTTGTTCAGAACCGTATAACGGGCTGCTGTAAAGAGCGAACCTGATTTGTCTCTTATCGGTTCTGCCAAGATATTATCGACTGTATCTTTACTTCCATAATTCCAATACGGTATAGCAAAATCGTCTTTTCCGGATAATTCACGAACAATTTTTTCTAAAAACCAAATGTACATTCTGTGCCATAAAAGAAAATTTAAAGAAGCTGCATCTGACCCATTATGTGTGCAATCACCCCAAGCCCATAATTTATCTTTATCGGTCTGATACGCCGCACAAAGCGCATTAGGACCATTAATTGCATTCGGGATATTATGTATTGCTCCCTGATAGTACCAGGAAACACCCATCTCACAGCCCATTGCACGCATTTTCTGAAAAGCGATATTCATTGCTTTCAGATTTTCCTGTCCTTGTGGCGTATTGGCGTTCCATCTAATGTATTTCACATTACTTTTACTTTGACCATAGGAGAGCCCCGAAATCAAAATAATAAAGAATAAAAGAGTAATTTTTTTCATTTTGTTTGTTTTTAGGTTTATAATCAGTTGTGTATTGCTGTTAAAGCACATCGACTTCAAAAGTCAAAATCTTCGCATAGCTGGGATTGGCTTTATCATAAATTTTAAATTTTACAATGCCATTACCCGATTTGTTTGCCGGAATCACGTGTATGGCTATAAATCCCTGCTGATCGGCATTTAGTTTATTAAAAGCCGAACCTTTCGGAATCCCGATCTGGCAAGCCCCATGCTGGCACATCGAGCAATCCCATTCTTTGGGAAAAGTGTTTGATACCGTTTCCCAAACCAAATAGATGGGTTTGTTAGAGATATTTTCGACTTTGATTTTAGAAATATCCAGTCGCTTATTTTTCTGCAGACTTTCCTTATTTGTTGCATTTCCCACTACCGAAAAAGTAGCTTTGCTTTGCGCAAATGAGTTCAAAGAGGCAAAAAGCAACATAAAATATAAGATTCTTTTTTTCATGGCTATTGATTTAAATTTTAATAAAAAACCGGAATTTCAGCCTTGTATGCTACCTTTTTTGAAATCGGTTCTATAAAATGATACCTAATCTTTTCCTTCTCGTTTACCTGATCTAAAAAAACAAACACTTCCAGACATTCTCCGGAATGAAGCTGTATTTTATATCCGTTAGGACCTACAATCAGATTGCGATCACTTCCCGAAATGAACTTCAGTTTCGCATCAAATGGAAACTGTATTTCATGAAGGTATAATCCTGAATTAACCAAACGAAGAAGCACCTTCTCTTTTTTATTCACAAACGATTGTAATCCTTTGTTTTCTATCGTTGTTTTTCCATTAATCAAGAAATAATTGGGCTTGTAGAGCGGAAGAAGTATGGGCTTGTTAGAAACATCATATGCTGTACCCATAATAGCATCGGTATGCCATTTGGTATCTATTTCGTTACTGCACCATAGCATTTCCTGCGATGGTTTGTGGTCTAATGAATCTGTCTCTTTTGGGCGTATAATAAGCACTCCAAACATACCGGCCTGAAGATTAAAGGGATAATTCTCGGGACTATAATACAGATAAGTTCCTGCTTTTTTAGCCTGAAAAGAATAAAACCCATGCACCATATGATGAATTGGCTCTTTGACCTTCATTACTTCGTTTTCCGAATTCCGCTGCTGAAACTCAATTTCTTTACAATATAAAGAGACCGGATTTCCTTGCGAAATGTTCCAAAAATCAATACTTACACTATCTCCTTCCCTAGCCTCAATCTCCGATCCCGGGAAAGTAACCTGACCGGAAAGCGAGTCCGTAAAACCGAAAGTACGTATGGTTACGTTTTTTGCAATCGCTAACTTCCCTGTTGTTCGGCCAATAATTAATCTTTCGTTCTGAGCGGACAAAAAGGGGCCGGTGCATACAAAAAGAAATACCAATATACACTTACACCGTCTTTTCATTTCTAAACTCAAATTATCATGTACCAACAATGGTTTGCTATTACAAGTCAAATTTAAAGTTAATTAAAATCAAAAGACTGCGTATAAACACCTGTTTTAGTAGTAAAAATCCGAATTCTATTTCAATTTACTTCTTGAGATAAAATTTAAACAAAATGGAAGGGAATTATTTTTGACAATGTCTTTTTAAGAACAAAATGCATACAACTTTAAAGGTAATCCTGTTATAATCAAAGAGCAAAGCATTCTTTAATTGGAAAACTTTCTGAAGATTCTTGTACTATTTTATTTCGAGCTAAACGAGATAATTTAGGTACTTCTAATAATCTCTTTTCAATACTAATTTTTTTGCTCTTTATATTTTTCCAGACTAAAGTGATTTCTCCAAATATAAATAGAAAGAATTCATATATAAATCTAGCATTCCTTTATATCAAGTTTGTTTTTAATATTGTCCAAGCTCCAAAGTCTTGCGAAGTAAAACTGGATTGGCTTCAATTCCCGTTTAAGTTTTTACCCGAATATATAATTATTGTGTGTTTATGTACCCAAAACCATTTGCAAATAGTCATTGTATTCAAACGTTAAAGCCTTAAAAAACAAAAGCAACGATATAAAACAATTAAAAAACAACTTGAATAGAAGTTTTATGGATAGTATATATTTCACTTCTCTTTCTCCTTCAGAAGGTGCTACAGGAACTACAATTAGATTGTCTACAGATGACAATCCTTATAAGGAGAAGATACCACCGCGATCATTAAAACTTGTTGCTGTACATTTTATACCTTATCGATATCCTGCCGTTCATTCCCCTATTATTGCCGATTCTGGTAGAATATTAGACGAAATCGGTTACTCCCGCTTTTTGGTTAGAGTTCCTTCGGGTATTAGAGTGGGAGAAAATTATGGAGTGCTTTTTAAATTAAAGGAAATAAAATCAAAAAAAGAGTTTTATTTTAGTACTGGTGGTCGGCATCACTTCACCGTTAGATGACAATGTAAACGCAGACTTGAAGTCTTTTAGCTTGATGTGTGCTACACTTTTATAGACCAATCCCTCTAGCGCAAAGATTTTCTTTTGCACGCAGATTTAGCAGATTTGGCCGATCTTATTTACCTCTTAAAAAAATCTGTGTTATCTGCTATCCGAGCGATAGCGAACTGTCGAAGCAAATCTGCGCGCAAAAAAATTAGGTATAAATTAAAAAAGAGCCATACTGCAATAATTAAACTTAGCGCGCCTTGCGGTTATTTTATAGATTAGAATACGACATCTTAGTAGCCCGTGTCATTTCGACGTAAGGAGAAATCACACTAGAAATTCCGCAAAGCAAATCGACAATCGTTGTAGAAATACTTATGCGATTTCTGCTTAGGTTAAAAGGACAAAAAACAAAAAGCTCCGCAATGACGGAGCTTTATTGATATTCTAAAAACTAGAACACTACATTTTAACTTGCTGCACTACTACAGACTTTTTGAATTTCTTCATCTGTAAATGCTGCCAACGTTTGGGCCAAATTTCTGCTCGTACGCAAACAACTGAGCATTTTTAACCTTAAATCGAGATCGCCGCCGTACTCCGTTTCGAGCAGTAACTCGAAAATTTCCTGCAAATACAATGGCTGTTCTTTAAATTCTCCTTCAAACCATTCGTTCGAAAGGAATTTGACCACGGATGGCATTACATCATTGTTTGATGTTTTTTGATTTTCTTGTGTCATAATTAAAAATATTAGACCTCGAAGTGTTTTTGACAACTACAAAGATATGTTTTTTCATGACAAAAAACAATGTATTTACTTACAAAAAAATACTATGATAAATATTTCTCCCTTTTTTAGAAACCATATTTTTCCTCACGCTTTTTAAACGCATCTTTACCTCCCTCAACTATATCTGCAATATGTTCTCTAATTCCCATACTTTTTAAAATATCAGTCTCCGTAGTTTTCTTATCAAAACTATTCTCTATTGGGCCATTTATAAAATCAAACCTAAAAACACTTGTAGTATCAATCTCATTCTGTCCTTTCTGATTGGCCACTATTATATTTTCTGCATCAGAATTGACAACTATATTAGCATTATGCGTAACAATAATAATTTGTCTTTCTAATTTTTTATTTTTTAGATAATAAACCAAATCTAGTGTTATTGATCTATTATCTAGATTGTCCTCAGGTTGATCAATTAGAATAGGTGCTTTTGAAATACTAAGACCAATTATTAACATCAAAATCACAAAACTTGCCTTTCCAGTTGACATTTCTCCTAATTTATCATTTTTATAAGTTATTTTCCAGTAATCAAAAAAATAATCATCAAGTAACACTCTTATGGCTTGTTTCTTGTCGATTCTTGGCAAAATAGAATAATCTCCTTTTAAAATATCAATAAATATTTTCTCTATTTCACTTATAATTTCTTCAAAATTAATTTCTGTTGTACCTTTTTTATTATTATCCAAAATCGAATAATTATTATAAGATGCTTTTCTTCCATCACTAATTTCATAAATATTTTTAGAAAATTTAGGAAAGTTAAATTGGGCAATACCATCAATTTTTAAACCATCACCTTCTAACTGAAATGTGCGTTTTTTTAGTACATTAATTATATCAATATATTTATCAAAGTTGTCTCTATATAACCTAAAAATTTCTTGTTGACAATTTACAATAGTCTGCCTTTTTTCAACAATACTTTTACTTAAAAATTCAATGTCAAGTAATAGTTTTTTATCATCTGTTATTGATTTACTTAAAATTTCAATTTGCTTTTTTAATTCTAAATTTTGTTGAAATGGTTCTAATTCTTTTTGTAAAGTTTTTTTTTCTTCATTAATTAAAATTAGATTACTTTTTAAAATATTATCATTTTTAAAATGTCGTGTTCCATCCTCACCTGTATTAATTTCTATTTCATTAAGGATACTAAAAATATCATTATTTACATCATCAATAAATGATAATTTATCATTATAATATTCTTTTACATTCTCTGTTTTAATATTTTTTATTAAATCTGTTTTCTTTCCCAGTATTTCAGATGAAAGCCTGCTTATCTCAAAAAAAAGATTTGTTACAGTTGTATAATCGTCTTTCCACTCATTATTTTTTATCGTATTTACTTCTAGTTTTTCTTGAATTTTTTTATAAGACGAAATGTCTTTTTCTGTTAAACCTGCTTCTTTATTTAATTTTTCAACTTTTTCAGTATTAGAAATAATATTTTTTTCAAGAACCTCTTTATTAGATTTGGTCTTTAATTCCGATTCACTCTTTCCAACATCATCTAAGGATTCAAAATATTTATCAATTAAAGCTTCTCTATCCTTGTCATTTTGCTTAACAATTCTAATGAATTGATCATATTCAGATTTTGAATCTTCATCTTCATTAATCAAATCACGAACAAGCTTGTTTAGAGATTTTCCTTTTTTATTTAATTCAGGCTCTGCTAGTTTAACCAGATAATTTTGTGGAATATATTTAATATCTGGAATAATTGAATTCTCTTCTTTATTACGAAACATTTTTTGAATAATTCCAGCATGAGTAGTAACTTCAAAATTAAAATCTGAATCAATTAACTTTAAATCATACTTTTCAATTGAATTTTCATTTTTCAATATTGCATCATCAACTAATAATGTCTTTGCAATAGAATATAGAAAAATTGATTTACCAGAAGACTTTCCCCCTATTATAACATTTAAATTTGGATTTAAATAAATATCGTTATTTGCAAAAATTTTACTGGGAGAAATAAACTTAACTCTATCTATAATTACTTTATCTTCTTTAAAATCAGGCTTATCATTTTGTATCTTAACTCTTTGTTCAGGCTCATAACATATTTGACGTAATCCTTCAAAAGTCAAATCTGTCTTAACCCACGTAAACTTATCAAATAGTGTATCTTCACTATGAGAATCACACCCAACAATACATGGTTTTAAAGAGCCAACGTGTTGAATAACTTCTTCTTTTGAAGTTTTTCTTCCCAAAAAGTATTCTTTATCTGAAGGCGCATTTGAAAATATAATATGAGTTGCTTTGTAAATAGATTTTACTGTTCCCAATAAACTTCCTGATTCTTTTTCAAATTCCTCATAGTAATCTTTTAATCCTGAAACACCATCATTCGATTTACTACTAACCGCAACCAAAGAATTATCTCGAATCAATTTATTTTTTTCTAGTAAAGATTTTATTTTGCCAAATTCTATATTGTAATTATCAATTCCATATTTGTATAATTGATCTTCATTTAAAGATTCCTTTATATTTTTAGCATAATCTTTAATTCCCTGATAGTTCATTAAAAAATTATCAACATTGGAAATTTTATTAAAAAACTCATTATTCAAATTTCCCACAATATTGGGATTAAATATAAAATGTAAGTTTATAAATTTTCCTCTTTTAGTAGTTGGAGAAATACGTAATTCAACATTTGGAAAAATGAATATTTTTTGAATAAATTCGATTTCATCATCAGAAAAAAGTTTCTCACCCCAATCATCATCTACTTTATTATCTATCTCTTTAACATACTTAATTGCATCTAAGTATCTATCAATTGAAAAATAATCCGTTATACCAATTGCTTCAACTTTATTTTGATATGCTTTCTTAAAAAATGTATAAAAAAAATCATCCATACTTGAAGAAGCAAAATGATCATTTTTATTTGTCCCCTTAGTATGAACATGGAAGTTCCATTTTCTCCATTCTGATCCTCTACTAATTATGCTCATAATATTTTTAATTTTATTATTGAATAATCCGAAAACATTTAGTTATATAATATTGTTCTACTAACAAATCTAAATCAAATTCAATCAACAACTTTACGGATTTCCATAAATCCAAAAAATTGAATCTTTTTCAAATATAGCTAAAACAAATAGCCAAAAAATCAAGCAAAAACCCCTGATTTTAAAACATAAAAAAAGCGTTTTAAAACTAAAACGCTTTTCTGTTATTTATACAATTCCTCCCGAATCCTAATCAAAGTTTCTATCACCTTTACTTCATCCGGAGCTTCTTGCATAGCCGAAGTTTTATAATAACTTTCAATAGAAACAATCAAATCATCAGCCATTTGCAGTAAGTCATCGTATACTCTGTTTCCGGCTTTGATGTCTAATAATTCCTCCCGATTGTTAACTTTTATATTCAGTTTTCCGGTAGAACCAATTTGTTCAGCGGTTTGCAAAAGTCGGATGGTGTGCATCATGTTTTTGCTGTCGTAATTTTTTCCGTGTTGCTGGTTGGTGTTGTAGCGGTCTTCATTTCGTTTCTCGATCCAGCTCCAATAATCAGTATATTCTTTACAGTATTTCGAATAACCGTCTTGGTTGCAGGATAAATAAGCAATGCTATTTTGACCTTTAGGAACAGACGAAAGCGAAACATCATTTGAGATTTCTTTTTGTATAATTCCTTTGTAACCCAATGTGCTATCGGCATCGTAAAACAACGCAAACATTCCTTTGGAGTTCGGCAGATTCACCAATCCGCATTGTTCCTGATTTAGGCTATTTTCTGTCAGATAGGCTGCCAAAGAAATTGTTTCGTAGCCTTTTAGGATATAACAAAAATCTAAAAGACTTTTCTTTTCCTTCGGCATTGGATTGACGATTTTCTTGTTTAAACCTCTCGCTTTTTTAATCTGCGATACGGCATAACCAGCAAAAGAATCTTTGCAGAGTTTAGACAGAAAGTCTTCTATCTTTAAACAATCCATCAACGGGTGTTTGTACAGTATACAATCTTCGGGAGTCGCAAGAATCTCCAGGATATTGGGGTTATTCTTTAGGAGCAATTCCACAAAACGACCGATTTCATAATAGACCTCATCGTTGGTTTCGTTTGCTATTTGCGAAATATACTCTAAACCAAAGAATTTCTCTTTCGGCAGATAATAAACACCTTTTATATCGGTATCAGAAGCAGGCGTATTTAACCCAAAAGATTTGCTTCCTGAAATAACTTCAAAAAGAATCAGGTTTTGGGATTTTAGGTCTTGTATGGTCATGGTTTATAAAATGTTATGGAATGGACTTGTATTAATAAGTCAAAAATCTATTTAGAGCTAAATTAACTCGATGTGCATAATTATTTTAACACATAGAAACATAGCTTGTAAAGTTTGAAAAAGTCGTTTTACTTACAATAAACCGCATAGTGCTATGCGAAAAAATCATGATTTCTAAAACCATCTTGATTCATAGTTCAAAAAACCTATGTTTCTATGCGGTAAATACCAGTTTAGGGATTATATCAAACGGGTTAGTTTAACTATTCTTTATCAGCCTGTTTTTTTTCTTTTGATTTACTTGCCTGACTTAGACGCTCCGCTTGTAATCTCGCTTTCTCTATGGTAACGGGAGATTGCTTGGACAATATTTCCATACCTAACTTAGCTCTTTCCTCAAATGATATGTTGCAGTTCATTTTTATGAAGTTAAAGACCGAAGGTAAGAATTATTCTCCTGCGATAAACTAAACAGATTATTGCTGAAATTTGCATTCGTTTTGCTGTTGAAATTATTTCTCGAAAAGTCGCAAAAGCGCAAAGTTTTTTTTCTAAGAAACTTTGCAACTTTACCTCTCTGCATCTAAATTCCAAAAAAGCTCTTCGCATTCTTTGTCGTTTCTTCCGCCACTTTATCTAAAGGAATGCCTTTAAACTGTGCAATCGTTCCTGCTACATAAGGCAGAAATGCAGGTTCACAACGGCGTTCGTGGTATTTCTTCAAGAGGCTGTTTGGAACATTTTTTGGCAGCATAAAGGGCGCATCGGTTTCAATCATTATTTTGTCGAGTGGCACGTATTGAATGACTTCTTTTAAATGCTCAAATCGCTTGCTGTCTGATATTGCCCCAGTAAAGCCAAGATAAAATCCGTTATCGAGATAGGTCTTAGCTTCTTGCAGAGTTCCCGTAAAACAATGTACAACAGCTTTGGGCAGTTTCGGCAAATACTCGCTTGTAATACTCATAAAACGTGTGAAAGCTGCTCTTTCGTGAAGAAATAAAGGCTTCTGAATCTCGATCGCTAATTCTAAATGGGCTTTATAACAGTCTTCCTGCACGTTCCTGGGCGAAAAATCACGATCGAAATCAAGTCCGCACTCTCCAACTGAAACAACATGTTTCTGCTGTAATAAATTCTTAAGTTTCGAAATACTCTGATGGTCAAAACTCTTCGCATCATGCGGATGTATTCCCGCAGTAGAGTATAAAACCCCCCGAATATTGTTTGGCAATCTTTGATGATTCTTCGCTGTTTCTTATGCTTGTTCCCGTAAGGATCATTTTTGTTACATCGGCATCTATTGCGTCTTGTACGATATCGTCTATATCGTTTTGGAATTGTTTATTGGTTAGGTTGATACCTATGTCTATATATGTTTTCATTTTTTTTCTTGTGAAATGTTTAATGTTAGAAGTGAAATGCTTGCTAACATGTGTTCTTTTATTTTTTTTAAAAGCAAAGACGCAAAGTTTTTCTCTCTCAGAACCTCGTAACTCAGACCCTCAGCACCTTTCTCTCCCCCCATCTGTCAGGCTGAGCGAAGTCGAAGCCCCTTTTATCTTAACCAGCCTTCGACTTCGCTCAGGGTGACAATCGTACAAATAAGAAATTTTCTCAGAACCTCAGTAACTCAACACCTTTGTTCCTCTGTACCTTTGAACCTTTTCCAAAAATTTCTCGCAAAGCCGCAAAAGCGCAAAGTTTTTTTCCTCAGAATCTCAGCACTTTTCTCCCCCCATCTATCAGGCTGAGCGAAGTCGAAGTCCCTTTCCTCTAAAAATCCCCGTAATAGACCTGAAAACACGGCAACTTCAAATCATTTCTCCAGGTATCTACTACTTGATTTCTGTCGTCTAATACAAATTCAACAAAATAATTATCCTTGATAAATTCATTGTAAATCTCAGTTTTAATGATTGAATCTTTTCTATAGTCTTTTGTTTTTCTCATGATTAGAGCATCGTAACCGATTTCGTGTTTTGCTAGGAAACGTAAAGTCGGTTCTCTGTATTGGTCTTCTCTTCCCGAAACTAAGAGTATTTTGTAACCCAATTTCTTGTAGTTTCTCAATACATTGGCTACCGGATTATTCAATTCGTCTTCATCGCATTTACTGGCGTCAAAGGGGTTTCTTCCATTCATTAAGGCTAGAGTTCCGTCGAGGTCGCAGATAATAGCTTTTGGCAGCTCCGGATTTTGAACACAGTATTCAGGAGAATCTTTGAAAAACTGACGGTGCATTTTTCGGATTAATTTTTCTCCAACCGGTTTTGCTCTCAAAGTATCTCTTTCTATACAAACTTCAACATCAGTGTTTACTTCTATTACTTCAACCACCACTTTTTCATTAAATTCTGCGTTGTATTCTTCTACCAATTGTGAAACACGTCTAAGATTTGTTTCAGACAAATTAGTATCATCAATCACAAGACTTTTTCCCTCTTCAAGAGATTTTGTGATTAAGATATCACGAATTTTTTTGACAAACTTCTCGTTTCTCTGACTTGTAAATCCGTTATCAAACATAGCACGCAAATCATCTCTATTAATACGTTTGTATGTTTCAGGATTTTCTGAAATTATCTTTTTTGCCAAAGTCGATTTACCGCTTCCAGGCAATCCTTTCATTAAAATTACTTTTCTCATTTTATTCTTCTCCTTTATTAAACGGTTTTTCAAATGTTGGGCGAATCATTTTCCAGATTATGGGCGAATAGTCTCTATTTTTAAGCATCGAAAATAGTATACTTGGATGTTTACAAGTCAAAAAATAGAGCGCTGTTTCTTTTACCGATTCCAGAACTTTAAAATCTTTTTGGCATTGCTTTTCGATTACGGCATACTTGTTTTCTAAATCGGTTTTGGTTTGTTTCACCCAGTCGAAAAATTCATCGGGTACACGTTCTAAAACTTCTTCCATCGATTGATTGGTTTTCAGATATTCCCAAATATTCAGATTAGAAACCTGCGTGATAATTCGATGCAAACGAAGGTATTCTTCGAACTTAATTTTCACTCTGAAGTTATTGGAATATTTAATCACAAACCCTTCTTTATTTTCTTTATTCATTGCAGACAATATATGGATATCGCTGATTCCATCGTACTTCTCAACTATTGGAAAACCAATGTCTTCAAGCGGAAATTCTTCTCCGGATTGTGTATCAATAACCGCCAGTAAAACCAACTCTTCCGAGGTTCCGTAATCTAAAACAATACGGTTCTGAGGATAAATAATCTCAAACAAATAGGTTTTATTTTTATCTAAAAGCGGCCAGGAATCCTTATATTTTCCATGCAGCATTTCATTTGCTTTATCGGATTGGTCGCTGGCAAATGAACCCCGGCTTGCCATAAACGGGACCTCTTCGATCCAATATAAAATTCCCATCGAGCCGTCCATTTTATCATAGACTTCAAAAGAAGATTTAGGAAGTATTTGATTTTCACATTCACCTAAATTAAAAAACTTTGCAAAAGGTCTCGCCACGACATTAAAATCTTCATCTAAAATCAGCCCTCTGCAACTTAATGTAACTTCATTCCATATTCTTTCAAATTGTGCATTTTGAGTATAATTGTAGATATATAAATTATGTTCAGGGTGTTTGTTTACCTTGACATAGTTTTTGGAAATCATTTCTTGTAAAAGTGTTGTATTCATGTGTTCTAATCTTTCAAACAAAGATTCAAAATCAAGTACGCAATTATTTTGCGTAGTTTAAATTATTCTAACTGCTAAACATAATATGTACCGTTCCTACGGAACTTAATTTTGATGCACGTTATTTTTCAACGGATTAAAATCCGTTGCTAAAAATGAAATCGTTCCGATGGAACTTGCTTTGACTATTATAGTAAATAAAACAATATTCCCTAAATTTTACCAGATTATAAATGGTATTTTTTATATTTAATAATCTTCAAAAAAGAAATATGGGATAACATGAATTTTAATTTGCTATAGTTACGAAGTAAAAAACAAAAAAAGTTCGATAGGAATGAAAAATATTATAGCAACGGATTTCAATCCGTTGAAAAATGACGTGCATCAAAATTCAATCCCTTAGGAACGTCCTATTTATAATAGCAAAAACCACGAACTCTTAAGAATTCGTGGTTTCCATCCTAATCTATTAATAATTGTGTAACCGCAGCAGCGTTCATTGCCCATTGTGCGTTGTACACCTCATCAGCATCTTCATCATCGGTGATTGTCAAATTTTGAGCTTCCGCTTTTAATTGTAACAGACTACCGATATTTAATTTACTATTCAACTTTGCTAACAATGCCTGAACTCCTTTAAAATCCAAACCTTTTACCACTTGACCTCCGAAAGTCATCTCTAACCAAACGATTTCTCTTTTGGCTACATCCAAGACTCCAAAAACCAAACCTTTCGCAGCACTTTGTGTCACACGAACCTGATGATCTACACAAGACGGATCGTAAGCAACTCCGGTTCTTTCCGAAATTTTCATCGGATATTTACTGTTCATCCAGCCTACAACGAGGTTTGGCGAAATACTTCCATTACTATATGCATTGCAGGTAAAGGTCACAAATTTTGCGCTGGCTTTTGCCAATTCGTCTATATTGATGTTGATGTATTCAGCTGTTCCAATTTTATTCGGAATACTCCTGATATCACCACTATGCTGACAACCTTTTGTTGATAATCTGCTAAAAGAACAGATATCGGCACTGTTTTCATAAGCGATATGACAGCTTAAATCCATATCCAAATGTTGCGCCGGTAAATCTACACCCCATTGCATAAACAATCGCACTTCGTTGCCTTCAATCGGAAAACGAGTTCCCATTAAAGCTACCGGTAAATCCTGAACAGAATCGCTTCGGTCTCCAATCGAAATCGGCATGTTGTATAATTGCGAATCGATATAAATCGTTTTATTGGTATTTTTAATCGCTGCGAATCTTTTTTTCATAGCCAAAATACACAAATCCTCAATCTGATTTTTCATCTCTTCTAATTGCAATTCGTCATACAATCCTAACAAGGCAGTTGGATTTACTCGTTTATTAGTTCCTCCCAAAGGCTTCACACTTCTCTGCATGTTTTTATCAAAATAATTTTGTGCATACATATTCAATGTAAAAATCAATCTTGCCGGAACTTTATCGATAATTTCAGAAAAATGTGCAATCGTTTCGTCTGCACCAAACCAAAGCATATTTGAAAATAACGAACGTGCAAACAAACCCGGACGTTGTTTCAATAAGTCAAATGTTTTAGCTGCGTCAAATTTTAATCGGGCTGTAGTAACTTTACTTTGCCAAACTTCATAGGTTTGGTTGTAAAATACATCTAATAAATCGGCTAATTTTTCAAAACCTTTTCTTTTACTGTATTCAGCCAAACGCAACGCTCTTATAAAACGCACCCATATTCCTCTTTTTGGATGCATGATTTCGCACATAGCCTCAACATTCATATCTAAATGGTTTAACCAGGAAGCGACCATCAAACATTCTTTTCTCGAATATTTAAGTTTCAAATCTTTTTTAGCCAAAACTTTAGACTGTGCGCTTTGATCTGCACCAAAATTGAAATGTTGTCCGTTTTTAGATGCTCTTTTTACGATTGTTTTTGGCTCGATAATTTGTAATAAACCAGTATTTTTAAACCATAAATATCGTAAGATATCAGTTGGTGTTTTAAAATATGGAGTCGCATTTTCAGCCTGACCGTTTTCAATTAAAACATCGATCACCAACATCAAAGTTTCTTTGATCCCGATCTCTACCTTTGGCAAAGGCAAGTATTTCATAGCTGTTTTTAAGCTTTCGACCTGCGTTGCGTCTAAAGCGGTTTTAGATTGCAATAACGATTTATAAAAGTCTTCGAAGGCTGTTTCATCCCACAATTCAAGCACTTTTAATTTGCTTCCCTGACCGAACTTTTCGATTTTACCAAATTCGAATGGAGAACCACAAAACGGGCAACCGTTATATCTTTCTAGAGGAAAAGTATGATCGGGAATCATATGTCCACATGGCAAATTCGTACCATTGGTTCTATTAAAAACATTAGCAAAAAAAGTGGCTACGTGATCAAAAACAGATTCTCCGGTTGGAATATTCCATTCTTTAACCAAAGGTGTCCAGTTTTTCCCTGTTCCTAAAACCTCTTTTAAAACCTCTAAAACATCCACTTTATAATTCGGGCTTACATTGTTTAAAGCATGCAATAAGGATTCCGAAAAGGTAAATCCGAGTTTGGAGACATTGGCTGCTAAAACCGATGTTGTTGCCGATAATTTTTTGATATCATTGGCTATATATTCACTTGGAATAAAAATAGCATTTTGACGTAAACTGATTTTTACTACTTCTTTTGTTTTCATTTTTTTTAAATTTTAAAAATTTAGATAATGGTGTTTCTGATTCTACCCTAAAGATTTTGAAGTAAGAAACACTTGACCTTAAATTTGAGGGTAATCGATTAACTGAACTAATGGGAGCGGGTTACCGCGAAGAAGTAAGTTAATCTTGACCCTCTGTTTTATTAATGATAATTCTAAAACTTGTTCGGATTCGAACCGAAATTAGCCGTGTTCTGGAGTAAATTTTATTTGACCATTAATTGTGGAGCAGGTGGGGTTCGAACCCACGACCGATGGCGTGACAGGCGGAAGTAAGTTTTAATTGGCCTTTTACAGGTAATTTCAAAACTAACATTGCTCTAACCGCTGAGCTACTGCCCCAATTGTATGTTTGAGTTTAAAAGATAATTGTACAAGTAAATTTGGAAAGTTTTCGAAGTAACTTACACTTGACCTGATCAACTCAATTTCTATTTCTATGAACTTGTTTTATTTCTTGAACAAAGATTTCAAAACCACTGCGCAATTATTCTGCGTAGTGAAATAAAAATTGTATTTTTGATTAAATCTCTTATATGAATTTACAAGAAAAGTATACCGATTTGTTTAGCCGAATTGGCTTTAACGCTAATGAAATTGAGACTTTATGGGTTGATTTAGAAAAAGCGTATTCCGGCAAATCAAGGCATTATCATAATTTAAATCATTTGAAAGAAATGATTGAATTGTTTGATGAATATCAAAATCGTCTCAAAAATCCGGATGAAGTTTTGTTTAGTATTTTCTACCACGACTACATTTATAAAGCCACACGAAAGGATAATGAGCTCAAAAGTGCCGAATATGCGTTGAAAGTAGAGACGCACAGCAGTGCGTCTCTACTGAATAAAAATTTAATTTTTGATGCTATTTGTGCGACACAATCCCATCAGCAAAATGACATTGAAGATATCAATTGGCTTATTGATTTTGATTTAAAAATACTTGCTAAAGATTGGAATGATTATCAAATCTACTTTAACCAGATTAGAAAGGAGTATCGCGTCTATCCTGATTTTCTATACAATCCCGGCAGGAAAAAGGCATTGGAACATTTTTTAGAAAATGAATATATATTTCAGACAGAAGAATTTAGAAGATTGTTTGAGGAGAAAGCAAGAATTAATATTGAAAAAGAGATTTCTTTATTAGCGTAAATGCGTGAGGGATAGAGGCGATATCCTTTTGACAGCGAAGCAAGACAAAAGATAAAGCCGAAAGCCCGACCCGAAGGGACACGCCCAAAAAATTAAACTATGGCACAAAACAAAAATGCTCTCATCAGATACAAAACGATAGACAAATGCCTGCAAAATTCTTATAGAACCTGGACTTTAGAGGACTTAATGAATGCCTGTTCTGATGCTCTGTATGAATATGAAGGAAAAGAAAATCCGGTAAGCAAACGAACCGTGCAGCTCGACATTCAGATGATGCGCAGTGAAAAACTGGGATACAACGCACCAATCGTTGTTTACGAAAAGAAATATTATAAGTATGAAGAGGATAGCTTTTCTATAACTGATATTCCGCTTACGGAAACTGATATCAATGTGCTCACCGAAACCGTTTCGATGCTGAAACAATTTAAAGACTTTTCTTTGTTTAGCGATGTATCGGATATACTGCAACGTTTGGAAGATAAAATCTACGCCGAAAAATCACATACAAAACCTGTAATTTATCTGGATAAAAATGAAGGATTAAAAGGACTCCATTATCTCGATGAAATTTATCAGGCCATCATTAAAAAAACGGTTTTGGTACTTACCTATAAATCATTCAAATCTACAGAAGAAAGCACCTTCAATTTCCATCCTTTTTTGTTGAAAGAATTTAACAACAGATGGTTTTTAATCGGAAAACGAAAAGGCTCTGCTCCTATCACTAATTTAGCTTTGGACAGAATCGTTTCTATTGATTATGATTTTAATCTCCCTTATATCGAAGAAGATTTTGATGCCGAATTATTTTATAAAAATGTAATCGGCGTTACCGTAAATACAGGTTCAAGACCCCGAAAAATTGAACTCTGGATAGATGCCATAAATGCGCCTTATGTACTGACAAAACCTTTACACCAAACACAACGGCTTATTAGAGAGAATGAGGACAAAAGTATTATTATACATTTATTCCTTTCACCAAATTATGAAATGGAACGTATACTATTGGGCTTCGGTGACGGAATTGAAATCATTAGCCCCGAAAATCTAAGAGACCGTATGAAAAGAATACTCGCGAAAGCGTTGCAAAGATACGAGTAGATGAAATTCCAAATTTTTAAATTCCAAATTCCAATTGCTGTAGAGACGCACAGCAGTGCGTCTCTACGTGGTGCGTCTCTACGTGATGCGTCTCTACGTGGTGTGTCTGTTCACGGTGTGTCTGTTCGTGGTGCGTCTGTTCGTGGTTCATTTGTACGAAACATTTTGCATTTCACAAACAAACATTTTTCATTTTACAGAAAACATTTCACCATACAAATTCAATATTTCATAAAAATTACCTTAAATAAAAGAATCATTATTATTTTGAATGCCAAAAACAAATTACAAACCAATTAAATTTATTAAAATTCAAAAAAAGAATAGTATATTTCAAATAAAAAACAACCCTAAACCACTCTAATTCAGAGACATTTTTTTATTAACAAAAAATTTATCTTAAAATTATATGCATGCATAGTATTTTTTGATTATATTTGAAATCGATATAGTTACATATGAAAGACAAAACAATAGATTATATTTTGAGAGCTACATGGCAAGCCGTATCAAGAATGTACAACGAAGAAGCTGCTAAATACGATGCCACCATGGCCACCGGGTTTGCGCTTTTGAGTATCGACAAAGAAGAAGGTACGCCTTCAACAGCTCTTGGACCAAGAATGGGAATGGAAGCGACCAGCTTAACCAGGACGCTTAAATCAATGGAAGAGAAAGGTCTTATTGTTCGCAAAAAAAACCCAACAGACGGTCGCGGTGTCTTAATTTATCTCACCGAATTTGGAAAAGAAAAAAGGGACTTATCTAAAAATACCGTTCTGAAGTTTAATGAAACGGTAAGAAAACATGTTTCTGACGAAAAGATGCAACATTTTATCGAAGTATCAGAAATCATCAATGAATTAATTCAGGATAAAAATATATTTAATCAAACGGAAAAACCAGAAAATGAGTAATCTTAATTCAAATAAGTAAACTCAAATTCAAATAAAAAAACAAAATATTAACTACGTATGAAACGCACAATTAAAAAAGTCGCTGTAATCGGATCCGGAATTATGGGTTCAGGAATAGCTTGCCATTTTGCTAATATTGGTGTTGAAGTTTTACTGCTTGACATCGTACCGCGCGAGTTGACAGAAGCTGAAGCTAAAAAAGGATTAACACTTGAAAGCAAAGCAGTTCGTAACCGATTGGTAAACGATCATTTAGCAAACTCCTTAAAATCTAAACCCTCTCCTATTTACAGTCAGAAATTCGCAAACCGAATTACGACCGGAAATACGACAGACGATATGGCAAAAATTGCCAACGTAGATTGGATTATTGAGGTTGTTGTCGAGCGTTTGGATATTAAAAAATTAGTATTCGAACAAATCGAAAAATTCCGCAAACCGGGAACTTTAGTTACTTCTAATACTTCCGGTATTCCAATTCACTTTATGAGTGAAGGAAGAAGTGAAGATTTTCAACAACACTTCTGTGGGACACACTTTTTTAACCCTGCGCGTTACTTAAAATTATTCGAAATCATTCCTGGCCCAAAAACTTCAACTGAAGTATTGGATTTCTTAAATGAGTACGGATCTAAATTCTTAGGAAAAACTTCGGTTGTTGCTAAAGATACTCCGGCATTTATTGGAAACAGAATTGGTATTTTCGGAATTCAGAGTTTATTCCATTTAGTAAAAGAAATGGGACTAACAATCGAAGAAGTTGATAAATTAACCGGTCCGGTTATTGGTCGTCCAAAATCGGCTACTTTCCGTACTGTTGACGTTGTTGGTTTAGATACTTTGGTACACGTTGCCAACGGTATTTACGAAAACTGTCCGAACGACGAACAACACGAATTGTTCAAACTTCCTGATTTCATCAACAAAATGATGGAAAATAATTGGTTGGGAAGCAAAACAGGACAAGGTTTCTACAAAAAAGTAGACCGAGACATTCTTTCTTTAGACTTAGATACATTAGAATACCGTCCGGCTAAAAAAGCCTCTTTCGCTACTTTAGAATTAACTAAAACTATCGATAAACCAATCAATCGTTTTAAAGTTCTAGTAAAAGGAAAAGACAAAGCAGGAGAATTCTACCGTAAGAGTTTCGCCGGAATGTTTGCTTATGTGTCAAACAGAATTCCTGAAATCTCAGACGAATTATATAAAATAGACGATGCCATGAAAGCTGGTTTTGGATGGGAAAATGGTCCATTCGAAATTTGGGATGCTATTGGTGTTGCCAACGGAATCGAAATCATGAAAGCAGAAGGTTTAGCACCTGCTGCATGGGTTACTGAAATGTTAGCGTCAGGAAGTGAAAGTTTCTACTCTGTAAAAGAAGGAGCAACTTATTTCTATAACATTCCAACAAAATCTCAAGTAAAAGTTCCGGGACAAGATTCATTCATTATCCTAAACAACATTCGCGAAAGCAAAAAAGTTTGGAGTAACAGCGGTGCAATTATCCAAGATTTAGGAGATGGAATTTTGAACTTAGAATTCCAATCTAAAATGAATACCATTGGTGGTGACGTACTTGCTGCTATCAATAAAGCAATCGACTTATCTGAAAAAGAATACCAAGGTTTAGTAATTGGTAACCAAGCAGCGAATTTCTCTGTTGGTGCTAATATCGGTATGATTTTCATGATGGCGGTTGAACAAGAATACGACGAATTAAACATGGCGATCAAATTATTCCAGGATACGATGATGCGTGTACGTTACTCTTCAATTCCCGTAATTGTGGCACCTCACGGTATGACTTTTGGAGGTGGATGCGAAATGAGCTTACATGCTGATAAAGTCGTAGCTGCTGCTGAAACTTACATGGGATTAGTTGAATTCGGAGTTGGTGTACTTCCTGGTGGTGGTGGATCTAAAGAAATGGCTTTAAGAGCTTCTGATTTATTCCGTAAAAACGATGTGGAGCTGAATGTTCTTCAAGAATATTTCTTAACGATCGCTATGGCTAAAGTTTCAACTTCCGGTTATGAAGCTTTTGACACTGGACTTTTACAACACGGTAAAGATATCATTGTAGTAAACAAAGACCGTCAAATTGCTGAAGCCAAAAAACACGCCTTATTAATGGCAGAAGCAGGTTATACACAACCGATCAGAAGAACTGATGTGAAAGTATTAGGAAAACAAGCCCTTGGAATGTTCTTAGTTGGAACAGATCAAATGGAAGCCGGTAAATACATTTCTGAGCACGATAAGAAAATCGCAAACAAACTGGCTTACGTTATGGCTGGTGGTGATTTATCTGAAGCAACATTAGTATCTGAACAATATTTGTTAGATATCGAACGTGAAGCTTTCTTATCTCTTTGTACAGAGAGAAAAACATTGGAAAGAATTCAGTATATGTTAACTAAAGGGAAACCACTTCGTAATTAGAAAATAGAACAAGGAGAAAAGAATATAGATTTCAGACAACAGTCTATTCTCTATACTCTATTTTCTATACTCTTAAAAAACAAAACAAATGAAAACAGCATATATCGTTAAAGCTTACCGTACTGCGGTAGGAAAAGCACCAAAAGGGGTTTTTAGATTTAAAAGACCTGATGAATTAGCTGCAGAAACCATTCAGTTTATGATGGACGAACTGCCTGATTTTGACAAAAAACGTATCGATGACGTTATGGTAGGAAATGCCATGCCGGAAGCAGAACAAGGACTAAACGTTGGACGTTTGATCTCTTTAATGGGATTAAAAGTAGAAGATGTTCCTGGTGTAACTGTAAACCGTTATTGCGCATCCGGATTAGAAACTATCGGAATGGCTACTGCTAAAATTCAATCAGGAATGGCTGATTGTATTATTGCAGGTGGTGCAGAAAGCATGAGTTTTATTCCAATGGGAGGTTACAAACCAACTCCGGATTATAAAGTAGCGGCTGCAGGTCACGAAGATTATTACTGGGGAATGGGGTTAACTGCTGAAGCGGTTGCCAACCAATATAAAATCTCAAGAGAAGATCAGGATGAGTTCGCTTACAATTCTCATATGAAAGCTTTGAAAGCACAGGCAGAAGGAAAATTTGACAAACAAATCGTTCCAATTACTGTTGAGCAGACTTTCATTAACGAAAATGGTAAAAAAGAAACAAAATCATACGTAGTAAAACAAGACGAAGGTCCAAGAGCCGGAACATCTGTTGCTGCATTATCAGGATTAAGACCTGTTTTTGCTGCTGACGGAAGTGTAACCGCGGGTAACTCTTCTCAAATGAGTGACGGAGCTGCTTTTGTTTTAATCATGAGTGAGGATATGGTGAAAGAATTAAATCTTGAGCCAATCGCCAGATTAGTAAACTTCGCTTCTTCAGGGGTTGAGCCTAGAATTATGGGTATTGGTCCGGTAAAAGCAATTCCAAAAGCCTTGAAACAAGCTGGATTGACTTTGAACGATATCGAATTAATTGAATTAAACGAAGCGTTTGCTTCTCAAGCTTTAGCAGTTACTCGTGAATTAAATATTAATCCGGAGATCGTAAACGTAAACGGTGGAGCAATTTCATTAGGACACCCACTGGGTTGTACCGGTGCGAAACTTTCTGTTCAGTTATTTGACGAAATGAAACGCAGAGGTAATAAATACGGAATCGTTTCGATGTGTGTTGGAACTGGACAAGGTTCTGCGGGGATTTACGAGGTTTTATAAGATAGTATTCGCAAAGTTTGTCATTCTGAGGAACGAAGAATCTTCGTAAGTAACTCCATAAAGATTGATAATCGGTACGGATAATTGTCGCGGAGATTCCTCCTTCGTCGGAATGACAATATTGAGAATAATCAGAAACAAAAAAACATACAAAAAAACATAAGCAATGGCAGATACTATCGAAAAAAACGTAACCCGTGGTGGTCAGTTTTTAGTTAAAGAAACAAAATGCGAGGATGTCTTCACACCGGAAGATTTCTCGGAAGAGCAGTTAATGATGCGTGATTCTGTAAAAGAGTTCGTAGACAAAGAATTATGGGCACATAAAGATCGTTTCGAAAAGAAAGATTATGCATACACTGAATCTTCTATGCGTAAAGCGGGTGAACTTGGACTTCTTGGAGTTGCAGTTCCAGAAGAATACGGTGGATTAGGAATGGGATTTGTTTCTACTATGTTAGTTTGTGACTACATTTCGGGAGCTACAGGTTCTTTCTCAACTGCTTTTGGAGCTCATACAGGAATTGGAACTATGCCAATTACGCTTTATGGTACAGAAGAACAAAAGAAAAAATACGTTCCTAAATTAGCCTCTGGAGAATGGTTTGGAGCTTATTGTTTGACTGAGCCAGGTGCAGGATCTGATGCTAACTCAGGAAAAACAAAAGCTGTTCTATCTGAAGACGGAAAATACTACTCGATCACAGGACAAAAAATGTGGATTTCGAATGCAGGTTTCTGCAGCGTATTTATCGTTTTTGCTCGTATTGGAGATGATAAAAATATTACAGGTTTCATTGTTGAAAATGATCCGGCTAACGGAATTTCAATGAATGAAGAAGAGCATAAATTAGGAATTCGTGCTTCTTCTACTCGTCAGGTTTTCTTCAACGATACAAAAGTTCCTGTTGAAAACATGTTGTCTGAAAGAGGAAACGGTTTCAAAATTGCAATGAATGCTTTGAATGTTGGTCGTATTAAATTGGCTGCTGCTTGTTTAGATGCACAACGTAGAGTTACGGCAAATGCTGTAAAATATTCAAACGAAAGAATTCAGTTTAATACTGCAATTTCAAGCTTTGGAGCAATTCGTGCTAAATTAGCTGAAATGGCTACTAACGCTTATGCAGGTGAAAGTGCTTCTTACAGAGCTGCAAAAGATATCGAAGACAGAATTGCTGCCCGTGAAGCGGAAGGAACTTCTCACCAGGAAGCTGAATTAAAAGGTGTTGAAGAATATGCTATCGAGTGTTCAATCCTGAAAGTAGCAGTTTCTGAAGACGTACAAGCTTGTGCTGACGAAGGAATTCAGATTTTTGGTGGAATGGGATTCTCTGAAGACACTCCAATGGAAAGTGCCTGGAGAGATGCCCGTATCGCTAGAATCTACGAAGGAACAAACGAAATTAACAGAATGCTTTCTGTTGGTATGTTGATCAAAAAGGCTATGAAAGGTCATGTTGATTTATTAGGACCAGCTATGAAAGTTTCTGAAGAATTAATGGGAATCCCATCTTTTGATACGCCTGATTTTTCTGAATTATTTGCTGAAGAAAAATTAATCATTGCCAACCTGAAAAAAGTTTTCTTAATGGTTGCCGGAAGCGCTGTTCAAAAATACGGTCCGGATTTAGATTCTCACCAACAATTATTGATGGCAGCTTCTAACATCTTAATCGAAGTTTACATGGCTGAAAGTACTATTTTAAGAACTGAAAAATTAGCCAAAAAAGAAGGTGAAGCTAAAGTTCAAGAGCAAATTGCAATGGCAAAATTATACTTGTACAAAGCCGTAGACATCGTAAACTTAAACGGAAAAGAAGGAATCATTTCTTTTGCTGAAGGTGACGAACAACGTATGATGTTAATGGGACTTAAACGTTTCACAAAATATACAAACAATCCAAATGTAGTAGCTTTGAGAGAAGTTATTACTTCTAAATTAGTTGCAGAGAACGATTACTGCTTCTAATATAAAAATAGTTTTTAGCTTTTAATTTGTTTAAACCCGCACTTGTCCGAAACAGTGCGGGTTTATTTTTTTTTATCTTTTGACACGAATTGCACCAATTTACACAAATTAATTATTTGCTAAAGATTCCTATAAAGGGCGTTTAGTACTTTGCCAAGATTGGACGCGGATTATACGGATTTGCAATAGCAAAAACGCTGATAAAAACGGGTTTCTCTTTTTCTTATTAAACTCAATACTATTTGAGTTTCATTTTTACTGCTGCACATTTTTTAACTTGAGTTTTATTTTTTATTAATTGGTTGGTTTCATAATCAAATCATTATCCCGATCAGAACTAAGATTTAAAAAACGCTCGTATTCCCTTAAAACATCTGAAATGATGCCATCTTTACTTAAATATTGAACATCATATCCCATTCTGTGATCTCCAAAATAAGTAATCGGATGAAATGTAATTTCTGAATCACTGTCGGGGCTATTTTTTTCATTTATTAAAGTTTCCGAAATGGTGAGTGCCTGAGCCATTACACCATATTTAAAATTTCGTAGCTGATCAAATTTGATTTCCAATTCAATCGCGTGTTGAGGCGATGAAAATGAATTGATATTCGCATCGACATTATTGTTGGCTAACTCTGCTTTTAATTCTATAAATGCTTTTTTCACAGTTGTGTCAATAAATCTGTGTACATCTTTCTTTTCAGAAAACGTCAGGATTTTTTCGAGATGCTCTTTCCAATTATTGTTGTTCCAATTTAAACTTCCGTGGGAATATTTTTTAATACTGTATTCATTATCCGCGACAAGTGCTTTCCATAAGTTATAACACAACAAAATCATTATAATTCCAAACGGCAAGGCCGATATAAGGGTCATCGTCTGTAATGAGGCTAATCCGCCTGTTCTTAACAAACTTAAAGACAAAAGCGATAATAGAACTCCCCAAAAAACACTTTGCCATTTAGGCGAGTTAATAGCTCCTTTTGAAGCAATGCCATTCATTATAAAAATACCCGAATCTGCAGAAGTGATAAAAAACACACAGATAATTAGTATAGACAAAACATTCAAAAGCGTCGTAAAAGGGAAATAACTAAAAAAGTTAAACAATAAAGTATCGGGGTTATTGGCTAATTGACTTAAAGCGCCATGTGCTACATGTTCGTCTATCCATACGGCACTGCTTCCAAAAACAGTCATCCACAAAAAATTAAAAAACGCTGGAATAAACAAAACGGCCAAAATAAACTCTCTGATTGTTCTTCCTTTAGAAATTTTCGCAATAAACAATCCTACGTAAGGCGCCCAGGAAATCCACCAAGCCCAGTATAAAATCGTCCATTTAGAAAACCACTCCTGACTGCCTTTTTCATAGGCATAGGTGTTAAAAGTAAGCGATATAAAATGACTGATGTAATACCCCAACCCTTCTGTAAAAGTGCTTAAAATATAAATTGTTGGTCCAAAAACTAATATAAACAACATCAACAATATAGCCAGCAAAATATTCATTTCACTTAATTTCTTCACCCCTTTTCCTAAACCAGAGATTGCCGAAAAAACCGCGATTACCATTACAACTAAAACAATAGCAACTTGATATTTAAAATCCGTATCCGGAATAATTTTAAGGCTTACCAATCCGGCACATAACTGTACAACTCCAAAACCTAAGGTGGTTGTGATGCCGAAAAAAGTACTGCATAAACCAAAAACGTCAATTATATCACCAAATCTTCCATGTATTTTATCCTTAAGCATCGGGTAAAAACCACTTCTGATTGCAAGTGGCAAATTATGTCTGTACGTAAAATAAGCCAACGACAATCCTACCACACCATAAATAGACCAAGCATGAAAACCCCAGTGAAAGAAAGTGTACAACTGTGCTTCTTTGGCCCGAAGATCAACGGCTAAATTAGCATTAGCGGGAGTTGCATAGTGCGACATCGTTTCACTAACACCAAAATACATTAATCCAATTCCCATTCCGGCTGCAAAGAGCATTGCCACCCAGGAGAAAAAAGAATAATCCGGTACAGAATCGTCATGACCCAGTTTAATTTTTCCCAATTTACTGGTAGCCAACCCTATTAGAAACAACACAAAAACGGTCACTAATAACACATACAACCAGCTCAGATTTTTAAAAACCAACTCTTTTATAAAATTGAAGACCTCTTCCGTTTCAGTCGAGAAAAAACCACAGCATAGAGAAATTGCGATAATTATTGCCAAACTTGGAAATGCAACAGATTTGCTGAAATTTGTTTTAAACACAACTGAAGTATTTAATTTATTCATAATTGAAAATATTTAAAAACCGATTAATTACTAGGTAAAAGCCCAAACAAAAAACAACACTAACCATTGATTTACAAATGATTGCAAGAATAAAATCTAACTATAGTAAATTTACTTAAAAAGAAACAGTAATCCACAAAAAAACAAACAGTGGAAAATCAATGTTTTAAACGAAGCTAAAAAATAAGGAGGAAAATAAAATTTAACCTAAATGTTCTATATTTAACATTCTAAAAACTTCAAAAAACAAAAAATGAAACAACTCAATCTAATTGCTTTCTTTTTATTGTGTAGCTGTACGATATCTACTTTTGCTCAAAAAAATAAAAAGATGGACATCATCGCGTATTATACAGGCGATGACAAATTAATCAACGAATATGAAATAAGCAAGCTAAATCAAATTATTTTTAGTTTTTGCCATTTAAAAGAAGGAAAATTAAGCGTTGACACTCCAAAAGATTCTGTCACAATCAAACATTTGGTTTCCTTAAAAGCTTCCAATCCACAACTAAAAGTGCTTTTATCTCTTGGTGGCTGGTCTGGTTGCGAACCTTGTTCAGCAGCATTTTCAACCGCTGAAGGAAGACTCCTTTTTGCTAAATCAGTAAAAGAACTCAGTGATTATTTCAAAGTAGACGGTTTAGATTTAGATTGGGAATATCCGGCTATAGAAGGACTTCCGGGGCATTTATACCAACCCGCTGATAAAACTAATTTTACGGAACTAATCAAAATTTTGCGCAGTACTTTAGGCAAGAAATACGATTTAAGTTTTGCCGCAGGAGGCTTCCAAAAATACCTAGACGAATCTGTAGAATGGAAAAAAGTGATGCCTTTGGTAAATCGTGTAAACATCATGAGCTACGATTTGGTAAACGGATATGCAACTGTTACGGGTCATCATACGCCTTTATATAGCACTAACCCGAAAGAGGAATCTACAGACCGAGCGGTTGAGTATTTACTAAAACTAGGTATTCCGGCAGAAAAACTAGTGATTGGTGGTGCTTTTTATACGAGAACATGGAAAGAGGTAGCAAATGTAAACAATGGTCTATATCAACCGGGTGTGCATATTCAAGGAGTTTCTTTCAAAAATTATGCTACAACTTATACAGAAGCTAACGGATGGAAATACTTTTGGGATGACAAAGCAAAAGCGGCTTATTGGTACAACGAAAAAGAAAAAACATTTGCAACCGGAGACAATGTTACTTCCATAAAAGCTAAAGCGGAATACGTAAAAGCTAAAAAATTAGGTGGAGTTATGTTCTGGGAACTTCCTTTAGACACTCCTCGTGATGGATTGGTTAATACCATTTATGAAGTTAAAACTGCAAAATAAACTAGCTGTAAAGCAAAAAAAGGGGCGTTATTTTCAAAATAACCCCCCTTTCTATTTGTAGCCAAGCCTTAACCTGCATAAATACTACTTAACACATAGAGACATAGATTTGGAATTAAATCTTTAAAACGTTTCCAGAAAATCATAATTTTTCCACATAGTTCTTATGTTGCTTCTTTTTAAGTAAAACGTTTCTACCATCCATGCGGGCTATACTTTTAAACGTTAAACAAAATACACTCGATAAATTATTACTTAATTTTGCTCTTATCTAATTCCCCAATAAAAGGAATTGCTTCCAAAATCTCGGCTTTAATAATCGTTTGCAAATAGACTTCTAACTGAATAAATTTTGCTGCATTAATTGCTCCAACGGCTTTTTTAGCTTGTCCATACGTTTTACAATACAACTTCTCATAGTTCATATGATTTTTCAAAGTTCCTTTGGCTAATTCATCCGCTTTTTCATCTGTAAGCGTTTCGTAATTTGCAGCATAATCATTTATTAATTTAAATTTCGCCTGACCAAGCGCATTTCGCTGCTCCTCGTATTTATCATAAATTTTAGTAAAAGCAACATTTTGAGCATCAGATAAATTCATGTATTGCTTTACCAAATCAGCTTTAGATTTACCGTAAATACTTTGCAAAACCTCAACATCTTCTTTAAATGAAGATTGAGAATAACCCCAAGAGGCCGAAACACACATAACGAAAACAAGAATTAATTTTTTCATAATTTAAATGTTTAATGGTGAAATGTCAATTGTGAATTGTGAAATTTAATTTTTGATATTGTAAAGTTTAATCGTGCTTAAAAAAAGGAATATTGATAGGAAAGCGTCAAGGCGTAATAGTTTAAACCATTGTTGGTATAAGCACCTACATGATATTGTAATTTCAGAGACTGGCCTTTTGCAACGGGTGCGGCAAAAGTCCCTCCTACTCTCCAGTTATCAATCTCACTATCATCTGAAACTCCGTCTGTGATTGTTTTTCCGCCAAAAAACCAGTTGGTGTTAAAGCCAATCCACATATTATTTTTAAAGTAATAACTTGCATGCCCTTGAAGGCTGTACGTATGCTTTTGCTCTAATTTTTTACCCAAAAAATCATTGTTATTGGTATAAAACCAAATTCCTCCGTAAGCTTCTGCATAGAAATGAGAAAACCGTCTGGAAACTCCAATTTCAGGTTTAAAAGCCCAACGATTTGTTCCTATATTAATCTTTTTATCATCGTAATATTTCCCGGTTGGAATCGAGGTTACTAAACTGACTCCTAAAATGGTCTTTTGCTCAAAATCTTTGAAATCTTTTTTATCGAGTGCCGGAGACCCCAATAAATTGATTCCCAATCGCACTTTCATGTCTGCTAAACCTGATCTGGTTCCAGTCAAAACAGCACCATTGGTAGCCGTCAGCGATCCGTCCATAAAAGTATACGGAAGGGAGACCTGTACACGCGCCAGTTTGTTCGCAAGTCCAAAAGTTCTGATATAACTTCCGACCAAATTATGACTCTGAATGGTAAAATCCTTAACAGGCAACGATGGGTCTGTTAATACGTTTCCGTCCATAAAACCATAACCAACCGCAACCACATTAAGGTCTTTGGCCACGTTGGCGTAAACTCTGGGTTCTAAATCCTGACTGTAAATTGAAAATGAAATTAAAGATAGTACTACTACAAAACGATGTCTTTTAGACAAAATAGGAAAAACTTTTCTTGGCATAAACGAATAGATTCAAGGCATAATAATCAAACTAAAACTCTATTTTTTATTCTCTTCTGTTTTGGGAGCTCTGATCTTTCCGTCATACGAAATCACACCTCTGTTATTGCTGTTAATAGACACATTTGCTCCTCCATCATAAAACACAGAAAACAAAAGAACATAAACATCACGTTCCCCTTTTACCGTCATTTTGATGTTGTATCCTTTTTTCTTATTCTCAATTGTAATATTTTCAGGTTTTCCTTCAAATTTCATTCCCCCGTCTGATGAGCCATAGGCCACATTATAGCCACGGCCAAAATAAGGCAAATCACAGGTTACTTTTTCTTCACTAACCTTCATCGTATAGGTGTTGAAATCTAAAATGATCGTTCTATACCCCATCGGATTCGCTCTCTCAGCGTCAAAAACAAAATTTTTAGAATTAATCAGGGCTTCTGTTTCTTTTTGTTTTTGAAGTTCCCTTTCTGCTTTTAACTGTTTTTTCGTTTTTTCCTGAGCGAAACCATTGCTGGTTATAAAGGTTAATAACACCAATAAAAATGATAATTTCGTTTTCATAAAATGAATTTAATAGTGTTTAAACAAGAAGATTTTTTTTATTTTTTGGTAAATCGCATCATAGCGATATCGCCCGAAATGAAGTGCAGTGTTTTCCCTTCATCCGTAACATCGTACGAAGTTATTTTAGGAAGGGTGCTCATAAAAGTCTGTTCCCCCTGATTATTCGTACACATCTTTTTTGTAACGGCCATGGGTTGCGTAAAATCAATTTTGTTTCCGTCAATACTCAATTTACCGTTAAAATTATTGCAGCTGTTGCTTCCTGAAACCCGTTTTTCCTTTAAATCAAAATTGATTGTTGGTTTTCCATTGGGGTACAAACCATCAAAAGTTATTTTGGGCCCGGATATATAATTGAGTTCCCAGGTTCCTTCTAATTTAGAAGCAGAATCTCCTTTTTTACATTTAAAAACATTGCATGAACTTAGCATAAGTCCAAAAAGAACTAAAACAGAAATATATTTTTTCATAACGTTAAGTATTAAAAGTTAACCAATTATAAAAACAGTATTCGCGAATTTTTCTTTAAAGTGTACACGAATTTAAACAATATTTTCGGTATATCTTTAAAACTTATCTTTAATTACAACCCTTAATTTTAGATTTTTTTAACTTTTATAGTCCCCCAATTCAGTCCTTTTGTGTTAATTTTACTTACTATTAAACTTAAAAGCCTCTTTCATGAAAAAAATAATTGTATCTTTCGCTATAATTACAGCCTTAATCATTGGTTGTAAAACAAGTACAAAATCAAATGATGCCAAAACGCTGACCATCGCATTGGAACCAAAAAGTAACAGTACCGTAACTGGAACTGCCACTTTCACAGAAAAAAAAGGCAAAGTAACTTTTGTTGCAAAAATGTCGGGTTTAAAACCGGGAGTACATGCGATACACATTCATGAAAAATCAGATTGTACGGCTGCTGACGGAAGCTCTGCAGGAGGTCACTGGAACCCCACTTTTAAGAAACATGGTAAATGGGGTGTTGGTGAATATCACAAAGGAGATATCGGCAACTTCACCGCAGATGAAAAAGGAAACGGAACGATTACAATGACTACTGATGAATGGTGTATTGGTTGTGAAGATGAAACCAAAAACATCTTAGGAAAAGGCTTAATCGTGCATCAGGGAGTTGATGATTTCACCTCTCAGCCAGCAGGAAATGCAGGAGCCAGAGTCGCCTGTTCCGGAATCATAAAGTAAAAAACACGATAACCACTAGATTTAACAAAATCTAGTGGTTATTTCATTTAAAATTAATCTTAACATCAGAAAAAAATATAGCTTTGTAGCCTCAAACTAAAGTTAATGATTAACCCATCGGCATCAGGCTGGATAGATAAATTTTTTAGCGAACAAAAGTTCTCAGAAGCAATCCCTTTTGAGACGGTGGATTCGTTCTATAATAAAGTCAGAGAAACGGGCTTTATTTATGGCCATATCATCTCTATTAATTCTCAAATTCCTGTTGCGATACAAGGCTGGTTTAAAACCGAAATTTCTAAAGTTGCGCTTTTAAACACCTTATACAATATGTATTGTTTAGAAAAGAGAAGTTCTGAACCAAACAATTTTATAGCGGAAGTTTTAAAATTCTACAAAGAAATGAATCCCGAAGGATTTAGTTTGTTTAAAATTTTACTTCCAAAAGACACGCCTTCTTTAGCCTTAGAAAACATAATCGATCAGCGCGTTCAGACTAATGACAGCATTATTAGTAAAAACTTTTCGCATCTGGTAACCAATGCCTTATTGTTTATTGATGTATTGGCTTTCAGACAGTATTTAGCACATGGCGAAATTCCTGAAAAATATTTAAAACGAATTGAAGAAACCGTTCTCGGTATTGTGGCTTTAGCCTTAAAAACCAAAACCGTTAAATCACAGCATGACGATTTATTGATTAAATTGTTTGAAGCTTCTATCCGTTATTCCAAATTTTCAAAAGTTACCGTAGACACGTTAGAAACGCTGCAATTGGATTATTTTAATAACAAACTGGAGCAGTACTATTTAATTGACATGGCCGGAATGGCACTTTGGAGCGATGGTGTCGTAGAAAACGAAGAGGCTTATTTCCTGCACTCCTTAGGATCGATGATGGGAGTTTCTGATGCTTTTGTAACGACAAGCATCACGACAACCAACACCTTTATTACGACTCATAAAAAGAAAATCCCATACTTTAATTACTCTAATCCGGTAAAACATTTTTACGATCAGATGACACATACTGTTGTGAAACTAATTGTAAGGAACAAAAACAGATTGGTTAAGGAAATCGTTCAAAGCAAAGAATTAATGATTCTGTTGGCGTATTCTACAACAAGAGATCTGGATGCCAAAGAAAAGAAAAAGGTAAAAAAACAACTGTTGGATATTTGTAAAACGATTCCGTCCTTAACTATCTTTTTACTTCCGGGCGGAAGTTTGTTATTACCGATTTTAATCAAGTTTATTCCAACTTTGTTGCCTTCTGCTTTTAATGAGAATTTAGACGAGAATGAATAAAAAAAATCGCCCTTTTGAGGCGATTTTCTATTTCTTAAAGATTGTTTAACTGATAAACATCATCTAATTCTTCATTCGAACTAATATTTACATTCAAATCCGTTACGAAACCGGAATTTAAACCGTAAACCCATCCGTGAAGTGTTAGGTCCTGACCATTTTTCCAGGCTCCTTGAACGATTGACGTTTTAGCTAAGTTGTAAACCTGCTCTTTAGCATTGATTTCTACAAAAGCATTAAAACGCTCTGTTTCATCTACAATCGAATTTAAATATTTGTCATGTAAACGGTATTCGTCTTTAATATGACGAATCCAGTTGTCGATAATTCCAACGGATTGATTCCCCATAGCCGCTTTTACACCACCACAACCGTAATGCCCGCAAACAATAACGTGTTTCACTTTTAATACGTTTACTGCATAATCCAGAACGCTCAACATATTCATATCAGAGTGAACGACCATATTGGCAATGTTTCTGTGTACAAAAACTTCTCCCGGTTTAGCACCGATAATTTCATTAGCAGGAACACGGCTATCAGAACATCCGATCCATAATAATGGCGGAGTTTGTCCTTTGGCTAAATCTGCAAAAAAATTAGGGTCTAATGCTAATGATTTCTCAACCCACTCTTTATTGTTTTCTAATATTTGCTTATAAAAATCTTTCATTTTTTGTTTCGTTTTTAGTTAGTATTTCTAACTTGATTAAAGGTATCAAAAATAATTTTACCGAACGGCAGCTTAATTTCGATACTTCTTTCATTTCAGAAATACCTCAATTAATTTATTTTTATTTTTTAGAATCTTCGTTTGCAACCTCTTTTTTCACCATGGTTCTCTTAGCAACATCATAATAATGTTCGATAGATACATGATTATTGATATCCGGTGAATTTTCTAACTCGTAAGCTTCTTTAAAGCCTTTAAGTTTTACTTTGATATTTTGATCAACAGCACGTGTTCCTTTAAATTCGCGAATTAAATCTAAAACGTCATGTGCAATATACTCTGTATCGTGTGCATTAATAATTACTTTAGAATTTTCAGGAATTTCATTCAATGTTGATTTGATTGCTGCCTTATTTAAGAAGGAAACCTCCTGAGCCAAATCAATATGAATAACATCTCCGTCTTCGTATTCTTCTTTTTTGAAACTGTAAGCTCTTTTTAAGTTTCCTCTCAAAACAAAAATAATACTGATTACAATTCCCAGGGCAACTCCTTTAAGTAAATCTGTTGCTACTACAAACACTAATGTTGCAATAAAAGGAATAAATTGGTATTTACCTTTTTCCCAGAAATGTTTAAATGTTGCCGGTTTCGCTAATTTATATCCAACCAAAATCAAAACGGTTGCTAAAGTCGCTAACGGAATTTTATTTAAAATTGTTGGAATAGACAAAACACTAAGTAACAAAAGCACACCATGAATGATGGCTGACATTTTAGATTTTGCTCCTGCGTTATTATTTGCAGAAGATCTCACCACAACTGATGTCATTGGCAAACCACCTAAAAGTGAACTTAATATATTACCAATTCCCTGTGCTCTAAGTTCTACATTGGTATTAGTATAACGCTTCTGAACATCCATACGGTCAGCGGCTTCAATACATAACAATGTTTCAATAGACGCCACAATTGCAATTGTAAGCGCCACAACCCAAACCTGAGGATTCGATACCGCAGCAAAATTTGGCAAAATTAAAATAGATTTGAATTCATCAAAAGACTTTGGAACCGGTAAAGAAACCAAGTGTTCTTTTGTAATGGCTAATGAACTTCCTGAAGAAACAAAAATTTCGTTTAAGACAACACCCGCAACAACAGCAACAAGTGCCCCCGGAATTAATTTAAGATTCTTTAAAAACGAAATCTTATCCCATGAAATTAAGATCACCAGAGAAACCAAAGAAACCACTACCGCTCCTAACTGAATATGATTTAATATATCGAATAAAAACGAGAAGGTATTGCTCCCGTCGTTTTGAATAAAAGCCTGGTCTCCTTCAAAATCAGCATCGTAACCAAAAGCGTGTGGCACTTGTTTTAAGATGATAATGATTCCGATACCGGCTAACATTCCTTCGATCACATTTGTTGGAAAATAATTTGAAATACTTCCGGCTTTTAAAAATCCTAATGCCAATTGAATTAATCCGGCAATAAAAACAGACAATAAAAACACATCGAAAGCGCCAAAATCGGTAATAGCAGTTAAAATAATAGCTGTTAAACCAGCTGCCGGTCCCGAAACACTAATATGAGATTGGCTTAAATAACCAACCACGATACCACCGATAACACCCGAGATAATTCCGGAAAACAAAGGAGCTCCAGATGCCATTGCGATACCTAAACACAATGGAAGAGCCACTAAAAAGACCACTAAACCTGAAGCAAAATCAGATTTAAGATTGGCAAAAAGATTGATTTTTTTTGTCATAATACAATACTAAGAATTGATACATTAAAGAGCAACTGCATTTATCTATAAATACAGTTCGTTTAAAATAATCGGAAGTATTATGCCAAGTTGGGTGGTGGAGCAAATATACTCGGAGAAATATTATCTAATTCGACAATATTACCGGATACTATATTTTTTGATTCATTAAAAACCGGCATAACCAATTCATGCTGAAATATAGCCGCGTAAACAGCTGCTTTAAGTTCTTTGTGTGATTGCTCTTCTTCAGAGCAACTGAAAGTTACGCACGTATCACTACCTTTCTTTAGCACACAAACAATTGTTGGTGTTGCCAAAAAAGCAATAAATAGAAATAGTAATATGCGAGCGATTAATTTCATTGTGGCAAAAATAGCGTTAAACGAATAAAATCAAAGCGAGAAGGCAAAAATTTTATAGAAATTTAACATTATTAAAAAATCAGAATGACAGCAATCCGTCATTCTGATTTTAATCCATTTATAATTAACTATTTATAATGATTCTTCCAACCAGGCATTCATCATCCAGATTGTTTTTTCTTGCTCTGCAATGAAATCACTCATCATCGAATTGGTCCCTTCGTCATTGATTTCACCGGACTGACTAAGGATTTCTCTTTCAATTTTTAATAAATCTGATAACGAATGTACTATCAAGTGAACTGCCTTTTCATCATTAGAGATGTTTTTCCCAACCATTAATTTGTTGTTTTTGATATAATCTTCAAAAGTATGCAAAGGAGTCCCTCCTATTGTCAAAACTCTTTCTGCAATCATATCTATTTTTAATTGAGCATCTGTATACAATTCTTCAAACTTCACATGCAAATCAAAAAAACGTTTCCCACGAATATTCCAATGAATCCCGCGTAAATTTTGATAATACACCTGAAAATTGGCTAACAACACATTTAATTCTTTTACTAATAATTCTGACTCTTTTACAGGTAATCCTAAAATATTTGTTTTCATAATCCTTATTTTTACACTAATTTACTACAAATTTATTGTAAGTTCTTTAAATTTTATATCAATAAAAATTATATTTTATTATTTTTGTATCAAAAAATACTATCAAAATGACGATCACTCAATTACAATATGTGTTAGCTGTTGCCGAGCATAAAAATTTCACTCTTGCTGCCGAGAAGTGTTTTGTAACGCAGCCTACATTAAGTATGCAGATTCAAAAAATCGAAGAAGAACTTAACATTTTAATTTTCGACAGAAGTAAAAAACCAATCCAACTTACCGATATTGGTCATAAAATTGTAAATCAGGCGAAGAATATTGTAAATGAAGCCGACAGAATAAAGGATATTGTAGAACAACAAAAGGGTTTTATTGGCGGTGAATTTCGCTTAGGGATCATTCCAACCATTATGCCAACATTGTTACCCATGTTTTTAAACAATTTCATTAAAAAATACCCAAAAGTAAAACTTCTTATTGAAGAGCTAAACACAGATGAAATTATTCTAAAACTAAAGAATGGTCATCTGGATGCTGCGATTGCCGCGACACCACTTGAGGATGAAAAAATTAAAGAAATCGTTTTGTATTTCGAACCCTTCGTAGCGTACATACCAGAACATCACGCCAGCTTTGAGAAAACCGAAATTGAGGTAGCCGACTTAAATCTGAATGAAATTTTACTTTTACAAGACGGGCATTGCTTTAGAGACGGGATTTTGAATTTATGCAAAAATGGTTCTGACATCGATCAGACCAATTTTCAGATTCAAAGTGGGAGTTTTGAAACCCTGATAAAATTGGCAGACGAAGGCCTTGGTACAACGTTACTTCCGTACTTGCACACCTTAGACTTAAAAGATTCCGATAAACTGAAACTTCGTAACTTTAAGGAACCAAAACCAGCTCGTGAGGTAAGTTTAATTTACCCGAAAAGCGAATTAAAAATGCAAATCATTGACGCCCTCAGATCTACAATCGCCGGTGTTGTAAAAGGAGCAATTGTTTTTCAGAATGTTCAAATCATTAGTCCGCTACAAAAAAAATAAGCGCATAAAAAAGGAGCCAATTGGCTCCTTTTCTTTTATACTTTAATTAGTAGTAGACTTTGTTTTAATTCTGGTTTCTCAATAATGAAATTTAATAACCATTCTTGTAATTGTTCCATTTCGTACGGTAACAGTGTTTTGATAGCTTTCTCTAATTCCTTACAGAAAAGTATCGGATCGAAACTTACTCTCTCAAGTATTGATTTCGTGTAATCAAACATCATTTTAGACATAATAAAATAAGATTTTTGGGGGTTATCTCTATTTTTAAACTCGCAACAAATTTAAACAAATATCAGGTCGAATGGTATATTTTAACTTATTTTTTTAAAAACTTTATCAACTAATACGTTTTCTTATTACATATAAATCAATATAGAATCATTCTAAACAACTCATTTAAACCTTTTTAAAAGCCCTGAACATTTCTCTTTTTCCCGGTGGCCCCGCTAACTTCTCCACCGTAAATCCAACAGAAATCATACTTCTTTTAACAACTCCGCGAGCAGCGTATGTCACTAAAACGCCATTTGGCTTTAAACTATTGTACATTTTCTGAAAAATTTCGGTACTCCAAAGCTCCGGTTGCACCCGATATCCGAAGGCATCAAAGTAAATCAAATCAAAAATTTCAAAATCGTTTATTTCATCAAAAAATTGTTTCCTTTTGGTTAACGTAAAATCAGCGCTAATTTCAACTTCTGCATTCCATTCGCATTCATGCATTTTTTCAAAAACAGCAACATACTGATCTGCTTCCAATTCGGAAACATAATTCATTTCCAAAACTTCTTTTGCTTCAACCGGGTAAGCTTCTACTCCAACATAGTTTATTTTCTGTTGCTTTTGGGCCGATTCCAAAAAGGTAATAAAGGCATTCAATCCTGTACCAAAACCAATTTCAAGAATACTTACCGCTTTATCTTCAAACAAGGAAAGTCCGTTTTTTATAAACACATGTTTCGCTTCCTGAATTGCACCATGCTTCGAGTGATAACATTCATCCCATTCCTGCAAATGAATTGTGGTTGAGCCATCTAGCGTTTTAATTATTTCTCTTTTCACCTTTTAAACCGTTTATCATACAATATCGCTGATTTTCAAGCGATTTTCGGAGTCAAATTTAGTCAAAACAACTGCGTAAAGTCATAAAAAATGAGAGTTTTTTCATAAATTCTTTACAAAACTATGCCAATTATTTCAGTTTATTAAAAGATAGATAAATCTCAGTTAAACACGGCAATTAATGCAGTTATACTAAGCAAATTATATATTTTTCCTTAATTTTGCATTTAATAAAATCTATTTATACCAAAACATTACCGTAGTTCATTCTATAGTGATGCAATTACATAAAAAACTTTACATTATTATGAGTACAACTCAAACAAGCAAAATTGAAATCAGAAAAGCTACTTCATCGAAAATAAGCGGAGTTGATTTTGAAAACCTAAGCTTTGGTGCTGTTTTTACAGACCATTTATTTGAATGTGATTTTAAAGACGGTCAGTGGCAAAATCCTGTCATTAAGCCGTATGCTCCTATTCTGATGGACCCTTCTTCAAAAGTCTTCCACTATGGTCAGGCTATTTTTGAAGGTATGAAAGCTTACAAAGATGACAATAATGATATTTGGTTGTTCAGACCTGATGAAAACTTTAAACGTTTTAACAATTCTGCAGTTCGTATGGCAATGCCGGAAGTTCCTGAAGCTGTTTTTATGGATGGTTTAAATGAACTATTAAAATTAGATCAGGAATGGATTCAAAAAGGAAACGGAAGCAGTATGTACATCCGTCCTTTTATGATTGCAACCGGAGCAGGTGTTATTGCAAATCCATCTGACGAATATAAATTCATGATTTTATTATCTCCTGCAAAATCATATTACTCAGGTGAAGTAAAAGTAATTATCGCGGAACACTACAGTAGAGCTGCAAATGGTGGAATCGGTGCTGCAAAAGCGGCCGGAAATTATGCTGCTCAGTTCTACCCAACTAATCTGGCAAATAAAGACGGTTTCCAACAAGTAATCTGGACAGATGATGCCACACATACTAAATTGGAAGAAGCCGGAACAATGAATGTGTTCTTTAGAATAAACGACACTTTATTGACTGCTCCAACCAGCGAAAGAATTTTGGATGGTATTACCAGAAAAAGTTTAATTGCTATGGCAGAAAAAGAAGGTCTTAATGTAGATGTTCGCCCGGTTATCGTTTCTGAATTGGTAGAAGCGGCTAAAAACGGATCTTTAAAAGAAATTTTCGGAGCCGGTACAGCTGCCGTTATTAGTGTAATCAAAGGATTCTCTTATCAGGATACTTACTACGAAATGACTCCGGTTGAAAATTCGTATGCTTCTATTTTAAAAGAAAAACTAACAAGTCTTCAAAACAAACTTTCTGAAGATACTTTTGGCTGGACTGTTAAAGTTCAATAAATAAAATATTTTTAATTTTAAACCCGACAGGTTTTTGAAACCTGTCAGGTTTATTTTTTATAAAAGTTTCGAAAAATCCGGTTTAAAATAATTAGGCCCCTTCATTACTTTTCCGTCTTCACGATAAATAGGCTGACCGTCTTCTCCTAATTTACTCATATTACTGCGTTGGATTTCGTCAAAAACAGCTTCTATTTTATCTTGCAGTCCGTGTTCGATAATCGTTCCGCATAAAATGTACATCATATCTCCAAGCGCATCGGCAATTTCTACGAGATCATTATTTTCAACTGCTTCCAGATATTCTTCGTTTTCTTCTTTCATCAAATTATAACGAAGGTGTTTTTTATTTCCTCCCAAATCTGCAATTGGCGTTTCACTGTGTCCGATTTTAAAAGCAGTATGAAATTCCTTAACTGCATCTATTTGCTTCTTCATGATTTTATTTAATTAAATGAACTACCAAATTAGTAACTATTCGTGTACAATTATCTAAATTTGCCAAAAATAATTTCAACTATGTTTAGTCAAGGTCAATTAATATTCGCAGTCTGTTTTTTTATTGCATTCGTAATCGTAATGATTTTTGCTTATCGAAAAGATTTGGCATTACACAAAATTTTCTACAAAGGAAACTACAAAGTATTGCTCACCTTCCTGCTTTTTATTGTGATCCTGTTTGTGATCAAATTCTTTTTTAAAAGATAAGTATCGATTTTTTTCTTATATTTAAAAATCAAAAATAAATTACTGTTAGATTTCCATTTAGCATTTTCAAAAAAGAGTTCATTTTATTTTTTTGAATGAAGTATAATCCGAAAGTATCGTTTTAATTCCTGTACTATTCCACGCAATAGCAGAAAATTTATAACTTTACGACACCAAATAACCTACCCAATGAAGATTTTAAAATATCTGTTTCTTTTAGCGTTACTAAGCCTAGTTGCCCTTAGTGTTTTTGTAGCTACTCAAAAAGGAGATTTTACTATAGAACGAAGCAAAGTCATCAATTCACCAAGAAATACCGTTTATAATTACATAAATGATTTTAGAAATTTTGAAGATTTTGAATCATGGGCGGTTGAAGATCCAACGATGCGAATGTCTTTTCCAAGTAAAACAATTGGTAACGGAGCCACTTTTTCCTGGGAGGGTAATGAAGGAAAAGGAAATGCAATTACCCTGAAAACAAAAGAAGGAGAAAGCATTCAACAAAAAATGAACTTTGACGGAACGCAAGCTGACGTAAATTGGACATTCAAAGATACATTGGCAGGTAAAACAAAAGTAACCTGGAAAGCAAAAGGAACGATGAGCTTCCTATTCAAAATTTACACTTCTATAAATGGTGGTTCTGATAATGTGATTGGAACTATGTACGAAAAAAGTCTTGTAAATATTGACAAAAATTTAGATTACGAAACAAAAACGTATACCATTAAAGTCAATGGCGTTGTTAAAAAAACGGAGACTTCCTACATCAAACAAACTTTTACAAGCGAAATTCAAAAAGTAAATAAAAATGCCCGCGTTGTAATTCCAAAGCTTATACAATTCAGCAAAACAAACGGTTTACTTACTAACGGAAAACCTTTTATCATTTACCATACTTACGATACAGCAACCGGTTTAGCCAAAATATCGATTTGTTTACCCATAAACAGAGACATTTCTATTAGCGCCGGCAGTGACATACTATCGGGAAAACTTAATGGTTTTGAAGCCGTAAAAACAACTCTTACTGGAGATTACTCACATACCAGCGAAGCAATTGCCAAAACAAAGGCTTTTATAAACAACGAGAAAATCGTTCCCGAATTAAGCTGGTCACATCTTGAAATCCTGACGATTAATAAACTAGATGCAAAAAGCCCGTCAAAACTAATGACGGAGATTTATTTCCCAACAAAACCTAAAGTTATTCCTGTTGCAACTCCTGTTTACAGACCAAGGACTGAAGCAACTACAGAATCACAAAAACCGGCAACACCGGCAACATCTACAGAAGAAGAACAATCAGAATTCTAAAAAAATAACAGAGGCAGATTAAACCTTTTCTTTTAAATTCATTCTAACAAGATATAAACCAAAAGCTTGACAGACGAGAAGGAATTTATAGCACAATTATTAAATCCTAAAACGCAAAATACAGCGTTTCAAAAACTCGTGTCTGATTATCAGAAACCCTTGTATTCTCATATTCGAAACATTGTTTTGAATCATGATGATACCGATGATGTGCTACAAAATACTTTTGTTAAAGTTTTTCAATATCTAAAAAACTTTAAAGGAGAAAGCAAACTTTTTTCGTGGATGTATCGCATTGCAACCAATGAAGCTTTGACTTTCCTGAATCAAAAAGCAAAACTGAACGGTATAACCTCTGAGGCTCTTCAAAATAAAACAATCGACAATTTAAAAGCCGACGTTTATTATGACGGAGATGATATTCAGATAAAACTTCAGAAAGCGATCGTAACGCTACCTGAAAAACAGCAATTGGTATTTAAAATGAAATATTTTGAAGAATTGAAGTACGAAGAAATTGCAGAAATTCTGGGCACTTCAGTAGGCGCCCTAAAAGCATCTTACCATCATGCGGTAAAAAAAATTGAATTATATGTCACAACAAATTAAACCTTTTGTGACAAAACCTATCTTACAGACATTATGAAAGCATTTAAACTAGAAAACGAACCGAAAATAACAACAGGATTTAAAACTCCGGAAAACTATTTTAATGATTTTTCGGCAAAAGTTTTACAGCAAATTAATGAGCCTGAAGTAAAAGTCATTCCGTTCTATAAACGTAAAAAAGTACTCACCCTACTCGCAGCTGCCGTTGTTGTTATTGCACTTATGATTCCGATCGTAAACAATTACAAAAACACATCAAAAGAACTGGATGAAAAAACCTTAGAAACCTATTTGGCCTATCAGTCTAATCTGAACCAATACGATTTAATCAATCAGCTTGACACAAAAGATATCGAATCTCTGAACAAAAATATTGCCCTTGAAGACGAAACTCTTGAAGATGTCCTGGCTACCAATCCTAATATTGAAAATTTAATTTCAGAATAAAACAAAAAACTCAAAAATATGAAAATCAAAAATATACTTCCAATACTTCTATTTTTCGTTAGTTTTTCATTTTATGCCCAAAGCGATAAATCAGACGAAAAACGAGAAAAAATCAAGGCTTACAAAGTTTCATTTTTGACTACTGAACTTGAACTTACTTCAACAGAAGCAGAAAAATTCTGGCCTGTTTATAATGCTTATGACGACAAACAATTTGAATTACGTCATGATAAAATGAAAATGTATCTACGTAAATTAGACGATGACAACATCAATTCACTTTCAGAAAAAGAAGCTGCCGCGCTACTTTCTCAAATAGAAAGCACCGATAAGGAATTGTATCTTTTACGCGAAAAGTATTCCGCAAATCTGAAAAAGATTCTTTCGGCAAAAAAAATATTAAAGCTTAAAAAATCGGAAGATGATTTTAATCGAAAGTTATTAAAACAATATCGAGATAAAGCTGGGAAAAACTAATCCCACAAGAAACAACAGCGATAGGAACCCTATATAATAATACTTACTTTATTATTTAGGGTTCTTATTATTTTATAGAAAATGAATTCGGACCATTTTATTATAACCAGCCGCGATTGCTGTGTTTTTATTAATAAAACGAATCGTAAAGAGTTTAGTATCATTGGACAATTCTTTCCAGTTTGCCCCTCCGTCCTGAGAGTACTGGATTCCCGAAGCTCCTACACAAACCAATTCTTTAGCATTACTTCCCGGCACGTATTGCACACATGAAGCATATCCAAATCCCTGATCCTGTCCCGTTAATTCCCAAGTTTTTCCTCCGTCTTTTGTAAAGGCCTTATTATCTGTTTTCTGCTCCGGAAGTTCGTAATCTCCCCCGGCAACAAATCCATGTTTAGAATCATAAAAATCGGCAGTAAAAATACCCGTCATTGTTTTTCCCTGAACAATTGGCGTATCCACAACTTTCCAGGTTCTTCCTTTATCCGATGAATGAAAAACGCGCGCTTTTTTACCTCCGGAGACCAACCAGGTATCATTTCCTTTAATTACGATATTAGAATTACTCGCTGCAAAAGCGGCTTCTCCCTTGGCATTTGTTGGTAATTTATCCGAAAGGATTTTGGTCCAGGTTTCACCTCCGTCACGGGTAACAATAATCGAAAAAGTATCTTCAATAGGGTCGCCAATAGCAATTCCTTCTTTATCATTCCAGAACTGCATGCTGTCGTAAAACACTTTTGGGTTGATCTCTTTATACACTAATTTAACCTTAAGTGTTTTTTTAGAAACCTGATACAACAATGCCGGATTAGCAACACTTAATAAAAAAACATTTTTTGAAGTCTGAGCAATACTTCGGAACTCTAACTTTAAAGTATCCCGATAAATACGGTCCTCAAATTTTTCTTTTTTATCTAAATCAAAATAACCAAAACGGGAATTATCTGCTCCATACCACACCTTGTTTTTATCAATTGAAATGGCACGAATACTAATTTTATCCTGAACTAAAGTTTCTATTTGCACTGAAGTAAAACCACTATTCACGACTTCTTCATCGTTGTTATTCAACGTTTTAAAAGACACAAGCAAGACAAAAGCACTAAAAAACAGGATCCCTTTTTTCATATCGATTATTTATTTTTCTTGCTAAAATACAATTATTTATAACATATAAAATAGGTTTTGTTTTTTTTTCTGGCACAGTAATTGGATACCTCCAAATATTAATCTTAATATGATTTGTCATGAAAACCAAATTACTTTTTATAGCATTACTAACATTAGGTTTTAGTAGCATTCAGGCACAAAATCAAACTACTGTTTATGCAAAAAATTCAGATATAAGCGATAATTTAGATCTTAGAGCTGTTGCTTCCATATTTGGAGAATCGGCAAATCTTCAGGATTTTGAGAGACGTTTAAACGATCCAAAATATCAGATTTCGAATCTTGACTTAAACGATGATGATCAGGTTGATTATTTACGTGTTATCGAATCTGTAGAAGGCAGAACTCACGTTGTAATTATTCAGGCTGTACTTGACCGTGATGTTTATCAGGATATTGCAACAATCGACGTAGAGCGAAACAACTCCAGTAAAGTTGTCGTTCAGATTGTAGGGAACTCGTATTTATATGGAGCCAATTATATTTACGAGCCGGTTTACAATGTGACTCCGATAATCTATACCTCTTTTTGGGTTACGAATTACAGACCGTATTGTTCAACCTGGTATTGGAATTATTACCCAACCTACTATTCGGCGTGGAGACCTTTCCCGATTTACAGATACAGAAACAATGTCAACATTTATATCAACGTAAACAACCGTTACAACTATGTAAACCAAAGAAGAAGTTACAGAGCAACGGCATTATACGAAACAAGACGTTCTTACGGTTACGAAACCAGACATCCGAATTACAGTTTTTCTCAAAGACATTCGAACGTTAACAACAGATATGAACTAGATCAAAGACGTGTTGCCAGCAGAGACTATAACAGAAATCAAAATAGTTACGATTCCAACAGATCCAACACAGGCAGAGGCACCGGTTCAGACAGAAACTATACCGAAAATAGAAGTTCTAATACCAACAGAACCTATACAGACAGGTCTAACACAAATAGAACCAGTACAGACAGAACTAGTACAGACAGAACTTATAGCGACAGAACTTATAGCGACAGAACTAATACAAATAGAACTAATACAAATAGAACTGCCACAGATAGAACCGGCACGGATAGAAATTATAACTCGAATCGTGGCACTTACGACAGAACCAATTCAGCAACCGTGACGAATCCGGTAAGAACAGAAAATACGCCGCGAGCTCAAGTTGACAGAAGTTCAAACGAAAACAATTCGAGAACCTACTCAGAAAACAGAGCAAATTCAAACCGAACTGCTCCGGCACAGCGAACTGAAAGTCCAAGAAGTTATTCTGACAACAGAAGTAGTTCAGAAAGCAGAGGAAACAGTTCAAGAGCACAGGCTCCGCAACGATCTGAATCTCCAAGAGTAAATCAGGAATCAAGAGGAAGTCAGCCACAAAGAGAAAGCGGATCGAGCTCAAGAGGCGAAGGAAGAAGAATATAATTTTCACCATTTTCATCACCGATAAAAATCAAAGCACAATTTTACGATTGTGCTTTTTTTTATCTTTATCCATTATAATTGACGCTAATATATTTTAAAACAGTAAATTTGCAACCGTCTTTTATAAAAATATACATGAACGCATCGCATAAAAACTTACACAGTAAGTTGTCTATTGGGGGTCTACTAATCACATTAGGAATTATTTACGGAGATATTGGTACTTCTCCATTGTATGTAATGAAAGCCATCCTTGGTGACCACACCATTAATGCAGACATCGTTCTAGGCGGTATTTCTTGTGTCTTCTGGACATTAACGCTACAAACCACGATAAAGTATGTCCTTATCACTTTAAGTGCCGATAATCATGGTGAAGGTGGTATTTTTGCTTTATATGCTTTAGTCAAAAAAACAAAAATACAATGGCTCATAGTACCGGCGATTATAGGAGGTAGTGCCTTATTGGCCGATGGTATTATCACGCCACCCATCTCCGTTTCATCTGCTGTAGAGGGAATTAAAACCTATTATCCGGAGATCAACACCATTCCAATTGTTATCGGAATTTTGTTTATCCTGTTTACCATTCAACAATTTGGAACCAAACTAGTCGGTAAATTCTTTGCACCGATGATGTTGATTTGGTTCGCTATGTTAGGAACGCTGGGAACCATTCAGATTGCCAGTCATCCTGAAGTTATAAAAGCAATTAACCCTTATTATGCTTACCATTTATTACAGATACATCCGGAAGGATTCTTTGTTCTTGGATTGGTATTTTTATGTACAACAGGGGCTGAAGCTTTGTACTCAGACATGGGACACTGTGGTAGAAAAAACATCAGAATCAGCTGGATTTTCGTTAAGATGACTTTAGTATTAAACTATTTTGGTCAGGCAGCGTATTTAATTCACCACGAAGGTCAAACCTTGCAAGCTTTAGGAGGAGAAAATGGAAATCCGTTTTACCTGATCATGCCGGATTGGTTTCAACCGGTAGGAATTGTTATCGCAACTTTAGCAGCAGTAATTGCGTCACAAGCTTTAATCAGTGGATCGTTTACTTTGATCAACGAAGCCATGCGTTTGAATTTCTGGCCAAAGGTAAAAATCAAATATCCGACCGAAGTAAAAGGTCAATTGTATATTCCTTCTATTAACTGGTTGTTGTTTTTTGGTTGTGTTGGTATTGTACTACACTTCGAAAAATCAAGTAATATGGAGCATGCCTACGGTCTTGCCATCGTATTATGTATGATCATGACCACGATCTTATTAAATTATTACCTCATCATGAAACGTATTAAATTGTTTTTCATGGTGCCGTTAATTACGATTTATTTGTTAATTGAATTTAGCTTTTTGATTGCCAATGTGACCAAATTTGCCGAAGGTGGTTACGTAACTTTAATCATTGCTGCCGTTCTAATTTCGGTAATGACTATCTGGTATCTGGCTAAGAAAATTAATAAAAACTATACTAAAATTGTCAAAATTGACGATTACAAAAAAGTATTAATGGAGTTAAGTGAAGACTTAACAATCCCGAAATATGCCACGCATTTAGTTTATATGACCAATGCCAATCGTGTAGACGAACTCGAGCAAAAGGTAATGTATTCGATCTTGCAAAAACGTCCAAAAAGAGCTGACATCTATTGGTTTGTTCACGTTAACATTTTGACTGAGCCTTATAAAACACAGTATAAAGTGACCGAAATCGCTAAAGATGATATCTACAGAATCGATTTTAATTTAGGCTTTAGAGAACCTACGAAAATCAATTTAATGTTCCGTGAAGTAATCAGAGACATGGTAAAAAGAGGCGAAGTTGATATTACCAGCCGTTATGAATCATTGAACAAAAACAATATTATCGGAGACTTTAAATTTGTATTGTCTGAGAAGTTCCTTTCTAACGATAATGATTTAAGATGGCACGAAAATATTATCATGAACTCTTATTTCTTCATCAAAAAACTAAGTTTATCCGAAGAAAGAGCTTTTGGTCTGGACAGTAGTTCTGTAAAAATAGAGAAATTCCCAATGGTGCTTCATGCCCCTGAAAATATTGGATTAACCCGAATTACAAAATAAAGGTATTCTAAAATAAATACAGAAAAACACTCTTTTATACTTTATTAGAGTGTTTTTTTTCTTTTTAATGAAAGTCAAAATAACAATCAAAATTAAAAATTTAACTTTCAATCAATTAATAGTACCTTTGCAACTCAAATAATTAAAATGAGATTACACAGAAATTTAGTTTATACTACCATTGATTCTTTGAACGCTATCTTCAATGAAGGAGAATACGCAGACAAAGTGGTAGCAAGAGCCTTAAAAAAAGACAAACGTTGGGGAAGTTCTGACAGGAAATTTGTTGCTGAAACCATATACGAAATAGTTCGTTGGAAACGATTATACGCTGAAATTGCCGAAGTTAAAGAACCTTTCGACAGAGACAATCTATGGAGAATGTTTGCCGTTTGGGCTGTTTTAAGAGGATACCCGATTCCGGATTGGAGACAATTGGAAGGAACTCCTGAAAGAAAAATAAAAGGTCGTTTTGACGAACTTTCAAAAATCAGAGCTTTAAAAGAATCTATTCCGGACTGGATGGATGAATTGGGAGTTAAAGAATTAGGCGAGAAAGTTTGGGCAACAGAAATTGCTGCACAAAACCAACCTGCCAAAGTTATTTTAAGAACCAATACACTTAAAGGAACGAAAGAAAACCTGAGAAACACCTTGATGGATTTGAATATTGAAACAGAATATTTGAAAGATCAACCTGAAGCTTTAGTTCTAAAAGAAAGAGCCAATGTATTTTTGACAGATGCTTTTAAACAAGGACTTTTTGAAGTTCAGGATGCCAACTCACAATTAGTTGCCGGTTTCCTTGATGTAAAACCAGGAATGCGCGTTGTAGATACTTGTGCCGGTGCCGGTGGAAAAACATTGCATATCGCTTCTTTAATGGAAAACAAAGGGCAATTGATTGCAATGGATTTGTATGAAAGCAAATTGAAACAATTAAAATTAAGAGCCAAAAGAAATGGTGCTTTTAATATCGAATATCGTATTATCGACACCACAAAAGTAATCAAGAAATTACACGAAAAAGCGGATCGTGTGTTGATCGATGCACCTTGTAGTGGTTTAGGAGTTCTAAAAAGAAATCCTGATGCAAAATGGAAATTACAACCGGAATTTATCGATAACATTCGTAAAGTTCAGGCAGAAGTTTTAGAAAGTTATTCTAAAATTGTAAAACCGGGCGGAAAATTAGTTTACGCAACTTGTTCTGTTTTACCATCAGAAAATCAAGAGCAAGTAGAACGTTTCCTTAAAACAGAAATCGGAAAACAATTTACCTTCATAAAAGATCGTAAAATATTAGCTTCAGAATCTGGTTTTGACGGATTCTATATGGCTCTACTAGAGCGAAAAGAAGCTTAGGATTAAATTCCAATAAAAAAATTCCAAATTCCAATACTGTTGTGTTGGAATTTGGAATTTTTTATTTTTTTTGAAATTTGGGATTGCGAAAAATTAAATTCAAACTCCAAACTAAAGGTTAAATTCCAATAAAAAAAATCCCAAATTCCAACCTGTAAATTGGAATTTGGGATTTTTTTTAAATTGGAATTTTCAAAACTTAGTTTTGTAAGCTTTTTTTGCGTAACAATTTTCCGTTTTCGTTTTCTTTGAATTTTGGGACGAAAACAATTTCTTTTGGCTTTTCAAACTTTCCTAAAACATCAAAAAAGTCAGTCGCAAATTCTTGTTTTTCGCCTTCAATGACCAAGATTAGCTTTTCTCCTAAAACAGAATCAGGCAAGCTTGTTACAAAAAAGCGATTCGCTATTTTTCCGGTTAGTTTGGTTTCTATCTGTTCGGGAATAAGTTTGACTCCCCCACTGTTAATCACATTATCAATACGTCCTAAAAACACAAACTGATTTTCGTTTACCAGCTCAACTAAATCATTTGTAACAATTGGTTGATCTGAAACAGCAGGCACAGAAATCACCAAACAATCGCGATCATCTTTTGCTATTTTTACATTCGGCAAAATCGAAAAAGCAGCTTCTCCTACCCTTTTAGCGGCAATATGTGTTATGGTCTCGGTCATACCGTACGTTTCGTATATTTCGGTCTTTAAAGGCAATAATTTTTCTTCTAAAACAGTATCAATTTTTGCACCGCCAATAATTAACTTTTTCACATTCTTTAGTTCCTCTATTGAATTTTGAACTTGTAAAGGAACCATTGCCACAAAATCATATCGCTCCTTCCTTAGCCCTAATGGTGCCACACTTGGCGATACCACATCGAGATTCAAACCTAAAATAAAACTGCGAACCAACATCATTTTACCGGCTATAAACTGAACCGGCAGGCAAAGCAATGCTTTATCTCCGGGATTTAAATCAAAAAAATCTCCCGTTGCTAAAGCTGATTGGATCATAGCCCGCTTTTCTAAACGCAATAATTTTGGAAGACCAGTTGTGCCCGAAGTCTTCGTTTCAATGTAGTCCTTATCATCGAACCAATCCAATAAAAACTCTCCTATCGCCTGTTCGTAAACATCCCCTTCTTTGATATAACTATAGCCAATTCGACTCAAGTCTTTTCCGTTTAGGTGATACCCATTAAGCCTAAAGTAATTATGAACTTTTTTATGTGTTAATTCCATCGTGATCGTTTTAATTTAATGATTTGCAGTATCAATTTTGCCTGTTAATTTTTCTTTCCAGTTGTTCCATCCATATTTTTTGGCAAAAATAAAGAGTAAAACCGGATACACCACAACAACCGGTAAGATAACATCGAAGCCTGCTGAAGGCTCAGACATGTCTTTAAAAATAGAATGTGTCTGAAAAACAGACCAATCCGAAGTAACCAATAAAGCACCTATCAGATTGTTAGCAGCATGAAAACCCAAGGACAATTCAATTCCTTCATCCATAAGGGCTAGAATACCCAGAAATAAGCCTGTACCGATATAATAAACCATAATTATATACCCCATTTTTTCTACTTCGGGGTTAAAAACATGCATCGAACCAAAAATCACCGACGTCATCAATAGCGGAAACCATCTGTTTCTGGCCAAATTAGCAAATCCCTGCATTAAATAACCTCTAAAAACGTATTCTTCTGTACTGGTTTGTATTGGAATTAATACAGCGCCTAAAACCACCAAAATCAAAAAAGGAATCAAATTAAAATTCCACACAAATTTTTCGGGAGATCCAAAGTAAACCGCTGCGAAACTCAGAATAGAAAAAAGAGACCACAAAATAAACGAAAACGAAACCCGCTTCCAGTCAATTTTTTTTCGCGATGTTGTGATCGATAAAATGGTCTGATGATGTAAATATTTCACCACAAAATAAATCCCCGCAAATGCAAAAGCAAAAGAGATCATTACCAAAAACAAAGTCACATTTGGCTCAAACATTCTCATAACAGAAGCATTATCTGTTGGGAATGCCTCATTAGAACTAAAGCTTTTATAAAGTACAGCAATCGAAAAAGGAATCTGACCAATAAACGACGCTCCGATAATAAAAACCGACCCCAGAAGGTATTTCCAAAATTGATTTTCGGGTTTAATTCCTTGTTCTAAAAACATATTAGGATAAAGTTTAAAAATGAGAATTCAGTTTAATAAGTAAATCTTATTTTTGGTGTTGCTAAAATACCGAATTTTTTACTTTAACAATCTCATAACAAATTAAAAATACTAAAATGATCGAAATCTATCACAATCCACGTTGTGGAAAATCAAGAAACTGCCTTGCCTTTTTAGATCAATCTAACGAGGATTACAAAATCATTCCTTACCTGACCGAAACGCCTTCTTTTGAAGATTTAAAAATATTACTTCAAAAACTAAGTCTGCAACCCATTCAATTAGTAAGAATCAAAGAAAAAGTGTGGATTGAAAATTATAAAGAAAAAACGCTGAGCGATGATGAAATTATTCAGGCAATGGTCGATAATCCAATTCTGATCGAACGTCCAATTGTTATAAAAGACGGAAAAGCCATTATCGGGAGAGACTTATATCTGGTTGCTTCTTTCTTAGATTGATTATAAAAAACGGTATTAACATTTTATTGTGATTTGTCTCTTTAAACCAAAAGCTACATTTGGTGTCTAATGAAAAAAAGTAACCAAAAATAACAATGAAACAAATCAGATTTGCTGTAGTACTTGTATTCCTTTTTACAAGTTTTTACAACTATGCACAACAACCACCCAGCGGTAAAAACAAGGTAAAAGTTACCGGGAAAGTTTTCGAAAAAGTTAGCAAACAAGCTCTTGAGTATGCTACTGTTTCTATAATGCTTCCTAATGACACCAAAGTTATTGCCGGAGGAATCACCAATCCTAAAGGAGAATTCGAAGTAGCAGTTGCACCGGGCACTTACGATATAAAAATTGAGTTTATTTCGTTTAAACCAACAGAAATCAAGCAAAAAAGTATTCAGGACGACACTAATTTAGGTGCCGTTAATTTATCTGAAGATGCAGCGCAATTAAGCGAGGTTGTGGTTCGTGCAGAAAAGTCAACAGTAGAAATAAAACTGGACAAAAAAGTGTATAATGTCGGACAAGATATGATGGTAAAAGGCGGAACGGTAAGCGATGTACTGGATAACGTACCGTCTGTTTCTGTTGACACGGAAGGAAATGTAAGCTTAAGAGGCAGTGACAATATCCGAATTTTAATTGACGGAAGACCGTCAAACGCCATTAACGTTGCTGAAGCTTTACGCCAACTTCCGGCAGATGCTATTGATAAAGTTGAAGTTATTACCAATCCATCCGCGCGTTACGATGCCGAAGGAGGATCAGGTTTGATTAATATTATACTTAAAAAAGGTAAAAATCAAGGTTTTAACGGAACTTTTATTGCTTCGACCGGAATTCCTGAAACGTACGGATTAAGCGCCAATCTAAATTATAAAACCGAGAAATTTAATTACTTTACAACGGCCGGTTACAATCACAGAACAAATGAAGGTGGTGGACTAACAAATACAGAGTATTTCAAAGCAGACGGTTCTACCAAAGAATTTTTAGATGAAAATCGTGACACTAAAAGAACAAGAGACGGTTTTAACGGAAGAGCGGGTGTCGAATGGACTGTTGCTCCGAATACATTTTGGACGAATGCCATCAATTATCAAAAAAATACGGGAGAAGACCGCGATTTAATCGGTTTCGATAATTTTGATGCTAACCACGTATTTACAGGTTCCACATACCGATTGAATAATGGTGATACTGAAAGTGAAAACTTTGAATATACGTCAAACTTAATCAAAAACTTTAACGACAAAGGTCATAAACTTACTGTTGATGCTTCTATTTCAAGAAACAGAGATGATAATAACAGTTTAATTACGGGCTCGCAAAATTACAACAGCACACTAAACGATCAGGTACAAAAGCAAGTTCTTTTACAGGCAGACTATGTTTTGCCAATTAGCAAAGGAAGTCAGTTTGAAGCGGGATACAAAGGAAGTTTCGGTGATTTAAACAATGAATATTTTGTTTTGGATCCGGCAGGAATTATTGATCCTAAATTATCAAATACTTTAGAATACAAAGAAAATATAAATGCGTTTTACACGCAATATGGACTTAAAATCAATAAATTTTCTTACTTGTTTGGCTTGCGCTGGGAAGACACCAATATTCAGGTTAATCTTTTAGACACTAAAGAGTTTAATACCAAAAAGTACAATAATTTGTTTCCAAGTGCTTTTATCAGTTACGAAATTTCAGATCAGAGTAACTTCACAGCAAGTTACAGCAAACGTGTTTCAAGACCAAGAGGACGTTTTATGAACCCTGCCGTAAATTATTCCAGCAACATTAATATTTTCAAAGGAAATCCGGATCTGGATCCTTCCTTAACAGACAAATATGATATTGGCTACATTAAACGTTGGGAGAAATTAACTTTTAACACCTCAGCCTATTTCGAAAATACAAAAGACGTATTCAGCTTCGTAAAAGCGCCAAATGGCGACCAAGTAAACGGGATACCGGTAATTGTGAATACACCGATCAATTTAGGAAATGAGCAAAAATTTGGTTTTGAATTCACCCTTAATTACACTCCTTTCAAAAAATGGAGACTAAACAGTAACTTCAATTTTTACAACGTAAAAACAACCGGAGAAAACTCATACACAGACAGCCAAGGAGTTCTTATTACCCAAAATCTTGACAATCAAGCCAATTCCTGGTTTGCAAGAATCAACTCTAAATTAACTTTACCGTACAAAATAGACTGGCAACTGACTGCTATGTACAATGGTGAACAAAAAACGGCACAAGGTAAAAATCTGGGGCAATTTGGTATGAATACCGCTTTTAGCAAAGATGTGTTAAAAGACAAAGCTACAATTGCATTCAACATTAGTGATATTTTCAATTCACGCATCATGAGGTCTTACACTTATCTTCAAAATGACAAAACATTAGAAAGTCAAACATCTTATAGTGAAATGCAATGGCGTAAACGTCAGTTTAACTTATCGTTTACCTACCGTTTTAACAAACCAAAAAACGACAGAGAAAAGAATGGCGCTCCTAAAAATGAAGGAGGCGGTGATGGCGGAGATTTTCCGGGATAAAAACTATCAAATCATATAAAAAAAGGGGCTGTCTACATAAAAAGACAGCCCCTTTTTTATTTAAAAATTGAACAACTACGAGGCAATTAAGATTCGGCTAAAGCCTTTCCTCTACTTTTTTCTATATCTCCAGCTAAAGCTGGAGGCTATTGAAAGGAATTTTACCTCTTTTTGAAGGATCAAGTCCGAAAGTTATGGGGAAGTAAAAATCTCGCAGAGTCGCAAAATCGCAAAGTATTAATGAAAAAACAGAAGAAAAACTTTGAGACTCTATAACATTTTTAGAAATCCAAAGCGAGAAAGTAGAAAACAGAAAACAGAAAATTAGAGCTTAAAAATAGGAGAAAAACTTAACGGCTTGGCGTCTTTGCGAGATTCAAAGCGAGAAGTTGGAAAATTAGGTACTTAAAAAGCTGTGGCGAAAAAGTATAAGATCTGCTAATGCTAGCAAAAGAAATCTAAAAATTATTCCACAACTTTTGAACTTGATTCGAAATTACAGAACTACAAGATAATTGTTCCTCCACAACAATATGTCTTGATCCTTTTTGAAGTCCTTAACTTTTTGACTTAAAAAAAAAGGACTCGTAAAAACGGGTCCTTTTTTTATGAAATCAATTAATTAACTGATTGTTCTTCTTTCTTTTTTGCTCTCATTTCTTTGAACATTTCCCAGCTAGCACCCGTAACCCAATAAGATACGAATCCAACTAAGAAAAACATCAACCAAAACCCTATAGTTAGTATGGTTAAGAAAAGTAAAAAGCCTAAGTACTGTGAAAATTCAAACATGTTTTCCGGAATTTTTGAATGTAGGCACAAATGTAACTCTAATATTTTTCGTTGCCAATAAAAACCAAATCATTTTTTATAAAATAAGAATAATTAGTGTATTTAAAATCATTTTAAATAAGGATTTTTTTTTAAGTTTACAGACGCGGGAGTATGGGGCGGTTTTTAGCCTCAGTCTCGGTCTCAGTCTCGGACTACAGTTTACAAATGACATTTTACAAATACTGATATTACAATAAATAATTTTTTACATCAAGCAAATGAAATACAGAATAGAAAAAGACACCATGGGGGAAGTTCAAGTCCCAGCCGATAAATATTGGGGTGCTCAAACAGAACGTTCAAGAAATAATTTCAAAATCGGACCATCGGCCTCTATGCCTAAAGAAATTATAGAAGGTTTTGCTTACTTGAAAAAAGCTGCGGCTTATGCCAATCACGATTTAGGTGTTTTACCAATAGAAAAAAGAGATGCCATCGCAGCAGTTTGCGACGAAATCTTGGCCGGTAAATTAGACGATCAGTTTCCGTTGGTAATCTGGCAAACAGGTTCCGGTACACAAAGTAACATGAACGTAAACGAAGTAATCGCCAACCGTGCTCAGGTGCTTAAAGGTTTTGAAATTGGAGAAGGCGAGCAATTCATAAAAGCCAATGATGATGTCAATAAATCGCAATCATCAAACGATACTTTTCCAACTGGAATGCATATTGCAGCTTATAAAATGATTGTAGAAACTACAATTCCCGGTGTTGAAAAATTAAGAGATACACTACACGCAAAAGCTGTAGCATATAAAGATGTCGTAAAAATTGGCCGTACCCACCTTATGGATGCTACCCCGCTTACTTTAGGACAGGAAATTTCCGGTTACGCTGCTCAATTAACATTCGGATTGAAAGCTTTAAAAAATACCTTAGCACACTTAGCTGAAATTGCTTTGGGCGGAACTGCAGTAGGAACAGGTCTTAACACTCCAAAAGGATACGATGTAAAAGTGGCTGCATACATTGCAGAATTCACCAATCACCCTTTTATAACTGCTGAGAACAAATTTGAAGCTTTGGCTGCGCATGATGCTATTGTTGAAACGCACGGAGCGTTAAAACAACTGGCTGTTTCTTTAAATAAAATTGCGAATGATATCAGAATGTTAGCTTCAGGACCTCGTTCGGGAATTGGAGAAATTCACATCCCTGAAAACGAACCGGGATCTTCTATTATGCCGGGGAAAGTAAATCCTACGCAATGTGAAGCCCTGACGATGGTTTGCGCACAAGTTATAGGAAATGATATGGCAATTGCTGTTGGCGGTATGCAAGGACATTACGAATTGAATGTTTTCAAACCCGTTATGGCTGCAAACTTCCTTCAATCTGCTCATTTATTAGGTGACGCTTGTATTTCTTTTGATGAACATTGCGCACAGGGAATCGAACCGAATCACAAACGTATCAAAGAACTGGTTGACAACTCCTTGATGTTGGTTACCGCTCTAAATACTAAAATCGGATATTACAAAGCCGCCGAAATCGCTCAGACCGCACACAAAAACGGAACAACTCTTAAAGACGAAGCCGTTCGTTTAGGCTATGTAACTCCTGAAGATTTTGACGCCTGGGTTAAGCCTGAGGAAATGGTATAAACTATAGGCTGATTTCAGGTTTCAGGTTTCAGGTTTCAGGTTTCAGGTTTCAGGTTTCAGGTTTCAGGTTTCAGGTTTCAGGTTTCAGGTTTCAGGTTTCAGGTTTCAGGTTTCAGGTTTCAGGTTTCAGGTTTCAGGTTATAAAAAAAGGGAAAAGCTTAAAAGCTTTTCCCTTTTTTTATTCTTTTTAATTATAGGCCTTGTTTTAAACTTGAAACCTGAAACTTAAAACTCCCCCTTACTTTCCATCTACATAATCTTGTAAGTAACTGAATCTTGGTGTTAGTTTTCCGTTTTCCGTCATTTTTGCACGTTCTAAAATTCCGTCTTTATCTCCGTTGAAAAAAGCAGGAATAACGTATTCCATAAATTGTTCTCCAAAACCTTCACTGGCATCTTTTGGGATTTCGCATGGCAAATTATCAACTGCCATCACTACAATAGCACCGGGATGAAATACATCTACTTCTTTGTCTTCACTTGGCCAGTATCCGTAAATAGGCTCTGCAATCGTAGAAGAACGTAAGGTACATGCAATCGGCCCATTCACATCACAAGAAATATCCGCAACTACTTTTATCTTGCAGTCACTTGCATTTAACATTTCTCTTGTCAAAATAGCCGGAGCTTCACTGGCATAAAAATGACCTGTAAAATAGATATCGGTCACTTTTGTAAATTTTTCGAAGTCCGAAACATAAGCCTCAGGATGTGCTACGAAATCATTAAAATCGAGAAGCTGTCCGTCAATGCGTTTGTTATATTCTAAAACATCCAGTTGTACATAAACCGGCTGTGTATAATTTTTAGTCAAATAATTCTCTACTGCTATTTCCTTTACTTTTATGGCATCCAGAATTTCTTTGGCTCCACTCCCAACCTTACCGGTTCCGGTGATTACAAATTTTAAAGGAGGTAAAGTAATGCGTTTTAAGTGCATAATTAACGCCTCTTTACCCGCAAGTGTTTCTGCTTTTGGCAATTTGAACAATTCGAATTTAATTCCGAATGCGCGAATTCCGTTATAGACACCAACCATTCCGGCATATTTTCCAAAACCGATTAGTCTTCGATTGTGACTGTCAACTATGGTCTCATGATCATACAGATCAATCTTCTTTTCCAAAATAGCTTGCAACAACTTTTTATTATAAGGTTGCTTTTTTATGGTATGTGAAAAAAAGAAGTACGCTTTATTTGGAATTAAGTTCTCTACAGGAACTTCCTTTACACCAAATAAAACATCACAGTCAGAAACATCCTCTGTAACCGTTATTCCCATACTTTTATATTGAACGTCAGAAAATATTCTAATATCTGAACTTTCAACCTCAACAGTAGCTTCATGATAAAGCTGTTTCAGTTTAGCCAATTCATTAGGAGCAAACACAACGCGTCTGTCCGGTGGGTTTTTTCGTTCTTTTATAATACCAAATTTCATTTATATCGGATTAAAGTGAATATTAATATAACTTTTTTGATTGAATTTGTTTCAAATATAACAAAATAAGTTAAATTTTTGTTGTAATTCTTTAATTTTAAACAAAAATATAACGCTAAAAGCTGATGTACAATCAACTAGAAAAAAAAGACGTTAAAAAAAAGTTAAAAACTAGATGTTGTAGATTTAAAAATGCTCAAACAAAAGTATTGAATTCTATATATTTGTTTTCAAAGAATGATGAAAATGAGCTTCCTTAAAAAAACAAATATAGCACAAATACTTCTCCTAATTTTAGTTTTAGGGTCGTGCGGAAAAAATAAAAACAATACAGATAAAGAGGTTACAACGGTCGAGGATACCTTGCCTAAAATGAAACCTTTAGGTCCTGAAAAAAAAATAAGTCAAGCTTATATAAATTCTGTTGCAGGAAGGATAAATCATTTTTACAACAAAAACTGGCCAAATAATAGCATGAATGGTAGCTTTTTGGTTGCCCGAAATGGTCAGATTATCTTTGAACGCTACAATGGATTTGCCAATAAAAATGAAGGCACTAAAATAACAGCAGATACTCCAGTACAAATTGCTTCTGTCAGTAAAGTTTTGACTGCTACGGCGGTTTTAAAATTGGTCAATGCCGGAAAATTAGATTTGGATCAAAAGGTAAATACGATTTTAAAAACCTTTCCTTATCCGGAATGTACGGTTCGAATGTTATTAAGTCATCGTAGCGGAATGCGCAACTATGCTTATTTCACAGACCGAGACAAATCGGTTTGGGACCGACACAATCAGCTGACCAATAAAGACATTCTCGAAATTCTTGCCACAAAAAATATTGGATTAGAGGCTACAACCGGTACCCGATTTGCTTATTGCAATACCAATTATGCCATGCTGGCGCTTATTATCGAAAAAATCACGGGTTTAACTTATAAGGAGGCAATGTCTCAAATGATTTTCAAACCTTTAGGAATGACCCATACGTATATTTTCGACGATGATAAAGAAAGAAAAACAATTGTCCCTTCCTATAAAGGTAATGGTGTAGAAATTGGTTTTGACTATTTAGATAATGTTTACGGGGACAAAAATGTATTTTCAACGGTACGAGATCTATTAAAATTCGACAGAGCCAGAAATTCACCTGATTTTTTAAAGCCCGATTTATTGAAACAGGTGTATACCGGTTACAGCAATGAGCGTAAAGGAACTAAAAATTATGGTTTAGGAATCAGAATGATCAATTGGGAAACGGGACAGAATTTTTATTTCCACAATGGCTGGTGGCATGGTAATACCTCTTCTTATATTACTTTAAAGAAAGAAAATGTAACTATTATTGCCTTGTCGAACAAAATGACACGAAACACTTATGCGGTTCGTAAACTGGCTCCGATTTTTGGAGATTACCCGTTTAATTTTAAAGACGAAGAATAAAATCATTTTTCTGCAAAATTTATTACAGAAGTAACTTCAAATAGTATAAATTTGCAAACTCATTTTTGGGGTCGACTGGTTTTGACAGCAAGTCGAATTGAACAGTAAGCACGTCGAGCATTGAGACCTTGCTCGTAAATATAAGATCTTACAATTTTACACGGCGAAAATAACTACGCTTTAGCTGCATAATCTGAATTATAGTAAGATTAGCCACGTCCCTATCAGATAGGGAAGCTGGATTCTCCTTGAAAGCCTTGGTTTGTGGCGGTCAGTTTAGGGGAACCGTAAAAATAAACCTAGATATCCATGAGCTTCGGGTGGATTTCGAAATTAAGAAGATAAGTGTTGAGTGGTTGTTCCTGACCTAGCTTAACAACGAAAATCCAATCAGGAAATAAACGTGTAGAAAGCTCTTTAGTTGCTTGTTTGGACCCGGGTTCGATTCCCGGCGACTCCACAAAAAGCCTGTAAACATAAAATAGTTTACAGGCTTTTTTCTTGCTCTTACATCGCTCTCCGAGGAATTCTACTGAAAAACTCGCGAATACCTCTGACTTTGCGCATTTTTTGCTAAGAACATAAATATCTCAAAAGCCCTAACTCTTCTAAATATCCGGCAGACGCTACACAAATACGGACACACTTCCTCAATTTTTATCAGAAATCCTTCCAAAAAGCAGCAAAGTAATTCACTATCTAAAAATATTCATTTTCTCATCATAAATTGGACTCTGAACGTCTAGAAAATTTAAAACGCTATGAAATACATAATTTTGAGATACTGTTTTATTAGGTTTGAGTTGCTTTTTTCCATCAGATAACCAAACAATAAAAGGGATTTCGTATTGTTCTTTAGGTGCAATGCTTATCGGCAGTCCGTGCATATACAGATTTTTTTCTCCTAATGATTCTCCGTGATCTGAAACATAAATCATGGTGCTATTGTACTCTTTTAATTGTTTTAAGTCTTCAATTACTTTAGATAAGATGTAATCAGTATAAACAATGGTATTGTCATAGGCATTAATCAATTCGTTATGAGAGCAATTTCCTAACTCAACACTCTTGCAAACCGGTTTAAATTTCTCAAATTCAATTGGGTATTTCTTGCTATATGTTGGTCCATGACTCGTACTGGTATGCAGTACTATCAATATTTTATTTTTGTTACTTGATACTATTTGTTCTTTTAGTCCGGTTAAAAGAATTTCATCGTAATTACAGCCTTCGCCTTTACAATTTAACTTTAAAGATTCTCTGTTTTGATAATTTTTAATATGAATTGGCGGTTCTCCCCAGTTTGTGGTTCTCCAAATTACTTCTACATTATTTCGATACAAATAATTGGGCAGAACTTCATAGAGATCGTCCGTTCTTTTATGTTCCAGAATAGATTTCACACCTGCAGTGGTATAAGTGGCTAAAGAAGTAGCGTTAAAATGATGTAAATTCGGTGTCTTAGAAAGCAAAGGATTGGTGTTTTTCGCATATCCGTATAAAGAAAAATTCTGGCTTCTTGCCGATTCTCCAATTACTAAAACCACGATTGCCTTTTTAGTATCTTTTATCGTCGCATTGGGCAATAAAATTTCTTTTTCGTTCTTTTTATGTTTATGAATATAGAAAAGCGAAACATTTACTGAATACGACCAAGGCATTACCAGTCCTCCTAATTTTTTTGAATTTTTATCAATCCACAACCAGTTGTTTGCGTTGACAAATACTAAAATTAATACCAACAATAAACTAAGTGAAGAAGTGATTAAAAATTTATTAAACGTTTCGTTTATAATTTTTGCTTTTACAATGTAAACACCGGGAATAACTCCAAGCACAATTACATAGACTACTAATTTTATTGAAAAAAAACTACCGGATTCTTCAAAATTGGTATTCAACACATTGCCAATCATACTTTCGTCAATTATTACACTGTACGTATTAACAAAATAAATGGCAATTGCATTGATAAAGAAAAACAACACCAAAAGGAGCTTTCCAACAAAATGTGACAAAAAAAGCAGTATATAAAAAACCATAAAGTTTACAAGTAAAACGGATACTATTAAACTAATAATAATTATACTACCGTTAAAACTTTTAGAATCAAGATTATCAACAACAAAGGAAAAAAATGAAAAATGAAAGAATAAAAAGTTGATAAAACTCATTAACATGGCAAAATGAGACAGTCTTAAATTACTTTTTAGCATAGACAGTAGTAATTTTACAAATTGAAATAATTAAGCAAACTAAAGATAGACTAAAAATCATTAAATTTTCATGCATCTCTTTATATATCATTAAAAAACATATAGTTATAAACATTAAAATAAAAACAGGATAGTATTTTTTATTGTTAATCCAGGACCAAATATTATATTTTTGGTTAATAAAAATTCCCAGAAGTCCCGAGATATAACCAATAATACTTCCCACAATAATATCAAGCGGATAATGTGCCCCAACCGCTACTCTGGCAAGGACGAGAATTAATCCCAACACAAGTACAAAACTGCACAATACAATTTTATGAATTGTTTTTTTCGGCATAAACGTAAGTAACAAAACCGTCAGTGTTGTAAAAACTGTTATGGAATGTCCCGAAGGTAAACTATTACAGCCACACAATGTTTTTCCAATGATTACAAAATTATCTGTATTAAATACGGCTGCGGGCCTTGGCACAGCAAATATCTTTTTTAATACTATCGAAAATAATAGCCCAACAAGCGACGCTGACAATAAATCTTCCCATACTTTTGGGGCGTATAGAACAAATAAACTTAAAAATGAAAAAGCAACCAACGTATCCCCTGTTTCGCTAAGGTTACTTTGAAGATCCGGATACTGAGATAACTTGCTATTAAGATAAAAGAAAGTATTCTTTTGGATTTGAGCATAAGAGTAGGCATCGAGACTATCTTGCGTGTAAAGATAGAGCGCAATACTAATTAACAGAAATAATGGTAAATAAAAAAAAGTCCCTTTGACTTTTGTATAATGGTAAATAATGCTACTATTCATCATTTTTTGCATCAATAGATTAATTCAACTTGTATCGCTCTATTTCAAACAAAAAGTAAAAACGTTTCTCTTGCTTTAATTGTAATGCGATGTAAGTAATCAAGAAGAGTTTAATATTAAATACTTCCATTCATATTTACACTTTAAAAAAACCTATTACTAGCTCCTAAAAACACCTATTCTCCTATTCAAAATATTTGACAAAAGAAGCCAGATGTATAGGAGTTTTATTAATCAGTTTACAATTGGTTTAATCTAATTAATATTTGAATGCTTAAATTCAAAATATCAATGATCTCGATGATCATGACTTTAAAAATTTAAAAGACATCTAATTTAATAAGTCATAAAAAAATGCGCAAAGTCAGAGACAGTTGCGCATTTTTTTATTCCCCCTTCAAAGTGAGGGAGAGTTAGCCTATAGAAAACTCCTTTCATTCTTTGTTTGTCCCCGGGTTCGATTCCCGGCGACTCGGACTGATTATGCTAAACCACTACCCAATTTTTATTGACATCATATTAAGTGATCCTGCAATGAGATAATCGTTAAAAAGACTTACCTCTTCATTTTTCTCTTGCAAGGCAAGTGTATAAAGCAACGGCAGATAATGTTCCGGAGTGGGTATCGCTAAATCGAATGCTTTACCTTGCGAACGGTAATCAATCAAAGGCTGATGATCGCCATCTAAGATTAGTTTTTTCATTTTCTCATTCGCTTCGGTTGCCCAATCATAGGCGTATCCGGGTGCCTTCATTTGATCCCATGCTGCCATTCTGAGATTGTGAACCATATTACCACTACCGATAATTAAAATCCCTTTTCTTCTTAGTGCGGCCAGTTCTTTTGCCAGTTCATAGTGATAGGACGCAGGTTGTGAGTAATCGATACTCATTTGAATAATGGGAATATCCGCATTTGGATACAAATGTTTTACAACACTCCAGGAACCATGATCAAGTCCCCATTCGTAATCCAGTTCAATTTGAGTTTTAGTAATTAACTGTTGGGTTTCCTTCGCTAATTCAAAACTCCCTTTGGCCGGATACTGTACATCAAATAAGGCCTGTGGAAAACCACCAAAATCATGAATGGTACGTGGCATCTCCATAGCGGTTACAAATGTGCCTTTTGTTTCCCAATGCGCCGATATACAAAGAATCGCTTTGGGATTGGCTAATGTTTTTGCGACATTTTTAAATCCTTCAACAAATACATTATCCTCGATAGCGTTCATCGGATTACCATGCCCCAAAAATAATAGGGGCATTTTTTCGGTACTCTCTAATTGATCCGACAATTTACTTAATACATTTAGTTTGAGAGCGACTCCTGTAAGTGGTACTATTGCCATTGTTTTTAAAAATTTTTTCCTGTCCATTCCTTAGGTCAGATTATTTAAAATAAATAAAATTATATGTCCTTTTGTTGTAATTATTTACCAAGTCCGATTTGATCCATATACGATTTATTATCCCAGAAAAGATATTCTTCTGTCATGATTCCGTCTTTCCAGATCCCTATGGTCGCCATTGGTAATTTAAATTTCTTACCTGTTGGAGGTATAAACTTGCCTCCACCTATTGGCATTGGTACGGTAAAAGTTCCTTCCATAGTACCGATAACTGCTGTTGTGTTACCGGAGCCAATTCGGATAGGGTGCTCTTTGATTCGGGTGTCGGGCGCATACACAAACATGGCACTTAGTGTTTTGATGTGCTGCTCCAATCCTTTTTCGGTATGTCCGTCAGGAAAATGAACAAGAATGTCTTTTGCATGGCTTTCATGTAGTCGTTCCCATTGTTGATTACTGAATACCGTATAATCTAAGGTGTCAAATTTTGCGAGATTCTCAGTAATAACCTCGTTTGCGGCAGTTAGTACTTTTAGTTGTTTTAATGCTGTAGCGCTTTCTTCAGTCGGAAGCTCTTTTTTCTGTTCACAACTAACCATTGTGATGGCCATAATTAATACTGCTGCCGGAATAATTTTTCTTGAAATTGTTTTCATTGTAGCTATAATTTTTGGTTATTAAAAAATGATAGTACAAAGTTGTAAATTATATAAAGGCCGGATATAACACTATTAGGAAGAAGTATGGTGTTTTTAGGAAATGAGTTTTTTCATTTCACTTCTGAATTCACTCGGAGTAAGTCCCGACTTTTTCTTAAAAACATGGGTGAAATAAGTATTTTCGCTAAATCCTAATGCAAAACCAATTTCGGAAATGGTCATATCTGTAGTTGTTAGCAGATTTTTGGCTTGTATCAGTTTTCTGGTTTCAATGATTTCAGAGACACTTTGCTGTAATATCCGCTGACTGATTAGATTAAGATTTCTGCTGCTCATCGACAATTTGTCAGCATAAAAATTGGCTCCTTCGGGTTTCGTATAATGTTGCTCCAATAATATCAAAAAGTTCTTAAAAGTCAGACTTTTTGTTTTTTCAATACTTTCATTCTCTAATTTTGATTTCCTTCTTTCCGATTCTATCATCGTAAATAAAGCGCCAAGCAATTGCCGTATAATTCCCAAATCAGGTTCTTCCTGAATACTTTCCATGTACATCATTTCGCAGAGTGACAACAATCTCGAGAAACACATATCTCTTTGAAGCGAAATATTGGCCTCATTATGATAATAGGAATAAAGTTGAAAAACGGTTTCGGGAATAAACTCACTACTAAACCGAATGACCCATAAATCACATTTTCCGTCTTTTAAACCCGGTTTGGCTCTGTGTACTTTACCTTTGGTCACAAAAGAAATAAAAGGGGCATTAAAAACCGTAGAGTTAAAATCTATAAAATGATCAATCTGCCCCTCAATACCAATAATTAACTCTTCGTAATTGTGGCTGTGCGGCTCATTAAGCAATACTTCATTTTTTTCGACATCTTCGACTCCAAATTTGTATATTTTGAAAATTTCTGTCATTTTATTGTGTGTTACTTATCGGGATGGATGTCTAAATTTAGAAATAGTAAACGGTCTTTTTACTAGTATAAATATATAAAAATCCATCAAGAGGAAACTCGGAATTGATGGAAATGTTAATCACTCAAAAAAAAATACACGAATAAATCTATGTGGTCAAAATTAGATTATATACTTTTAAACCCAGTAAGCGCAAGCGCAGCGGTATTGAATTTAAAATCAATCTTCGGAGATAATCATTCTTAAAGTCGGATACTTTAAGAAACCTTTTAATTCTAAAAATAGTTATGAAAAAGCGCAAAGTCAGAGACATTTAGACAGCTTTTTATCACAAACTCTTCGGAGAGTGGGAATTATTCTGTTATCCTCTAAAACATTAAAAACCAAAAACATGAATTTAAGGAAATTTAAGGAAAAGCTTTTAAGCTTACAGCCTAAATTAGATGATTTACTACAGCAAGGATATTCACAAGAATTAGCTCTTGAAATTCTAAATAATGAATTTATCCTAAAACCAAAAGAAGTACAAAACAGATATGACTCAATAGTATTCGATTTTTTGAATAATTATGATTTGAGATTTTTTAGAATCAGAAATATATTTTTTGATGATGTTTTGCGATACATAAATGGGTATCTATTGGTCGGAGGTATCGATGGAGGCTATTTAGCGCTTGATGAAAAAACTGGACGAATTTATATAATTTATGGTGATGAAATAAATAATATCCACGCATTATTTGTAGAAAATGAAATTCAGTTTTTTGAAATCTTATTAGTTTTAGCAGAATACTCCAGCAATGGGACTGAAGATGAAATCGAAAATTATATAGACCGTTGTGAAGAAATTTGCCCATTAGGAAATTATGATTCATTATTTTAACTCTCTTCCTACTACATAAAAAGTTCCTATGAAAAGCTACACAAACGTCTCTGGCTTTGAGTGAAGTTTAACCACAAGGACGCTATTACAACATAAATCTCTCAAAAACAAAAGCCCAATCCTATTTCGGTTTGGGCTTTATTGCATTTGAGTTGTAGTCTCACACCTCAACTGTTTTTTGTATTTGGTCTAAACTTACAGACCTAAAGTAAGTAACAAAATTTACTATCTGTTTTATCTGCCAACAATAGCTTTCAGTTCTACATACTTGTCAAGGTTTTTAAAATTATGCCCCTTTTCTTTCATCGATTTGACAAACTGAGGCGAAGCTCCCATCGCTTTTGCAGCAATAACATCATCCAGATTCAAATCAGTAAAACCCAGATCTTTGTATTGTTTGATTAAATCGGCTGTTATATTCTGTGATTTCAAAGCAAATAAATCATCCGGTTTGATGTTTTTATAACCTGCTTTTTCGATATCATTTATATATTTCGCCGTAATATTCATGGATTTTAAAGCAAACAAATCGTCGACTTTGATGTTTTTGTACCCCATTTTTTCAAACTCTTTTACGTATTCCGGAGTAATATTTAAGGATTTTAAAGACATCAGTTCATCATTGGAAAGATCATTGTATCCTAATTGTTTAAAGGAATCCACAAAATCTTTATCGATATCCATTGATTTAAATCCTATAATATCATCCTCGGTTATCTTACCGGAATTTCCTTTATTGGCATCCTGAAAATCAGCAATATATTTCCCATCAATACCCTGAGATTTTAAAGCAATGAGTTTATCGGCACTAATATCTTTATAGCCTGCTTTGCGAATTTCGTCGATAAAAGCTTTATCAATTCCCATTGATCTAAAAGGAATTAAATCTTCCAGATCAAAATTTGTAAGTCCCGATTCTTTGATAGAAGTAACATAGTCTTCGTTTACATCTAAAGCTGCCAACGGAATCAACTGGTCTTTATCTACATTTTTGTAACCGTTTTTCTTCAGCATTTTCACATAAGAGCTTTTTAAATTTACGATAAAAAACACCATCAGATCTTCATCATCTGCAACTTCAACTCCTTCTTGAGCCATTTCTTTGCTGAATTTTTTATTGGCTACAAATTTATAGGTTCCCATTCCGGTTTGTCCTTCAAATTTTCCTATAAAATTCATGGTTCCTGCTTCACGTGTTATCGTGAACTCGCTTTTTTTGTCCATTGCCAATCCTTTCAATTCGCTCAATTGAAAAGTCGTTGACGAACTATTATCGCCGTCGTTTTTGAATTGGATATTTACCGTATTGCCTTTGATAGTGGCAAACCAGTTTCCTTCTGTTTCCATTCCGTTCTGAATGTTCGACTGTGCTTTAGATTCTTTCTCTTTTAGATCGGAATTTAAAGTCTGACTTTGCGCTGCCGGTTGATTAAAAAGGCAGGCAAACAATACCAATAAAGGCACCAGGAAAAAATATTTCCAGGTTGTGTGTACGTTTGATTTTTTTGAATTCATCATAATGATTCGTTTTTTGAGTAATGATTGATTATAGTTGGTTGTAAGACTCAAAGGAAACTGTGGCGCTGCTACTTTGAGCAGGCTAAACTGATAACTTTCTTTTTCGACTGTGTTCTGTTCTAACATTTTGTTGTCTGTTAAAAATTCGAGATTGCTCTCCAGCACTTTTCGCCACTGCCAGGCAAATGGATTAAACCATTGAAAAATAAGAACTACCTCAGCCAGTAAAAGATCAATAGTGTGTTTTTGCTGCACATGAATTTTCTCATGCAACAAAATCTGATTGTACGTATCCCACTCGTATTTTTCGGGATTGATAAAAATGGTATTCGCAAACGAACAAGGGGCTTTGTCGTCTTTTATCTCGACAATCCTGAATTTGCCATCCTGAATGACCGATAATGAATAGGATCGATATAACAGTATAACGGCCTGCATCAAAAAGTTAAGTCCAAAAATTAGTACGCCAAACCAATACAAATAAACCAGCCATTGTAACATTACCTCAACATTAAAGTGTTGTTGGGTTTGTTCCACCAAAACTTCCTGAACGGGTGCTGTTTGTTTCGCTACAGTTGTTGTTTTGTCAACAGCAACCTTAGCTGCCGGAATAGCTGTCAGTACAGTATCTTTTCTAAATGAGAATTGATGTGGTACGGGAAGCAACGGCAAAATAAAAGCCACAAGCATACAGCCCAACAAAACAAATCTATTGAGATCAAAGAACGTTTCTTTCTGCAGCAGTACTTTATAGAATACAAAACAGGCAGAGAGAATCAGGGCGGTGTATAAGATATAAGGTATCATACTTTTCCTTTTTTAATGATGCCAACTATTTCATCCAATTCATTCTCGCTGAGCTTTTGCTCCTTGGCAAAAAAAGCAAGCATACGGGGATACGAATTATCAAAATATTGACTAACGATATCTTTTAAGGCAAATTTCTGATACTCTTCTCTACTGATTACCGGAAAAAAACAATGCATGTTTCCTGTAGTTTCATGATTCAGAAATCCTTTTTCTTCCAGAATCTTGACTATTGTGGCTACACTGTTGTAATGTGGTTTGGGATCGGGCAACAATGGAATTACGTCTCTAATGAAGGCTTTGTTCAAATCCCAATAGACCTGCATGATCTGTTCTTCTCTTTTGGCTAATTTTATCATGGTTAAATCTTTTCACAAATATAACTACTAATTAGTTAGTAGCAAAACTAATTTATTAATATTTAAACTAATTTGTTAGTTATTTATTAGTTACGGGGATTTAACCGCAAGGATCGCAATGGGTTACGCAAGGGGCGCAAGGTTTAGTTATAGCTTTCCGGTTATTTTATAGCCATGAATTAATAAAGGGACTGTCTCGTTAAAACTACGACACAGTCCCTTTATTAGTAAATGTTTTTATTATTTATAAATCTTTAAAAAAATCTTTTAGTGTAATTTTATTGATATCTAAAATTTTAATCCACATTATGATCCTTTTTTTTATTGTTTTACCTCAACATGTATTGCACCTTCTTTCGAATCATGAACCAGCTTTTTATGCGCTTTAAGTCCTGGAAAAGGATGTATAATTTTAGTCACAGCATCTATCCTAAGTAAACTTTGTATAAAATCTAATTTATTAATTAACCCACGACTAAAAGAAACATCAACAATATTGTTATTTTTAAAAACCTCTTCTGGTACGCAATGCTTTGAAACTAATTCACCCAATTTATAAAGTGCTGTTATTTTTTCAGCCATCAATTTCAGGGTTTCATTTTCAGATTTTCCTTTTTTCACAGAATCATTATATAGCTTAACTACTTTTCTACCCGGTTCTGCATATCTAATATGATTGCCAGATGACTCATTATCATACATCGCTTTGGCTTGTTGCATAGGATTTCTAATTGTACTGGTTATGATTACCGATTTATTTAGGGAATCATTGGCCGCATTTTCTAAAACTGTTATCGTCTTATTACTAATTTGATTAATTCGCTCTTGTGACAAACCACGATCAAACGTAACAATATTACTGTGCTTTCTTTTTACCTCGCCTACTTTTGTACTCTTGTTTATTTTTATCATTTGCTCAAAATCTTCAGCATCATTTGCTATTGACCTGGCTTGATCCTTTCCATTAATAACTTTTCTGGCACTAACATAATCCGTTTTTGACTCATTTACATACTTGCTGATACTAACACCCGTGAAAATACCATTGTTCATTCCCCAAATCATAATTTTGGCAGCAATTTTTGGCTCCATTGCCTTATCAGGATAGTTGACTAAATCTACACCAAACTGGTCTTTCATCTTTACATAGTTATTTTTCCATGTTAATTGCACATAACCTCTACCGGAATATTTTACTCCATCTCCTTCTTTTGTATTCCCTCTTTCAATTGCCGTTTTTCTTCTTTTTTCAGTATTTGCCAAAATCGGATCGTACCTGTGATAGGTTCTTTCTCTTGAAGTTTTATCCTTTATCCAAAAACTTTCTCTTACGGGTTTAAATGTTTTAAATGTTTCCGTGTAAACCGTAGCAAGCATATAAGCTACCTGTTCTTTTAGTGGCACTAATTTTTCTAACATAAAATATTCATTCATGTCAGTCAACAACACTTTAAGATTCGCTTCATTTTCTCCTTTGTATTTTTCCAGAAAATAGGCGATATCAATAGCATTTTTACTACCTCCTTTCGAGTCATTCTTCATAGAACTTGAAGTCCCCGCCACCATATTCACTCCTTTATAAGTTAAATGTTTCGTAGAATAACCTTCAACTCCCACATAATAACTCATTTTTTCTTCATTTTTCGATCCTTCAGGACGTTTTATAGAAAAACTTGTAGCCGCCACACCTGCTGCATTTACTTTTGCTTTATTCGAAAAAACCGCTTTTTCTCCCACTTTGTGAGCGGTTAACACAACCTCATCACCAATCATATTTTGGGTTTTAACGACTATAGTCAAGATGGTGCCTTTCGCATTAAAAGAAATTTCATCTTCTGCTGTTACCCTATTGCCATCGTATCTGAAATAAGCGTCAATGATTTTTTTCTCAACGCTAACATGCAATGCTACATCTGTTTCTTTATAAGCCGGTTTTTTAAATGGATATAATTTTCCTTGTTGTATTCCTTCCAGTTTAAACCCGATATTGGCCGTTTTTCTGTTTTGGAATCCGATCTGTTTTTTGAAATTAGAATCAAATTTTATTTCTTTAAAAATCTCGCCATTTTCGTTTGTTTTTACATCACAATAATGATTCGTTTTAATTGTATTCAAATAGAAATAGATCCTAACAATCTGATTATTGTAATTAGGAATAGTTGCCTTTATCCAATTGCTTTCTCCCGCAAAACCAGATGTTCCCTTTTTACTACCATTACTGTACGCCCAACTTGCCTCTGTTGCTTGCGGATATTTCACCTCTATTTTACAAGTTGAATTCGATTTACCTCCCTCTTTTGTGCTACTGTTACTGTAAGCTTCAATAGTAAACTCTCCTTCTACATTAGGAATAGGAAAAGCAAAAAATTCTCCTTTAGCTAAATATTGCTTTTTGGCTTGATTATTTTCTACTTGCAATGTCAAGCCATTCGGAATGTATACTTTATTGTTTTTATCATAAACCAGCCATTTTACATTTTGCTTTTCCTGGAGAGTAGCCGGAATTTTAAATGTTTTAACTTTGAATTTGGCTTCCTGACTTATTGGTTTCAATAGATAAATATTCTTTTCATCCCCTTCTTTTGTTATAGTGTCAACAAAATTCTTAATCGTTTTAATACTATAATTTTTGCTCAAGGCGTACTGGTCTTTACTCCATACTTTAATAGTAAATTCACCCAAATCAGCCATAACAAGTTTAATAGTACCTGTTGAATCTACTTCTTGTTCTTCTGAAATCGTACTTACTTTATTGGCATTTGTATACACTACCTGATAATAAAGTTTTAACGGATTTAATGTTTTTACTTTCGTGTCTTTTAAAGCCACTTTAAATAACTGTGCTTCTGCAGAAGGTCTTGTAAGTTTGTCTTTAATAGCAGCAGGAGGAGTAATTACAATTTCCTGAGCCATTATTTCTACTTCTACAAAAGCAGATCCTTTTATCGTTTTAGTATTGTTTGCTCCGGGTCTAAATCCGTATGCTTCTATTTTATACGTTCCTGCTTTGTCAAAATTATAGTGAAACGAAGTTCCTTTGTCTGCAAAAACAATTCCTTTGTCCTTTTTGTTTTTACTATTATAAACAATCCAGTTTATGTTTTCTTTCGCATGCAGACTTTCATTTATAAAGGTTTCATCAACGAAAAATTCGAGACTTTCTCCTGTAATAAAAGAAATTGCTTCTGCATTTTTAATTTTCACACCTCCTTTGTTTACGGCACTTCCTTGAATGTCTTCTATTTTTCTCAGGAATACGTAAACCTCTTCTCTTCCAATTGATGCATATAGTTTGTCGGCACTTAAATTCGGGTATATTTTGGTTTTGGAAGTTATTGTGATGGTATTCGGTAAGGCATCGAGCCCTTCGACTTCTTTTAGCAATAAGAAAAGTTCATCATATTGCTCAAAAAGGTTAGCAACGTTAATACTATCATCGCCTAATTGTTTTTTAATCGTCGTCCAACGCTCTTTACTTCCTTTAGAAATTCTCCCATGCAATATATTGGAGTCAATTGCTTTAATCATTTTTTTGCGGACAATGTCCCAATTAAAGTTTTGAGTTTCTATAACCTTTTGATTGGATTGTTTCAATAAGGCATACATTTCTGTAAATAATCTATGCTCCGGTTTACCATCAAAATCTGCTGCAAAGTCTCTTTCCTCAAAAGCTTTAGCAATACTGGTCCAGTACGTTATCGCAACAGCATCCTTCGTTTCATTAGCTACTGCTAATTTCCTTTTAATTGCTGCTTTTATAACTTCTAATGTTGGTTCGCCCGTGTTTATTTGCATTTTTTGCGGTACCGCCACGATTTGTTGTGCTGCCACACTAGCATAAGTTTGAGTCGCCAGACCACTACTTAAATTTGGAATGCTACTTGCAGCTCCTGATCCCGGAGAAGTATTGCCTGTTGATGTGGAAGAATTCTTAGTCGTTCTGCCTGTAGTATCAACAACGCCTCCTCCGGTTGGAGTGGTTAAAGTTTGTTGTGCTGTCTCTGTAGTCGAAGAAGTACTATTCAATAAGTTTGGTAAAATGGTAGCTCCTTCTGCTGGTACAGTTGGATTTACGCTAGTTTCTGAAGAAATAGTTTGCGTATTATCCCTTCCCAAAGTTGTTTTAGCAGTATTTGATGAAGTTCCTGAAGCAACTGAAGAAATACTACTAGTGCTACCCCTTCCTACAGTTGACACAGCATCATTTGACATCGTTCCCGAAGAAGTTGAAGAAATACTATTATTGGTAGTCTCTCTTATAGTGGATGCAGTAAAATCTGACTTTGCCTCCTCAGAAACCAAAGGAGTAGTCCTAATCGATGTAAACGAATTTTGGTTCGTTCCGACAGTCGTATCGGTAGCGCCTCCTTCGGTTGAGGCATTGGAATTGTTTAAAATAGCAGCAGCCTCACGGGATTTTTGCTCCTCCCATTCTTGTACGATATCTTTTTGTTGGTTCATCTCTTTTGAAACTTTGGCCAACTCTTTTAGAATGTCTTTAGTTAATTGTTCGGAGCTACCTGTAGCAGTACTATCTTCTATTGAAATATTGAAATTATGAATGGCATTTTTACGCATGGCTAGAGTATTTTTCTGAGTGTAAAAGTAGTATCAGAGTTCGTGATTTTAAAATTTCAATCCACTTGTATTCAGTAGTTTCAGCAGAAACAGAACTTACTGAAACTACTGAATACAGTGGTCTTTTTTTAGGTCGTTTTACATTTCTCTACCTTACTTTTACACCCTTAAATAACAGCTAATATGCTTGTCTTATAGGTAGCCGAAATTTCAAAATTTACCAAACCAATCTTATAAAACAGTCCAAGTCTCATTAGATACTAAATGGGGAAAACGAAAATTTTTAAGCATTAATTATTTCTCGTTCGCTCCTGTTTACGAAAACAACACAACAACCTCAGCAGAGGTTTTAACATTCTAAAATATTTACTGTATAAGGTGCAAGCGCACCTGTCATTACGTATTGAATCTCTTAATTATTTAAACTATAAAAAATGAAAAACATGATTAAAAACTGGAAAACAACAGTAACAGGAATTATTGTTGGAGGAGTAGCAGCGGCAGTTGCTTTGGGTTATATCACAACAGAAGTTGGCACACAAATAACAGGTCTTTGCATTGCTCTTGGCTTAATTGTAAGCAAAGATGGTGATCAGACCGGTGTAACAAAGTAAACGTATTTCTCAGGAGGACGGGAAGTAAAAAATAGTCCTCCATCAGTAAAAAAACATCAAATCAATTGCCCTAAAAAAGGGAATACTACGCGGAAACCGATATCGTATTCTTTCCAAAATCAATCTCAGGAAAGTTTGACTTTCTAAAAAATCTACCATTTAATTACACTATTAAAATTAATACCAATACACTATGACGACAGATATCAAGACTATTTTAAGCTGGTTTAAAACCGGCAAAAAACCAACTGAAAAACAATTTTGGGATTCCTGGCTAAGTTTCTGGCATAAGGATGAACAGATTTCACAAAAAAACATAACCAATCTGGTGGATACCCTGAATAATAAAGTAGAGACCGATCTATTTGATAGTCACCAAACAGATGAAACAGCACATGCCCAATTATTTGCAAAAACTAAAATTGTCAAACCCGGAGAATTTATCGTTTTTAAAGTTGAACCAAATACAGCTGATTATTTAGAAATAGGCGACAGTGTGATTGGTTATTGTCAAGACAATTTCCTTTGCGAAGCAACGTACTACGGTGGAGATACCAGTTTGATGACCAGTTTTACCAAATTAAACAATAAAGTAGGCAGAATTGTATCATTCACTTCCAATGATTCAAGTAATGATGACTTTATCATTTATGAACTTAATAATGAAGTCCTGCTTAGATCTTTGAGCTGTGGTGCATATAGCGGAGTTTATCTTATGTACAAAAAACCGGGAGAACAAGAATTCTCAAACGCATGGTTTAATGGCACTTATCCGAAAACATGGGTAACCTGGTTTGATTTTACTGCGGGTACTGTTATTAAATTAATAGATACGATTGGTGGTTTGGAGGATTCGGAAGAATTTATAATTGGACAACCGGAGTAAATCAGAGCAAAACCTTAAAAAAATAATACCTATGAAAAAAGCAATTATACTATGCATTTTAACGATTGGAACGATCGCAAATGCTCAAAACCAGATTACAACAAAACCATTACAACTTAATTCTGTACCCATCGGACTACCCACAGATCAACTACTTGTCATTGGAGCGGATAAGGTGGTAAAAAAAGTAAATGCTCTTCTAATCGATGGTAGTGAAACAAAGATACAGGCAGGAGCCAACACCACTATTACAGGAATGGGAACTATTAACAACCCCTATATTCTTAATGCTTCCGGTGGGTCTTCTTCTCCCGTAAGCGCATCGGAATCGGGAATTGTTGACAATACAAAATTACAAGAACTGGGTGGAGTCGATAAATTAATTAATAACGTTAGAATTGGGCAAGGAGAAGGTACAGGTACTTCAAATACAATCCTCGGTGTTAATGTCCTGTCTGTAAATACAACCGGATCGAATAACACAGGTGTTGGATTTGGAGTTCTGGAATTTAATACTGTAGGGGAATCAAACACCGGATTAGGAAATTTCGCTTTACATGCCAACACAACTGGCTCTTATAACGATGCATTTGGAGGTAAAGCATTAGGCAAAAACACGACCGCCAGTGCAAACACTGCATTCGGTGGATATGCATTAGCCGAAAACCAAACATCACCTTATAATGTAGCCATTGGATGTAAAGCTCTGTCTACTATGATATCAGGATTAGGACAATCTACCGCTATTGGAGCCTACTGCATGTCTGATGCTACCGGTACAGATAAAAATGCAGCAATCGGAACTTATGCTTTACGTTACAATACATCAGGATTTTCTAATACGGCTATTGGACATACTGCTTTAGGTTTAAATACATCAGGAAATTCAAATAATGCAGTAGGTAATTATTCCTTAGGCGCTGTTACTACAGGAGCGGCTAATATTGGGATTGGAAAATTTGCAGGAAGATATGTTACAACAGGAAGTAGCAACATTTATATAGGATCTGAAGGAGCTGTAGCTGACGCGGCCGCAAATAGCATTATTAACATAGGAAATAAAATTACGGTAAGAGGCACAAAAGTATCTTTGATTGGAACAATGAATATAGGAACAGCACCTGTTTATGAGAACAATACAGCAGCTTTAGCAGGCGGTTTGACAGCAGGTGATATTTATCGTACAGCATCGGGAGTATTAATGATTACTTATTAAATCATTTTAACTATTAAAAAAACATGATTAATTTCAATATAATATGGCAGGCATACTACAAAATACCGTTTTCGGAAAGAAAAACTATAAAAACAAAATAGAATACAATCTATATTTCAAAACTAAATCAAATGCTGCAACTTATTCTATTAATTTCCCAAAATATACCAAAACTGTCGGTAAAATAATTTATGTAAAAATTGTAGGCATGGTCAGCAATCATGTTTATTATAATGGTTTACATACAGATAATCAAACTTTTGATTTATCGTATAACAATATCAATGAAGAAATAGGATATTACATTTCGACAAAAGAGTTTTATACAAATTTTATTGACTTAAATAATAAAAGTATTACCTATATCAATTTCAGCATAATTATTACTACATGGGATTCTTCCCAGCAGTTACTGAATAATGACATCACAACAACTATATATGGTGGTTTTCATAATAATTCGACACTAGCAGGATATGATTTTAATAACAATGCTAATTTTACAAAAGACTTATTACCACCTGATAATGTTGGAAACATTAAGATAAAATCTCTCGGTCTTTCTAAAACTAAAATTTATGATGTCACTGAAATTTTAGCTGATTATCAAAATTTAGGATATTTATCCATTGGAAATGCTACAGATGTTTTTGATTTTACGGTTCCAATATCACATCCTAAATTAAATAGACTAGATTTAGATTTTATAACGCAAAAAATCCCAGATCTAACGTTTAAGAATTGCCCATCGTTAAAAAATTTAATCGCTGTCTATCCTAGAATATTCAACATATTCATAGAAAATTGTCCTGTCCTTGAAAGTATTAGCAATTGGGGAAACAAGGATATTTCTGACATTAATAGAATCGGCAATAGCAAGTTTAAAGGATTAGCTATTAGCCCCAATACATTTACACCTAAAATTAAAGATAAAATCATAGACTACTGTATTTCTGATGAGGTTTTGAATGGAACTTTATATATTGGAACAACCTTTAACGCTCCAACAAATACCGAAGGATTGACCACACTTCGTTCCAGAGGATGGACTATCCAATAAAATCAAAGGTGCAATACATATACTTCATCCTAATATTGCCTAAATAATTTAAGAATAAAAAAATTGGTAATTAAAATCTTCTAACTTTTTATCTATCAATCATTACATGCTGTTTTTTTTCTACTAAAACTACTGGAAACAAGAGTTGTATATTACTTTTTTCTCTTTTCCCCAACTACCTTATATATCCCAAAATATCAAATACCAGCATTTTATAATGCATTCCAGTTTACAAAATTAAATGTTTTTTTTTCGCAAAAACATTGACTCTGGCGCTTACATAATAGCGCACTAATCTTACAAAAAAACAATTCAATTAACTATTAATTCCAAAACAGTATGCCAACAAACATTAATATCATTTTAAGCTGGTTTAAAACCGGCAAAAAACCAACTGAAAAACAATTTTGGGATTCCTGGCTAAGTTTCTGGCATAAGGATGAACAGATTTCACAAAAAAACATAACCAATCTGGTGGATACCCTGAATAATAAAGTAGAGACCGATCTATTTAATAGTCACCAAACAGATGAAACAGCACATGCCCAATTATTTGCAAAAACTAAAATTGTCAAACCCGGAGAATTTATCGTTTTTAAAGTTGAACCAAATACAGCTGATTATTTAGAAATAGGTGACAGTGTGATTGGTTATTGTCAAGACAATTTCCTTTGTGAAGCAACTTACTACGGTGGAGATACCAGTTTGATGACCAGTTTTACCAAATTAAACAATAAAGTAGGCAGAATTGTATCATTCACTTCTAATGATTCAAGTAATGATGACTTCATCATTTATGAACTTAATAATGAAGTCCTGCTTAGATCTTTGAGCTGTGGTGCATATAGCGGAGTTTATCTTATGTACAAAAAACCGGGAGAACAAGAATTCTCAAACGCATGGTTTAATGGCACTTATCCGAAAACATGGGTAACCTGGTTTGAATTTACTGCGGGCACAGTTATTAAATTAATAGATACGATTGGTGGTTTGGAGGATTCGGAAGAATTTATAATTGGACAACCGGAGTAAACCAGAGCAAAACCTTAAAAAAATAATCCCTATGAAAAAAACAATTACACTATGCATTTTAGCCATCGGAACGATCGTAAATGCTCAAAACCAGATTATAACTAAAAAATTACAACTTGATAATGTGCCCCTTGGGAATAACACTGAAAAAATTCTTGTCATTGGAACAGATAAAATTGTAAAAAAAGTCGATATCCCTGCTGCTGCCAATGGCAGTGAAACCAAGATACAAGCCGGAACTAATATGACTATTACAGGAACCGGAACGAACTACAACCCTTATATTATTAATACTTCCGGTGGATCTTCTTCTACTCCCGTAAGTGCATCACTACCGGGAATTGTGGACAACAAAGTATTACAAGAATTGGGTGGAGTTGATAAATTAATCAATGGTATCAGAATTGGAAAAGGTAATTCCAACGTTTCTAACAACACTGCAATAGGCGTAAACACGCTAAGATCTAATACTACCGGAGAATATAATACCGCAATTGGTTTTCTTGTCTTAGAATATAATACAACAGGAAAATCAAACACCGGGCTTGGAGTTGGGGCATCTTATTATAATACTACCGGATATGAGAACACAGCCTTAGGCCATCAAACTTTAAATTTTAATACTGTTGGAAGTGGTAATACCTCTGTAGGATTTCAAAGTTTAGTTCGAAATTACGCGGACCAAAATACTGGAATAGGAACCTATTCCTTATGGAGAAATACTACAGGTGTCAGAAATGTAGCACTCGGATATGGCTCGGGAGTCGGCATATCTTCAGGATCGGGGAATGTAATAATTGGTACCTTAACACCTACTTCTGATTATAAATTGACCGTTAGTACGGGTAGCAATAACTTAGTAATAGCCCCAAACGGCGGTATTTTTAATGGTATAACTACTGGTTCCGGAAACATTGTCCTTGGAAAAGCAGAAGGATTGCCGGCGGCTTTAGAGAATAATATTATAATTGCTAACGGTATAGGCCAGATAAAAGCTCAAAACAATGGCACCAACTGGACGTTTAACGGGCAAATCAATAAAAGTGCCTTTGATACCGCCCCAGTCTCTGCAACTGCTCCGGGCACACTTGGGGAAATTCGAATAACAACAACTTACATCTATGTTTGTACAGCAACAAATACGTGGGTTCGTTCTTCTTTAACAACCTGGTAAAATAGTACAAAATTTAGACTTGGTTGTGTCCTATTCATGTAAAAGCTACTTCCGCATTTTACTGCATTAGAGCGATCAACAAGGGCATCATTCTCAGAGACAGCAATCTAAAAAATCAGCTAAATCATTATTTTTAAATAATTTAACTAAACTCAAAGCCAGACTTAGAGAATTAAAACCTTCTAATGCTGGCTTTGTTTTACGTTTTGAACTCCCTGAGAGGTTTAATTCCATCCTTTTTAAATCAAAACAGGAGATCAATTTTCTGCAAAAACAGCCATTCTGAGATCCGTAAAAAAGCGCACTAATCGTACAAAAAAACAATTCAATTAACCATTAATTTCAATGTAATATGATAACAAACATCAATACCATTTTAGGCTGGTTTAAAACCGGAAAAAAGCCAACCCAAAAGCAATTTTGGGACACCTGGCAAAGTTTTTGGCATAAAGACGAACAAATTCCTCAAACCAAGATAACCGATCTAGCGGACACACTAAATGCTAAAACAGAGAAAGTACAGTTTGAAGCCCACAAAATCGATAAAACCGCACACGCTTTTTTGTTTGAAGCTAAAGAAGACAAGAACCAAAAAGGTAGTGCTGACGGATATGCTCCACTAAACCATTTTACAAAATTAGCGAGTCAATATTTAGACATTGTGAATGATTTGATTTCCGGTGGTTCTGCTTCGCTTTTAAGTGCTGAACAGGGTGTGATTTTGCAGGAGCAAATTAATACTATTACTATTTTGCTGGCTTCAGACAATAGTAATCTGGACACGGTTCAAAAAATTGTAGATGCCATTGAAACTATCCAGGCCACTTTAAGCACTATTTTGGTAAATGATCTCAAAACCGGTGGTACTGCAAAAGCGTTAACTGCCGAGATGGGAAAGCTATTAGAAAATAAAAAAGTAGACAAATCTCCTGGTAAAAGTTTACTTGCTGATACTGAAATCACCAGACTTGGTACACTTGCAAATTACACTCATCCTGTTAATCATTCCCCTGATATTATTACTCAGAATCCCAATAACAGATTTGTAACAGATGACGAGAAAACGACTTGGAATACAAAACAGCCCGCATTAGGTTTTATTCCCGAAAACGCTGCAAATAAAAACACAGTTAATGGTTATGCAGGGCTTGGTGCAGACGGAAAATTACTTTCTTCACAACTTCCTGCCCTAACTATAAACAACACTTTTGTAATTGCTTCCCAAGCAGAAATGTTGGCTTTAGCAGTTGAAACCGGAGATATTGCAGTTAGAACCGATTTAAACAAATCTTTCATTCTAAAAGGAACAAATCCAACCGTACAATCAGATTGGCAGGAATTACTTACTCCTACCAGTGATGTTACAACGGTCTTTGGTCGTAATGGCGCTGTTACCTCCCAAAACGGAGATTATACGGCTAATCAGATTACGGAAACGGCAGAAAGAAAATTTCAATCGGCGACGCAACAAGCGTTTAATGATGCTACTTCCAGTATTCAGACACAATTAGATGCAAAAAAATCCAACGCCATCCATACAGGTGATGCGACCGGCGAAAATGTTTTAACGGTAAAAGGAATTAATGGAACTTTACTTTCAGGATTGGCAACTGGTATTTTAAAGAATACAACGTCTACCGGAGTTCCTGTTATTGCCCAAGTTCGAACAGATTATGCTGAACCTACAACAGCTCTGGAAACCGGTATTCTGAAAAACACCACTTCCAGCGGAGCCCATACCATTGCAGTAGCGAGCGATTTTCCAATCTTAAACCAAGATACAACTGGCACAGCCAATAACGCAACAAATCTTGCCGGACAACCTGCCTCCTATTACGCACCAATTTATTCCCCTAGACTTTTGGGGGCACCAACAGCAATAACCCCAGCGCCGGGATCCGATTCCAGTCAAATAGCAACACTTGGTTATGTTACCATTATAGATAGTGACAATGTGAAGAAAACCGGAAGTCAAACTATAAGTGGTCATAAAACTTTTAACAACTTTGTAATGCTAGATTACGGTACGCTTTTTCTAAAACGACCAGACAATTCTGCCTACAATATGTTAACTGCAATAGAGGATGGAATGCTGCTTAGCCCCAATTCTAACGGTAATTTTAAAACTGAAATAAGCTCCCATGGAATAAAATTTGGCAGATCATCGGTTCAGGCAGAACTTAATACCGATAATTTAACCGCCTCAAGAACCTTTCTAGTACCGAACAAATCTGGAACATTAGCCTTGAAAGATGATTTTATAGTAACATCTCCCGGTAACACAATAAATCCGGCATTCATAATTCCAAACGGACAGTTAACCACGACCCCGCAAAATGGAGCAATAGAGCGTGACTCTAGTGGAGTATTATGGGAAACTCATGCCGGAGTAAGAGATAAAATAAGCGTACCTGACGTTCCATACAAAAGTATCACGAATCTAAACACTTTATTTACGAGTTACAGACGAAGTTCGGTCAACACCTGTCAGGTACATACCGAAAGTGCTTTTTGTCCTGAGACAGGCACCTCCGCAACCTGGGGAATACTAACCAGTTGTAAAACAGATGACGCTGAAGATTACGGAACCCAAACCTATGTATCAATGGGCGCAGTACCTAATACTTATGTTCGAAATTGTAAAAATGGAGTCTGGTCGGCGTGGATAAAATTAAGCTAGACATCAAATCCAAAAACAAATAGCTTATAAGTAATAAAAAAATAGTGCATCAAAGTCTATTCGAGCTTTTAAGCTTTCTTGTAGACTTTGATGTACTTTGTTTGTAAAAAACAAATGGTAAATATTGCCAAACTAACGCAATTCTAAAACCAACAACCACCACAACATAACGCACTGTTAACCAACAACAAACAGTTACTATTTTCTACTGAAACTACAGAAACCAAAGGTTCAATTTTTCTTTTTTTCTCTTCTTGTGAACTACTTTTACATACGCTAATGCTACTGTCAGTACGCCTGACAAGAGCAGTCATTCCCTTTCATTTTCAGCTTATTTTAAAGCAAAACCTCAACAATTGTAGATCAATTTTAATAATCAAATAACAATAAACTAATTATGGATTATACACCAAAAGACCTGGGAGAAACACCTAAACCACCGGACATGAGTGCTTTTAAAAATCCCCTGGCACAACCAGTACAAGGAAACATTTTTATAGACAGTTTTACGATTAGTCCTTTGAGCCCATCTGAAAAAAAGGAAAGCTTGTCTGAAGCCATAAAGAAAGAAAGCAGAGACAGCGCTATTTAGAGTCAAATGCTGCAAAAAACTTTTAGAGCTACTTCCGGTTCCCCTTAAAACGACCTAATTTATAAAATCACAAAAAATGCCAGACGAAATTACCCTTCAAAAACTAAAAGAAAAATACGGAACGGTACTAAAACTTACTTCCGACAATCAATCGACCACTGCTTACTGCAAAAAACCATCCTTTACTACATTTCTAAAATACCAAAAGATATACAAGGACAATCCGCATGAAGCCATTTTGTATTTATTTAAAGAATGCGTGCTTGAAAAAGAAAATTATGAAGACGAATTCATGCTTTCTGCAGGAAATTCGCTTGTAGCCACGATAAAAGCAGATAGCGAATTTACAATCGATGCCACACCGCAGAGAGATGAATTCAAAAAATCGGCTGCTCTTATCAGACAGGCTTTTCAGGTAGATCCGTATCAATTATCGATGGACGAGTTTTACAAATTACTCGAAGAAGCCCTGTGGCTGCAAAAACACAACGAGATAAGACTGGAAAATACCTTTATCACAGCCTTTGCTAAAACATTTTCAAACTAAAAATAAAAAAATAAATACGTATGAAATTCAATTTTAATGTAAACGAAATTTTAGACTCCAAAGACAACGAATATACCGGTATTAACTATAACGAATCGGAATCGAAAGATTTTATTATAGACAAAACAGGCGGTGAATTTAATCTGAGAGTTTTTGCTCCTTTGGTTTTCGAACCTCTGGTAAAAAAAGATCTTACCCTTCCCAGCTTGCGAATCGATGCTGTTACCGTTAATCTAAATCGTTCAAAAACCATAAAAAAAGAGAGCATCGAAGGAAGAGATTCAACGATCAAAGAACATATTACCAATGGTGATTTTAGTATTTCTATTGACGGATTAATTGCGAATGAAAAAGGGGACGAATACCCAAAAGAAAAACTTTTTTTATTGAAACAATTTCTAAATGCTCCCTATTCCTTAAGAATTACGCATGCCATTTTGAATCGATTTGGAATTTACGAGTTAGTAATCGATTCCTACTCTATCCCTTCTATTTCGGGAACAAAAAACATTCAAAAATTTACTGCCAGTGCGACCTCAGATGAAACCGTAGAACTAATAATTAGAGACAATGTTTAAACTAAATGCTAAAATTAGAGTCTACGAAACGGTAAAACTTATCCCAACTCCGAAGTTCTACGAATTTACCTATGTAAAAAATGTAGACATCAGCAGTTCGTATAAATCGCTTACCGATACAGCAACTCTTGTAATGCCAAAAAAAGTATATACCGATACCAAAGATTTTGATCAGAATCTGTTTTCGAATGCAAGTGGTAAGGAAAAATCAATTCATGATTTTTTTAAACTGGAAAATTTTATAGAAATATTTTTAGGCTATGACGGCGATTACAAATCGGCTTTTCGAGGGTATATAACCGGAGTCCAATCAGACATCAATGCAACTATATCTTGTGAGGACATGATGTATGCTTTAAAAAAGATAAAAGCAGTAAAAAATGATGATGTTCAGAATCCGAATGATGTCCTTAATGTTGTTGCGGCAAACCCTACTATAAATGTTGAAAATTTTAATCCTAAAACGTTCTTCGAAAAAAGAATCAAAGAGCTAAAATTACCTTTTAAAGTAAATGCGCTTAACGAGGAATTAGGTAACATCATGATTAACCGAAACCATAGTCTGGCACAAATATTTGAGATGCTGAAAGATCGCGGGATTTTCACCTATTTTAAAATCGAAAAAACTGGGCCGGTACTTACCATTACCAATAATCCACAGCAATATACGGCCACTGAATTAGGAGGTTTTATCGATCGAAATTTTATTAAAAGTCCATTAGTAGGAGCGATTACAAAAAAACTAATCAATAAAGGCCTTGACTTGTTAAGTTCCCAATTAAACAAAGTAATGCAAGTCATTCCCGGAGGTTTTTTAGGAAAAGCACTTTTCAGGTTTCATTACAATATTATAGAAGACAAATTGGTAGTAGTGAACGAGTCCACGAAGAATACCCGTACACGAGTAGAAAAATACTTCAAAAACTCAAACACTCCAATTTATATTGAATTAGGCGACCCCAACGGACAGTTAATAAAAACGCATGTATTGCACAGTGATACAGATGAATTACCTACAGATCCAACGGCTTTTAAAAAAGCTGCTGCAGAAACTGCTGCAGAATTGTTCCAACATGCTGCTTTCAGAGCAATGGGATCTAAACCAAGTGGTTTTGAAGGTTCTTTTCTCACTTTTGGAGAGCCGTTTGTACGCCCTACAGATAAAGTGATTCTTGAAAATGCAAAGGATATTGAAAAAAACGGAACTTTTCAGGTCGAGAAAGTAGAACGAAGTTATGGCGAGAACGGTTACAGACAAAGGATTTATATAGGTAGAAGAGTCGAAGCAATATAAAAATACACAAATGGAAAATATAACAGATCTAGTAAAAAATGTTGCTGCTAAAAATCAACGTATTGAAACTTTTGCGGCAAGAGTCATTGAAATAAACAAAGAGGAAGCATCACTTCATAATCCCGAAGATGCTTATACCGTCAACATTATGCGAAGCGATGGTGCCATACTTAAAAATGTACGACTAAAGGCCTCCATTCAGGATTTAGAGCACGGAATTATCACAATTCCTAAAAAAGACAGCTGGGTTTTGGCTACTATAATAGATGGCGTTGAAACCCGTGCCTTTATTTCGCAATATGCTGAAGTCGACAGAGTAATGGGGCGCATACAAGTCACAAGTGATCCCAAATTGTTTTTTGATTATAGCGCCGATGGTACCAAACTGCATATTCGTTACATGAAAACGGATACCGAAGGCGAAAGTAATGAGGCCAAAATTACAGATGTCGCTAAGATAGAGTTTGATAAGGACCAAAATTTTAAAATCAGCTACTTTGATGCTGACGAAAAACCATTGGCCGTTACGCATTTTTCGCCGGACAGTTTGACAGCTACTTTTAATTCTGTTGAAAACAAAGAAGTAAAAGAACGTCTGGCTTTGGCGATAGCAAAAGATACGGTTTCCTTAAAATTTAAGAATAATCAAGGTAAAGAATTAAACTCTTTGGTCGCAACACCCGAAAAGTACGCCATTTTATTAAAAACCGATCAGGATAAAAAACAGGCTTCTTTAACCATTGAAAAAGAAAAAATAGCCGGTTATCTGTTCCAAGAGGATGAACTCAAAAAATTGGCATTTGAACTCAATGGCGAAAGCGATAGTATTCGATTAAAAAAAGACGATAACAATTTAATTGAACTAAAAGGAAAAACAGCCATTACCCTAAAAACCGAAGGCGATATTAACATCGAAGGGAAAAACATAAATATGAAATCTACCGAAAAAATAAATATCAATGCTACCGGTGATACAACTATTAGCGGAGCCAACGTAAAAATCAACTAATTATGGCTACCAAATATGTATGTGATGGTGCTTTATGTATGTGCGATAGCGGTAATGCAGTAGGCATCTTAGAAGTAAAATCTCAAAGCACCGTTTTTATTCAGGAAAAATTAATGGCTACAGACGAAGAAAAAACTTTCACAGCTCCTTTTTTCGGAAACTGTTCTAAACAAAATAATAAGCCGTGTACTCCTAATATAATAACTAAATGGGAGAAACCCGCGACCAATGTAAATGCAAACAATAAAAAAGCGCTTTTAGAAACTTCAACTTTAAAATGCGAATTTAAGGGCGAAATCAAGATCACAAATCCGCTTCAAAATGGGCCTAAAAAAGTTGTATTTGATGCTTATGTACCACCAACAGTAACTCCCTTAACAAAGGAAATCGAAAGCGTGAATTGGAAAAATGCAGATTTAGACCAAGATATCGATACCGCCTATGTTGGAGATAAAGTGAGCCTAGTTGTAAAAACAAAAAACTACGCAGAAGGAGAAACAGTGGTAGTTGTAATCGACGAAGTCGATGGCAAAGATGTCAAAACAAATACCAAACTAATAAAATTCAGCGGAGAGGTCAATGCAGATGGTCTTGCCATTTTAAAAGAAGAAATTGCAATTGAAACCGTAAACTAGTAACAAACAAGATGGAAAGAACATTTAGAATTAAAGAAGTTAACGGTGATACTGCTTTTCAAGATCAAACATTAGTTGTAGAAAAGAAAAAGATAAATCTTTTAATTGTTTTGGAGTTAGGAGGTACAACACAATTTTCAAGAACTTATAATGACATCTGGACCGTTAAAAAACTAGATAGTCTGGCTAATCTAAAAGAGATTAATAATCTTGGCGATAGCTATGAATTTGAAAATATTTGCATTGTACATCATGGAAATATCTTCTCTGACACTTCTAAAGGTAAAAACAACAGGGCTATTTTATTTTCCAACAAAATTCGTGAAATAAAACTCGTAATTTCTAAATTAGGAGAAGTTCCCGTTACTATAGATGATGCATATGCTTTACGAGTATTCGAAAAATCAAAACTTCTGTTTAGCAAAAACGGTCCGGATGAATTAAAAATCAAAGCTTGTTTGGGTTTAAAAAATTTAATAAACAGGCTACCGGATGGTGGTACTTTTATTTCGGTAGCATGTAAAGAAGCCAACGATTCCGAATTCTTAAAAGAACTTGCTGATTTTACAACTAAAAACATTCAACTATTTGGCAATACAAATTATTCTCTTATTGATGACGGGAGTGACTACAAATACAATAAGCTGGTCCTTTATAACTATCGTTCCATTTTAAACACTTATTTATCAACCGCCTGGCAAAATCAGAACGGTTGGATGTATTATGACACTGGCTTAAAAAAGTTAGTTCTTACTAAAAAAGAACTTTGGTTGTACAGTACAGGAGAAAAAATATTTGCTTTGTTTAATAGAAAAAAGGAATTAACAAGGGAACAAATTGACAGAGATCATTATGCTCAACTATACTTTTCAAAGGAATACGAGAAATTTCACAAAAAAAATGTCAACACCATTACCTACGAAAATTGGAAGAAACAAATGGAAAAAAAATACTCTGATTTTAAACCCGCAGTATTAAATCCAAAAAAATAACTCTTTCAATCAGACAGATACTAACTAATCGAAGCTTCAAAATACCGGATTTGCTACTTTAAATAACTTCACAATAAAAAACACTCCACTTAAAAACATCTAAAATAAACGAGGCTATCAAAAAGTAATTTTTAGATAGCCTCGTTTTTGCTTTTGTATTAATTCAGTTTTTTCTTTAAAGTCTCTTCCAATTCGTAGAATTTACTTTCAAGTGTATGTAGTTTTTCATAAATATTAATCGGATCCGGCATTTGCTTAGAAGCGTACATACTGGCGTACCAAACTTCCAAAATATCCTCGGCATAAATCGAATACATCGGGTAATTTCCGTCTCTGTTGTCTGATTTAAGAATTAATTTTCCACTCTCTCTGATTCGGTTTAGCACCCTTTTTACAACAACCCCGTCATTCTTGCTGATAATAACGTAAATCCTACCGTCGAGTATATCATCAAAATTATCAACGTATTTTCCAAAAAGATAATCGCCGTCGTGTATGGTGGTTGACATTGAGTTTCCTTTAATTTCAAAACATCTGTAGGTTCCGTTTTTTAACATTGGCATGCTAAAGGAAGGAAGGCTCTCCATATATTCCGGATCAGAATAACCGTCTAAATAACCGGCTCGTGCCTTCACCCCTATAAAATTAATATTCTCGTCTCCTTTTTCATTTACCGTTATAATCTTAGGTAATTTTAAATTGACGTCATTACTATTTGTTGCAGTCACAAAAATCTCTTCGCTGTCACCAAAAAAATATTCCGGATTTACATTACAGTGTTTAATTATACTATTGATCAGATCGAAGCCCGGTTTAGTTCTTTTCCTGTTTCCATCAGATTGTAATCTGCCTCCAGTAATACTGTCTATTGTAGTACTCGTTACTCCTATTAACTTAGCAAAGGAATTATTATTCAGATTCATCTCGTCTATAATACGTTTTATTTTAGCGTGTATTTCCATCTTATCATTGCTTTATGTAATATGTTTTTATTTCCTGTAAAACATTCCACTATATGTTGCAAAAATAAATAATATATGCTTAACAATTGTCTTTCTTTCTCTTTTTTTTCATTAAACACTTAATTATCAATACTCCATTACTCTTTTTCTTACCTGATTTCCGTAATGCAAAGCTGACTAAACTCGTGCTAAATCACTGATACAGCACACTTACCTGCAATAATACCCAAATTCAATTTTTATTTTTTCCTGAAACGAAATAGGTACAACTTTTCTTAAACCCTACTATTTCAAGAGATAAAGAACTCTTTATTGTAGTAAAGTACTGTATTAAACAGCCTTTTTTCAGGTCAAAAAACAGCAATTAGCAGGCTTATCATATTACTGAAACTATTGCATTTTTTATGTAATATGTTTGCAATATCCAAACATATGTTTTATATTTGCTTAAAAATAATCCAACATATGATTTTAAAAGATTTTTATAAAGAGAAAAAGAGCGCCATCGAAACACAGTTTATTTCTGATGCGCCGGTAGTTCATTTGTATAGTGATGCTATTTTTAAAACCACTATCGAAAAACCTTTAGTACTGTTTAAATACAACAATGTAACCTGGGAGACCTCTTCTGAGAAAAATTACAAAGCTGATGTTTCTTTTTCTCTCTATGTTGTGATGCCCGTTGGTATTATTTCTTCAACAAGTTATGAAGCGGCATTCGAAATTGCAGAGCGTATCGACAAGGCTATCTTGACTGCCAGTACCAGTACCAGTTTCATCGATACCAATTCAACATTTAAAGTAAACGAAAAACAATGCAACAATGATCAGGTGTATTGGAATAAAAACGACCATTTCATCTGGCAAATAACCTATAAAACCACTTTAGTTGAAAACATATTAAAAAAGAAATACATCCTTTTCAATAACGGACTAAGTAATGAAGCACTCGAAGATCTTGGTTACGACCTCACCAACGGAATAATTGAAATAAACCCAAATAAAGTGGGTGGCACTGTAGAAGTAACAAACAATATTTAATCTGAATTTACCAGCACATTAAGTTTACAGAATATAGAATAAAGCTTGCGGCCTAAAGCCTACACCATAAAAAAACTAACCCACTACCAATTAATACCACAAATATGAAAAGAAGCAGAACACTATTAGACAAAAGAAGAGATTATGTGATTAACTACTTAAATAGTAATCAGGCCAAACAAATGAAGGTTGTGGTCTCTGAACTTTCCGATACTTTGTTCTTGACGGAGCGCACGATTTATACCATTATAAACGAAGGTCTTTCTTCTGAAGCCAGAGCTTAAACCACTGAAACTACTGGCTTTGCACATCAAAAAAATTGGAAAAAGCGATCTTAAGCCTTAAATTTGTATTCGATATCAAAAGCAAGTTTATCTCTTGGCCAAGAGTAAAATCCAACTAAAGAATCCGTTGTTACAAAGGGTTCAAAAGCACCAATCTTTTTTAGATTACAATTCAATTTAAAAACAATAATTCACTGACAATAACCAGTTTAACAACTTGTTACGGCCATTCTTATGCTTCATTTCAAGCAAAAAACAAAAATATTTTTTAAACAATTAAACTATTTATATTATGAGTACATTAAACGATGTAGTGATTAGCAAACTATCAGGCGGATTAGGAAGAAGAACTCCGGAACAGGACATGGTTTCAGGATTACTTTTTGACGGAGTTGCGACTGCAACATTAGCATTAGACAAAATAGAGCGTTTAGCTTCATTAGAGGATGCGAAAGCGTTAGGAATTACGGCTGATTATGATGTAAATGGACAATCGGCATACTACCAAATTCAACAATTCTTCAGAATGAATCCTTCAGGAGACTTGTATATTTTGGCAACTACTGCCGATTCGTACCCGGCTATCGCTGAAAAAGCAATGGAAATGCAAGAACTGGCAAATGGAAACATTCGTCAAATGGCAATAATTTTTAGCGGCAGTGCATCAGCTAAAGATATGGCAGCTGCAGCCAGAACAGCACAAACACAAGCAGCACTTGGTTATAAAGACTATATGCCTTTTGAAGTTATTTTAGAAGGAAAAGGTTTTATTGCAGCAGAAGCTACTTCTTTGGATACATTGGGTGCAGAAAATGTATCTGTTGTCGTAGCCATGGATGCCGAAAAAGCATTTGAAAAAAAGTTAGTTCAAAAAGACACTTTAAAACTTTATACGCTAGCTCCAAATGAAACAGTGGGCAAGGGAGATGATGAGGGTATTTATTTCGTATTTGATGATCAAAACGAACCTAAAAAAGTAAATGGAGTCGCTATTGAATTCATTTACACAGATTCATACAAAAATACCGCAGCGGTAGGATTGGCATTGGGAGCTATCTCCAGAGCAAAAGTGTCTGAGAACATTGCCTGGATCGAAAAATTCAATCTTACAGGTGAAGGTTTTGCAAAAGCAGGTTTTATTGGTGGGCAAGAAATTAAAACGTTGGGGACTTTAGAAACGTTAAACGAAAAAAGATACATTTTCGCGAGAACCCATACTGGTTTACCGGGTCTTTATTTTAATGATAGTCATACTTGTATTGCAGGTACATCAGACTATGCTTATGTAGAAAACAACCGTACAATCAATAAAGCAACTCGTTTGTTACGTACGGCTTTATTACCAAAATTAGCTTCTCCGGTTTTAGTTGATATCGATGGTAAATTACCACAATCTGTTTCAAAAAGCTTCGAAGGTTTATGCAGAAGCGCCTTAGAAGGAATGGTAGCCAATCAGGAAGTATCTGCATTTGATGTTTATGTAGATCCAAAACAAAACATCCTGGCTACTTCAGAATTAAAAGTAGTTGCTGAGATTACACCGGTTGGAACGGCTCGTAAAATTAAAGTTGATTTAGGATTCAAAAATCCTTTTGGAATTGACAAAGCCTAATTAGTTTCCCAAAACTATACCTCAAAAACAATAAAAATTCACAACGGATAACGTCAGTCTTCAATTGTAACAAACAACTGAAGAATGGCGGTACTCCCCGATCGTTATCAGGATCATTAAAAAATAAACAAAAGCTACATTATGAATAAATTACCATTAATTAACGGACAACAACACAGCTGGTCATCAATTGAAGTAAGTATTGCAGGAAACATCGTTACCGGTATTACGGCTGTAAACTATAGCGATTCAGTATCTAAAGAAAACCATTATGGTGCCGGAGATATGCCAGTGCACAGAGGTAGAGGTAAATATGAGGCAAAAGCTTCGATTACATTATACAACTATGAAGTAGAAGCTATTTTGGCCGCTTTGCCAAAGGGACAAAGATTACAGGATATCAATCCTTTCAGCATCATCGTAAGTTATTTAGATGACAGTAACGAAGTGATTACACACACCGTAAGAAACTGTGAGTTCAACTCAAACAGCAGAGGAATCAGCCAGGGAGATACTAAAATTGCCGTTTCTTTTGATTTGATCTGCTCTCACGTTGAATGGAATTAATCCACTTGATAAATTCCTAAAATTATAATTCCCCCCTTCCCTTCCTCTAAAACCGACTTCAAAGAGAAACCCAATATTCAACTGCGTTACGCAAAAAAGAAGTTCAAGGAACATGATTTTTGCAAGCAAACTATTCTACCTGCTCTTGATTGGTCCGTTTTAGATTGGGAATCTACTTCAGGAGGCTGCTTTGAGCTTATTTAACTCCAAAAAAATAACTCTGGCGGCCTCTTTTTTTTTCAGGTTTCATGTTTCATGTTTCAGGTTTCATGTTTCAAGTTTCAGGTTTCATGTTTCAAGTTTCAGGTTTCATGTTTCATGTTTTAGGTTTTAGGTTTGATGAAAATGCTAATGAGAAAGCAATACCAATACCTTAATTATTTAAAGAATCATATTCCTCGTGTCGGGAAGTATGCTTATGCTTTTGTATTTACTTGTGCAACTGCAATTAACAACAGACACCCATAAATCAGACAGTACTTACCCTATCATAAAAACAACTAAAAACTTTTCAAAATGGAAATAACTCAACCCAAAACAGCCGATGTTCTTGACGGAAATATTACGCAGGCACAGTTAAACCAATGGAAATACAAACATAAAAAAGTAATCAAACTTACGATCACAGATGATGACGGGACTATCCTGTTTGCTTATTTCAAAGTACCGGACATCAGTATTCGTTCGGCGGTATTGCAGGCTTCTAAAATGGATGAATTTAAGGCATTGGAAGTTTTATTCAAAAACTGTTACCTGGGCGGTGACGGCAAAATCGAGCAAGAAGACGATTTACGTCTCAACATTACCACCGCTTTCTCTGATCATATTCAACCTAAACCTGTAAAAGTAGAGGTGTTGTAATCGCAAAATCGCTTTCTGTCTTTCTATAAAACTCCATCCTAATGATTATTCGAAACCATAAAATAAATTTAAAAGATACTAGTCCGGCAGAAATGGCAAGACTGAGACAAATTATTCTTGGCATTTGGCGTCAGCAGGTGGAAGACGAGAAAAATGCTGTCGAACTACTTCAAAATGCTGAAAATTCTCAAATAAACAATCCTGCGAATCTTACTGCAATTACAAAAGAGAACGAAATTTCATCTCATAACAGTACTATTCCCCAAGTAACATCGTCTCAAAATAATACTATCGTTTCTGATGACCTTGATGACATGGCACCAGCGATTGAACGCCCAAATTCTTACAACGGCGTGCTTGGAAAAGGGGATTGGAGAGAAGATGACAGGATTACAAATAATTTAGTTTGGCAAAATGCGAATCATTTTAATCTTCAACAAAAAAACGGTGAATATGCCTATAAGACCATAGAGGAACGAGCAGGCTTTTACAAATGGTTTCAGAAAACGACCGAATTAAGAGGTTACGAAACGAAATGGGCAGGCGCAGCATTTGTTGTTGCTGCCCAGATGTCCAATATTCACAGTATCAACAGTTCTCTTATTGATAATGATGTGGAATCCGATATAAAAGCGTTTGCAGAATCTGGCAATAAGGATATTTTTAATAATGTTTTTAAAAAATTAAGAGACTTATACAATGGCCCCGTTTTAAAAGGCCAGACCGCAAAAAACTGGGATACGGTAACGTTAACCGTTGAACAAAGAGATATTGTTGGTCCAACTTATTTTAAATATCAACGGCTAAACCCAAAGATTATTCAAGTTCTCTCAAAAATGGCAAAAGGACAAGGTCTTTTTGGCATCGGTGTAAGTCCTGAACTGAGATTCGATGAGCATAAGGATATAATGGATTGGAAAAACAGATTCAACCATGGAATGACAGTAGCAGTTCCATTTTGGAATAAATACTATTCTAAAAAATAATATAGAAATTATCATTTTAAGAGCCATCAATTAATTGTCTATTGTTAATTTTTTCAACTAAATACCCGTTTTTCCACTACAGAAAAACGGGTATTTTTTTATCTTTTTTCTGATTTAAAAGCTCTGAAAATAAAATCAAAAAACCGCACTATCACTTACTGAAACTACTGATTTACAAAGCCAAATAATTTTCAGAACCCCATATTTCAGCGTATTTTTACACTGTTCTTTACAACCATTTGCTCCAGATTGGATGCGACCCTAAAAAAGAACTTTTGAGAAATTTATTTGTTGCCTGGTTTTAGTCGAAAATAAATTTCAAACACAAATAACCTTATCGCCAAATCAACATCAGGATTGTTTTCGAACAATCGGGATGGTTTCTTGCGCTTAAAACCTGAAATCATTACTAAATACAAATATGGATCAAACAACAAAAAAACACATCGATTTGCTTCATCCTACCGTGAGAGAAGAAGTTACCAAAATTATCGCGGAATGTGATCTTGCCTTGACCGGAAAAGCTAAAGTGCGCATTACACAAGGCCTCAGAACCTTTTCAGAGCAGGATGATCTTTATGCTTTTGGACGAACCAAACCCGGGAAAAAAGTAACCAATGCCAGAGGAGGTCAATCGATTCACAACTTTGGTTTTGCGGTTGACATCTGTCTTATTATAGACGGCAAAGTCGCTTCATGGGATACTGCAAAAGACTGGGACAACGACCAAGTTTCGGATTGGCAGGAATGTGTGAAAATTTTCGCCAAATACAACTGGAATTGGGGTGGCGACTGGAAAACTTTTAAAGATCTCCCACACTTTGACAAAAAAGGATGTGGCGACTGGAAACAACTCAGCAAGTTAAAACGAGACAAAAAAAACTATGTAATCTTATACAAGTAAACAGATGAAACATTTGAAATTACAATTTATATCTTTTTTAATTGCTTTTGTAATGACTTCCTGTGTTTCGACAAAAACGGCTTTATACGATTCGTATTCACATCAAAAAACGACCGCATTAAAAGTAGCAATCACTGCCCTAATGAGTAAGGCCAATACTCCCTACTCCATGCATCAAGACGAAGTTGAAACAGTATTGCTTGACATTGAAAAATTGACAGAATACGAAAAAAACAAACCTCATAATGAAATCACTTTTACGATGTGGAAGTTACTCACCGATAAGGAAAAAAATCTGCTAAGCAGTTTTTTCAAACTTTGGGAAACAAAAGGCGTTTTGTCACAGGGTTTTATCGAAGAATCCAAAAAACAGCTTAGTGATGCTTTGGATTTGCTCATTCAATATGAAATTAAAAAAGACAAAGAAACTAAAGAGGCTCTTTTAGATTTAATTAACGGCAACACTTAAAACTTATGGATCACGATAAACTAATAGAAGACTTAAAAAAACAGTTAAGGATTCTTATAACAAAAAGTTACAAAGACCGTAAATCCGAATTGGAAAAAGACCTGAATCTTTTTTTGGAAACCTCTAAAGAAAAACTCGAACGCTGGGTCACTTTGTATGCTTCTGCAGCCCTGACCGAAGAAGAATTTGAATGGCTCTTAAAAAGTCAACTCGATTTATTGGTTTTAAAAGCCTTGCAAAACACCGGGATCTCTAAAATAAGATTGAATGCCATTAAAAACAACATTATAAAAATGATTCTTAAAGTCATTCTTGAATTCGTACTTCCCAGAATTTGATCCTCCCATTTTCGAAGCAAAAAAACGGCTAAAAAAAGTTGCTGTTACTACGAAAAAAAGCCGTTCTAAAACAAAATCAAACTTACTGAAACTACAGATTAGTCTCACTAAAAACCTTGGCAAAGGGCAAAGCATAGCTTATTTTTACAGTATCAAATAAAAATCATCTTTAGGATGTAGCGCGCAGATTCTAAGACGATTTCATGAGCAGAATTAATCCAAAAAAAACAACAAATAGAACCGAAATATGAACGATTTTATCATAGAAGAAGACTTGCTGATTGCAGGCGAAGATTTTGTCCTTGAAGTGGCAGATCAGCAAAACCTGCAACATCTGCTGCTAAGTCAAAAAGGAGGCTATAAAGAGTTTCCAATACTTGGAGTAGGTATTAAAAAATACATCAATAGTCCTGATGCCACTTCCAGACTAAGATTAGAAAACGAAATAGATAAACAATTAACGTATGACAACTTTCATGTGACAACACTGGATGTTAACGATTTACAAAACATTAGAATCGATGGGAACTATTAAACCACAACAAAACCAAAACATTTTCGACATCTCCTTGCAAGAGTACGGAAGTATCGAAAAAGTCTTCGACCTTTTAGAAGACAATGATCAATTTGATCTTACAGAAGATATTTCTGTTTACAAAGATTTAAAAACGGGCAGAGAAGCTTTTAAGAAAGATATCGTCGAGTATTACAGTTCCAGAAATTTAAAGCCCGCAACCGCTCTTACCGAAGAAGAAGAGTATTTATTGGATAAATTCTCGGGAATTGATTATATGATTATTGAAGACGATTTTATCATTTATTAAGAAACAACCTTAGCTGTAATTACCTGAAATAGTGCTTAGAAAACAACTCAATTGGCAGCTACTACTACCTCTTTAACGTCCTTTTTTAGAAATCTCTAAAAAGAAAACTACTTCTCCGTAGTATTTACAAAACAAACATAAACAAGTATCTATAAGCATATTACACATGTCTTACAGGCTAAACTATATTAAAAAATTAAAATATGGCACGTACAATTGCTGAAATACAGAATGAAATTCTGTTAGAGAAAGGGAAATATACTTCCCTGAACAACTTAACACAATCAAAGACAAGTGTCTGGAATCTTTGGGTCAATATTGTGGCTACGGCTGTTTGGTTACACGAAAAAATCGTAGAAAAAAATGCCTTAATATCAAGGCCTCATACCTTAAACTGGTATCGCGAACAGGCATTAAACTTTCATTACGGCACCCCTTTAGACCCTGATTCCAGCAACGGAATGTCACTCGTTTGGAAAGAGGGCTCGTATCAATTTGACACCACTGATCTTAGTCCTGAACAAATTGAATCCTCTAAAATAATAAAATATTGCGCCGTAAGTGAGGTTGACTTAGGAACCATCCTTGATACTGAAAAAAAACCTGAACAAATTTTTTCGGACTTCTTCCACAACAAAATCGGGGTTGTTTTTATAAAAGTCGCTACGGTAAAAGGAGATCAGATCGCCAAAATAGACGTTCCCAACGAACTTTATGCTTTTAAAGAATATATCGCCAAAATTAAAGATGCAGGAAATCAGGTGCATATCACTTCAGATCAAGGTGATATTCTGAAATTAAATTTAAATGTTTATATCGATCCTTTGCAAATTTATATTAACCCAAACGATATTGAATACAATCAATTAAAGAGTTTAACGGGTATCCTGACACCGGAGCAAAAAGACAAATTGAAGAAATATGAGTTGGAGGGTTACGAACCGGACTCCAAAAACGGCTCATTGATAACAGATAACGAGACTTATCCAATACTGGAAGCTGCCAAAGAACATTTAAGAAATATTGAATTTAACGGTGCCTTTGTCAAAACGTATCTCGTTGATGCGCTACAGAAAGCCGCAGGCGTTAAAATTCCAATATTAACTAAGCTCCAAACCAGTGTCGCTCAAAATCCAAATGATGAATTGGCTCCTGAACTTTACGATGTTAGTAACCTGGAGTATTTCATTCCTAAAGCCGGTTATTTTGATTTGGATACCCTAACGGTTGAGGTAAACTACATTCCTTATAATTTCTACCGAGATAAACAATAACCTAATATAGACAATGAATAAATACACCACAGTAAAATGGGAAAAGTTATTGTTATGGCTGATCCCCCCGGTTCTTAGAAAACAGACACATTATCATTGGCTTAATGTTTTACTCTCGCCTATCGCTAAGATTTATGAAGAGACTCTCTATAAAATGCAGCATACCGGTCAGATTATCTATCTGGAGAAAGTACTCAATGAGACTTTTAATGTGACCAAAAATTACAATCCTAATTTAAGTATGGAGCAAAAAAGACGGGAGGAGTTTATTTATATAGACGAATCGGTCAAACCTACCATACAGTATGTCTACCTGAACAAAGAGTATTACGAACCGGATAAAGTTTTATCAACTCCAACCTTAAAAATCTTTAAACTATCGATTCCGCTGTTAAAGATTTTTGACCGTAATGGGTATAAAAAAAGAAACAATAAACCGGTTTATCTGGCTCATCGAAGCGATTACACCAAGATAAGCTATGCCAATTTCAGAGTTTTTATACCGGAAAGTTTACTAAAAAACGGAACCATAGTCTGCGAAGCAAACAGAGACGCCTCTCCTCACAAAACGGAACCTATAAAAGTGGCCACTATGGCCTATCACAATCTTCTTAATTTTTACAGATTAGCCGGTAAAAGTTATGAAAGCTATTCTTATGAGCCGGAAAAATAAACTAGAGTTTATAGAAGCTAGAATAGAGAAGTATGAACAAACTTAAAAAAAACAACAGCCATTTAAATTAATAAAAAATGAAAAGAATAAATTTTAGTCATTCAGGAGGATTTCCACTCGAACAAGAAACTTTAGAAAGACTTCAGACCGCCTACAGGTCTGAATTATACGAAGCATTAAAAAGACATTTAAGTATTAAGACTCCTGCCACTATTGGAGAAGCCATAAATTATATTATAGCTCCCGCAACAAGCGATAAACAAGGCTTGGCAGTGATACACCAAATCGAAAAAAACGCTCAGGGAGAAGAAAAAATAGAGGGTATTTTATATCCAATTGCAAAAGGAGCCCAAGACAGCTGCTTAAAAACGACCCGAACAGGGACCAGTTTAGTATATGGTACGGGAACATTTCAAACCGCCTATTTTGATTACGAAGCCCAATACATCAGTCAAACCGACTATAACAATGCCGATAGAAGCGGTACAACTAATAATGATGCCTTAACAGTATATTATTATGAATTGGACGATTTCCAAATAGTTAAGGATATTGCTGCTATTGAAGCCATTCTGCAAAGATTACAGAATGAAATTGATGCGATAGAAAATGATATCGCTACTGTTGTTAAACCAAAAATTAGTGCCATAGAAAGCGATATTGCCAATGTCATTAAACCAAGAATTGGTGCAATAGAAAGTGACATCACCAATGTTGTTAAGCCAAAAATTAATGCAATAGAAAGCGATATCGCCAATGTCGTTAAACCAAAAATTAGTGCAATCGAAGGCGATATTGCTAATGTCGTTAAGCCAAGAATTACTGCAATCGAAGGTGATATTGCTAATGTCGTTAAGCCGGGGATCAACGAAAACACTAACCAAATTAATGTAATTAAAGATACCTACCTACCTCTTGACGGCTCAAAAGCGATGAAAGGAAATTTGAATATGGCGGCTTATCATATCTCAAGATTAGATGTAAGTGAAAGTCCTGAAGCAAATGTAAGAGCCTACGATTTCAGACTAGGGTCACCGTTAAGAAGAGGATTAAAACACGGTGCCAATTATTTAGGAAGAGCGGTAGTAGACAGCACCGAAAATGCAACAACCTCGAGCCTTACCCTAAATTATCAAGCAGATTGGGATCATACCCACATTGGAGGAAAAGTACATTTAAATAATACCTTGACCTCAGATGCCGATGGTGCCGTGTTGTTATTAGATGGACAAAATCAGATTATTAAAAGTAATAAGCTTCTCAGTTCTTTGATTAGTCGTCTGGATGTTTTAGAAGCAAGACCTGTGTCAACGGCAGTGCCTATTGGTATGATTGCCATTTGGGGGAAACCAGCGCCATTTCCTGAGGGATGGGAAGAGTATGAGCCCTTGAGTGGAAGGATGCCTGTAGGACTTTATAATCCTGATCCTCAAGAACGAGCTAAGCAATTTGCGCAAAGAAGTTATTATGAGAATCTAACTTATTATTTTGAAAATGGAAATAGGATATGGCCGTTTGACTCCTTAGAAAACGTTGGAGGTCACGTAGCTAAAAGCATAGAAATCAACGAAATGCCCCCTCACACTCATGGTTTACCTACTGATGGTGGTGGCCGCAATGATATGCAAACCATAGTCAACTCGGGTAATGGAGATGAAGGGTTGTCTGAAACAAACAGAACAGGAGAAACCGGAAAAGGGTATCCTTTCCCTTTACAAAGTCCTTACAAAGTAGTTCATTTCATAGAATATACAGGTCGGCCAAGTGATAAAATAGCTCCCACAGCTCCAACTTTAACAGTGTCACTCGACGGCAGAAATGCATCGTTAAGTTGGAGTGCATCATCCGATGCTGTTGGTGTTACTAATTATCTAGTCTATAGAAATGGTGCCTTACTGGCTACAAAACTCAGTACCGCTCTTTCTCATTATGACGCAGGGTTGCCTCCAGGCGTATCGTACACGTACCAGATTATTGCAAAAGACAAAGCAGGAAATTCTTCCGGCAGTAATAATGCTACCGTAGAAATTCCTGCCGCGATTCAGCTTGCGACACCAACATATTTAACGGTTGATTATAATCCTGCCGATAGTAAGATCCATATTGCATGGGAAGCTGGAAACAACAGTGGTCCAGTTCAATATGTGGTACATAGAGCAATAGATGGAGTTCCTAATAATTCAAGCGATTTCGCTCCAACGGATCAACTCTTTTATACCGATTACAGGTACTATGACGAAATAAAAATCCATAATTATAAAGTAAAAGCGGTTGATCAAAATGGAAACTCATCTAACTATACCGAACCATTTTCTATAATTATAATCCCGCCAGACCCCACTTGTTTTGACGTAGAATCTTTGGTAACTATGGCTTCCGGACAATCGAAAAAACTAAAAAATATTGTCGTTGGAGATAAACTACAAGGTTTTTCTTTTCCAAACGAAATTGATGAGGCTGCCGGAAATTTTATGTTATGGAAAGGAAAATTGAATGAAGCGGTAAAAACAGAAGTAACAGTCGTAAACAAAAGAACGAGTTTACAACCTAATTACTACGAAATTAAAACCGCAGATACCACCATTAAAGTTACTGCAGAACATCCTTTACTAATTACTCAAGACAGTGAAAACCTGCAATGGCTAAATACTAAAAATGTATTGCAAAGTATGTCATTGATTGACAAAAACGGAAAAACAAAAGCTATCGAATCGATTCTTTTTAAAGAAGAAGCACTGGAAGTAGCTGTTCTGGATGTAGAAACTGTAGATAATTATGTTATTTCGGGAATTGTTGCTCATAATAAAAAAGATATACCAATGCAATAATAAGTTTATTGTACTCTTCTGGGGCACTTTGCCCCAAAAGAGTACTTACTTAAAATCATTCACCCTAAAAAGATTACCTATGAAAGTAGTAAAATTTATTTTTACCGCTGCGGCATTGCTTTGGTTACTAGTAACCATCCTGACCGTATTACCAATCGCAATTTTGCTACTGCCCGTCTCCTTTATTTCAAAAAAAAACTATACCGAATGGATCTTTTTTTCCACTGCCTTACTCAGTTCTTTAGGCTTTTACCCTATTTACACTCTGTATACCCTATTAGACTGGAACGATTATTTAAGATTTTCAAAAAACCTTCGTTTACACCTTAACATTATGGGAAACAGGATCATCAGAACTGTAACAAATGACACTCTTGTCAGCCCTGCTCCTGTCCATCAATTTGATACTGTAAAGGAAGTTGCAAATAATGATTTAAGAAAAAACGACAGTCATCCTACACTGTCGATATTCGGAAAAAGAGTAACCAACTTACCGGATCTAATTGATTTTAATCCCTTCAAAAAACCTATCCCAACCGACTAATAAAACCACAATCCCGATGATACATAAAATTTCAGAATATTCAAACGAAATCAAATTATTGCTTTATGGCATTTTTGTTTACTTAGAAATGGATGTCGAAATTGTGAAAGTATTGTTTTACTTAATGGTATTAGATACTATTTTAGGCATTATCAAAACTATAGTGTTAGGAAATGCTTTTAGCTTTAAAAAACTGGCTTTAGGATTTGTATCCAAATTAGCCGTGCTGTTAATCCCAACTGCTTTGGCCTTGATGAGTAAAGGGCTAAATTATAACTTTAAATGGTTTGTAACCATTGTTATGGATTTGCTTATCGTAAGTGACGGCATTTCGATAATCAGTAATATTATTGCCATAAAGACAAAAAAAGAAGTAGAAAATTTCGACGCCATGACACTAATTCTCAAATCCATTAGAAATAGTTTGATACGGCTGTTTAAAAAACTTCTAATCACTATTGATCCTAAATTTCATACCGAAAAATAACACCATCAAAAAGTCTCTTTTACAGACACCAAACCATAAAATAAGAAAACAAAAAAAGACCGGTCTGTTTTGCTCTTAACCACCTTTAAACAAAGGAAATAGAAACTAAAAAAAGAAGAATTTGTTCTCCTAAATCGCTGTTAATTTCGTTCTTCACAACAAAAAGAAAAAGTAACTTTACGAGTACTATTAACAACAAATTACCCCAAATTTAATTGTTTCATTTTTTTAAAATTCCAAAGAACAACATGACCAATGACGTTAAAATCAGTAACCAAAAATGCATCCAATTTATTAGAGCGGGTATTTAAAATTAAAAGAACAGGAAACAGCATCGACTTAAGTAATTCTTTCTACGTTGCAAACAAAGAAATTTCTCCGGTATCATTTGAAGCCGAAATTTACAAAATAACATTCCGTACAGAACAAAATGGAGAAGTAAAGACCTACGATCTTTTCCTGCCTTTCAACGAATTAATTTGTGAACATGAAATTGCTTTTTTAGAAGAACATTTAGGAATACTTCTTTCCGGAGATGGATCGCAATTTGAAATTCTGGAGTTCCAATCGGATTTCTCCATTCAATTCGATCAGGAAAACAGCTATTTTATAGCATCTGATGAGGTAAACAACGGTTTATTGCTTTTTAGAAAGTAAAACACTCAGATACAATTTTTTAACAAATTTATTTTGTAGAGATCACAAAGTAATTGTGAGTATCTTCAAAGAAAAAAAAGCAAAATATATCCCCTCGACGATTGAGGAATCAAAATATCGGAATATTGATCGTGATTTCTCCTTCTTCGAAATTAAAAGGATTGCGGTACAGCAAGAAAGTCTAAAAGTTCCTTAAAGTTTTAAACTCAACATGTCAAATGTGAAATATAAAATGCAAAACTTGGAATTTGAGATTTGAGATTTGAGTTTCAAGTTTCAGGTTTCAAGTTTCAGGTTTCAAGTTTCAGGTTTCAAGTTTTGGAATTTGGAATTTCAAAAAATTGGAATTTCCCCCCTTACCTTTATCTTTCAAAAATATCCCTAAATTGATACAGTAATCTTTCAATTAATCGCAGGTCTTCCGTTACTATATCTGCATTTCCCTGCATTTCCTGCTGAAAAGGAATTCCTTTTTTATAAGACGTTTCCAAACCGTTTGGCAATAAAACATCAACTAATAAATTGCCTTCTTTATCCGGAGTTAAAGAAATTGCCTGGGTTTTACCTTTTAATATTCCGAATTCTCTGTACGGAAAATTGGTAAGTTTAATGTTGACCTTCTGACCTACTTTTATTTTTCCCGAATTTAATGTCGGAGCTTTCACTTTTCCAATATAACCACTTTCGCGACTTGGAATAATGGCAAAAATCGTCACTCCAGCTTCAACCGGTTGATTTTCTGCCCAAATTTGTAAAAAACTAATTTTACCATCGATTGAAGATCTTAAAACATAATTTAATTCCCAGTCTTTTACAGCCTTTTTTAATTGGTAAAAGGCCTGAATTTTATTGTTCTCCAGATTAATTAGTTCTTTGCTTTCGTTTATATGAGTTGTTTTACTGCTGCGATTTAATTCATTTAATGCCGATTTTAATTGCGAAATCGTACTCAGCAAACCTTTGTAACTTTTCTGGGCCTGTAAAAAAAGCAATCGTTGTCTCTCTACTTCCTGCGAAGAATAAATTCCTTTTTGAAATAAGGTTTCAAATCGGTTTAATTCATTTTTCTGGAGCACTAATTCACTCTGATTGATTTCTTTTTGCGACTCCAAAAGATTTAATCGTTCCTGAAGCTGAATTGCTTCGTAGTTTTGAGCCGTTCCTTCTACGCGATACGGCTGCAGTTTTGCATTTAACTGATCGGCCACACTTTCTTTTCTGAAGTTGGCAAAAGCACTTTCTACCTCTCCCAGTTGTGCGGAGTTTAATTTCTCAAATGGAAATGCACTCTTGTTTATATTTATTGTATCCAAAATATTCTTCAGAACAAATACGTCTTGGTATTTAGCCGAATTTTCGAGTATCGCCAGTGGCATATTTTGCTTGACTAGTGTTTTGTCTTTTACTAAAATAGCCTCAATCCTTCCTGAGGTTTTAACAACTAATTTCTGTGGTGGCGTATTGGTTGTTATCACGATTTGCGAAACTATAATATCCGGGTATTTTACAAACCAGGAGATTAAAAACAGGATTACTATAAATACCAATAATATTGTATTGCCCCATTTCTGAATGGTTTTGGGAGGGTCCGATAAAATATCTCTTACTTCCTCACTGTATATTTTCAGGTCATCATTTAGTTCTTCCATCTTAATTTCCTAATTCTAATTGATTCTTAACCAGAGCGTAATATTTACCTTTTAATTTAGTCAGGTCCTCATGATTGCCTTGCTCAACAATTTCACCATTTTCAAGAACAATGATATTATCCGCATTTTTTACCGTGCTTAATCGATGCGCCACAATTATGGCAGTTTTTCCATGAATAAAATTCCCCAGATTTTCCATAATTACCTTTTCATTATTAGCATCGAGAGCACTTGTAGCTTCATCAAAAAACAAATAAAAAGGATCTTTGTAAACGGCTCTGGCGATCATAATACGTTGTTCTTGTCCACCGCTTAAACGGATTCCTGAGGTTCCCAGTTCTGTATTGTATTTATTGGGCAATCTTTCGATAAAATCTTCAATATTGGCTACAAATGCCGCATTATTTAATTTATCTCTGTCAATAAATTCATTCTGTTCCGATTCAGAAATATTGCCGGCGATAGTATCGTTAAACATAAAAGTATCCTGCATAACGGCTCCGCAGTTTAAGCGCCAAAAATCATTGTGAATATCATTCAAATTGATAGCCCCGATATTGATACTTCCTTTTGTAGGATTGTAAAACTTCAATAACAGTTTCATTAAAGTCGTTTTACCACTTCCGCTGGCACCCACTATCGCAGTAGTTTTGCCTTCTGGGATTGTGCAGGTAATATTTTTTAAAATTAAAGGAGACGCTTTTCCGCCATAACGAAAAGACAGTTCTTTTAAATTAATAGACTTATCGTTGGGTAATTCTTTTGCTTTATGCGCAGAAACAAGGTCTTCGTCCTCTTTAAGATGCACTTGTGACAAACGTTCCAAACTAATTTTTGCATCTTGCCAGGATTGAATAAAAAGCACAAAATTACTCAAAGGCAGGTTAAGCTGCCCCACTATAAACTGTATAGAGGTCATCATCCCCAGGGTTAGATTGCCATCTACAACCGCTTTGGCAGAAAGAAATGTAATGATAAGATTTTTAAATTCATTGATAAAATTAGCGCCAATAGTTTGGTATTGAGCTAATTTTAAAGTACTCAACGAAGTCTTAAACAAACTGATCTGATTAAACTCCCATCTCCAGCGATTTTTCCGCTGTGAATTATTTATTTTGATTTCCTTAACCCCATTAATAATTTGAATTAATGACGTTTGATTTTGTGATAATTGATCAAATCTTTTAAAATCCAGCTCTGCTCTTTTTTTCAAAAAGAAAAAGGTCCAACCTACATAAAGCACCGCACCAATTATAAATACAAAAAAGATAGTCCAATCGTAATAAGCCAGAATGATATTGAATATTACAAAGGTTACCATCGAAAAAACCATATTCAAACTCGACGAAGATATAAAGTTCTGAATACGGGTATGGTCTGTAATTCTTTGTAAATGCTCTCCCGCATTTCGGGTTTCAAAATAATTTACCGGTAACTTCAGCATTTTATATAAAAAATCTGAAATCATTTTTATATTAAATCGGCTGGTGATATGAATCAGAATCCATTCTCTGAAAACCGTAACCAAAGTTTGCGACAAAATCAGTACAAACTGCGAAATCAGAATTAAATAAATAAAAGGAATATCCTGATTATTAACCCCGACATCGACTATAGACTGCATCAGAAAAGGTAAAATAAACTGAATGACCGTTGCAACCAGTAAGCCAATAAATATCTGATAAATTAATTTTTTATACGGCCTGAAATAAGGATACAGAAACGAAAAGCCCTGCAACGTTTCTTTATGTTCTTCCTGGTCATTAAAGTTGGTATTGGGTTCGAGAATTAATACAAAGCCAGTTCCGTCTGTAGTATCGGTCCAGGCTTTTTTGAAATCTTCGTGCGAATAAACCAATAAACCCATCGCCGGATCGGCAACCCAGACTTTTGTTTTAGACGTTTTGTATACCACAACAAAATGCTTTTGTCTCCACGGTACGATAAAAGGTGTAGGAGCTTCATTGATCAAACTTTCCAACGAAATACGCATGCCAAGTGTTCGCATTTCTATCGCTTCTGCGGCCTCGACAATACCCGCCATAGTAACCCCAATTTTGGTTATACCGGCTTTATCTCTTAAAAATTCTCTTGAAAACGTCTTACCGTAGTGCTTGGCAATCATTCTTAAACAAGTCGGACCACAATCTCTGTAGTCCAATTGTTTAAAATAGTGGAAGTTTTTTTTAATCATTTTATACTTTACTTTCTGTAATCAGCTCCCAAACTTTAGCATTAAAATTAGTTTTGTTGATCCCCGTCAACTTTTCTAAAACGATAAAATAATTATCACTGCCTCCTTTTTTATTTTTTCCACAACATAAAAATTCAACAACAGCAGAAAATCCTTTTTCTTTCTCGATTTTCTTAACTAATAAAGCATTGACCACATAATCTGCCATTAAGTGTTTTTCCTGACTCTCTCCAAAATTAAGTTGAGGTGTTTCGTACAAGGCTAAAGTCAGCCAGTCAGTTTTCGGGTTTGAAGCTACTTTTTCTTTAAATGTTTTTAAGATATCTCCCCATGATATTCCCCAGCTTCCGCCGTAAAGATAAGCGCACCCCTCATCGACCGGCTTGTTTATTAGTGTTCTTGAATAAGCAAAACGAGCTCTTTCGTGCCATAAATCATGCGGATCAAAACTGCTAAAGCTTTCATCATCATTACCACTTACGATTAATAAAGTGTTGTTTTCGTTTGCTGTAAAATTCGTTGAACTTTTGCCATTGTAATCTAATTTATAATCCACTCCAATATTGTGCAGGATATCCGGAAAATCTTTGCAGCCGTACCACTCAATTTGTGCATTGGTTGTATTGAGTTTTTTGTCCAAAAGCGCTACCGTTTTTACATATTCAGAAGCGACTTTGTTATCTAAAGTATTTTTAAAATGAAAAGTACAATTCCCTATTTTTTTAGTTTTCCACGAGCTTGTATTTCGCTTTAGCGGTGATGAAAAATAGAATTTAGTATCTTTTTGTTTTGCGATAAATTCAAAACTGGCTGCCAAAACCGGGATGTTTTCGTTTACTCCCATATATGAAAACTGAACTAAAAAATTATCTTTATCCAGTTGTACCACGTTTGTTAAATACCCTTTATAGAAATTATCGTCCTTAGTTTTAGCATTTCGCTCTATTTTTTTTATTTCATCCAATAACAAAGAGGTTTCCAACAAATCTTCTTTCTCAACAAAGACGTTTTCTTTATTTGGATTCTCTTTTAATGCCAAAAAATCATTTAAAGATTTTACCAGTCTATTTGATACAATTGTGTCCTTAGGCAAATTGACATTTGCCGACAGCGTTATGGATTTTGTCTGACCAAAATTAGAGATGGTAAACGATAGTAGTAAAGTCAGAAGAAATATTTTTAATCCCATTGTAATTGTTATTAGTATTGTTGTCGTTAAAATTCAAAAAAACCTTCTTTTTCCTTTTTATAAAATGCCTCAATTGGATTTAATTTGCAAAAATCCTCATATCTGAAATCCAGATCGCGATTACTTAAATCAAAAAAGGTTGCCAGTTTTTTATACTTTTCTAAAATAGTGTGACATCTGGTATCATATTCCGCGTAAAGCTCTTTTCCTTTTTCGGTAAAAACTACATCAAAGTCCAAAAGTTCAAGACCGGTTCTAAATCTGAAGATCTGATCGGTAAACCTGCCTAACAGTTCGTGTTTTTCCCTTCCCGAAAAAACATTCTGGGACACCAATAAATCAAAACACTCTACTCTTTTTGTCACGGTATATAATCCGTGAAATGCTCCGTAAATATCTCTGTAATCCCATTCTTGATTGGTATACTCCCGCATACTTAAATTGCTTACATCAATTTTAAAAAAATCTTTTTTATTTTGTAATACATAATAAAAAAAATTGTGCGATCCCTGATGTATCAATTCTTCAATGTAGTAGATGAGGTTGTTTTTCCCCAAGACATAAAAATACAGTGCGCCAAGCGTTTCAACAGTGGCAAAATTTAAGATTTTCGGATTGTCATGCAAATAGATTTTTTTGTTCGAAAAAACCAATTGCTCGTAAAATTCCGGAAGATTCTTTTTTATAATTTCAATAGCTTCAAATAACTCTTCGTAATTTTCTTTCCAAACCGAACTATATTCCGGATTATGATTTAAAATATGTCCTTTATAATATTCCCTGAAAAAACGTTTTTGTGTCGGGTGTATTTCTTTTAATATTTCAAAATCACCAATCTTTAATATAGGCTCATGTAATTCTTCTTTATCTTTCAGGAAATAGCCGACATTTGGAATGTATGCTATATCATTATGATAAGAATGTTTGATTTTTAATTCTTTTTTATCTACAAAATAACCTTGTATTACCTCTTCTAAAAGTTCATTTGAAAAGGTGTACTCTCTTTTAGAACTGAAATAGGAAAATAACAGGGGCTCTAAAAAAATATCATCATCATCAAAATTTACATTTTCCAATAGAGCAGGCGCTTCTTTGTAGATAAGTAACTTAATGGTATTGACAAGCTCTGTTTTAGCAGTAGTGACATTATCCATAATAATATAGAATTTAAAAATATTTAAAATTTAAAAAATGTCCGTAAAGAACCTTTACTAAAAATGTAAATGTTAATTACGGACAAATCTATAAGTACATTACTATTGATGCCACATTGCTGTTGCATCAATTAATAGAACTAATTACTCAGCTGCTACAACTTTTACATCGTGACAAGCTTCTTGAACTCCGCCTGAGATAGTTTCCAATAATTCTTGTGAAGCTACTGCTTCTGCTCTATTTTTTAAAGCGTCTAAACTTAATTTCATAATTTTTTGTTTTAAATAGGGTACATTAAAAGTTCGGCATATAAACCGTGCCATCGGTTTGCTTGCAAGCGCTTTATTTAAATACGTTCTTCCTCAATTGGCCTTTTGCAGAATACCAGTATTCAAATTCTTTTTCAACCTTTTATGATCTGAATGGTTATTTCCATCATAAACATCAGGAAAGTTTCTTTTTTAGAAATGGAATATTAAGTACGATTTACACCTAGGAAGATCAATCGCATTTGTAGGCTTTTTTTATTCTAAAAGTTTCATTTTCCTGAAGTCAAAACTAGATAAAACATAATATTGTTCGCAAATGAACGCTATCGGAATTCAGGAATCCTGACACGAAATTCTTGAATTCCGATAAAAAAAATACACAATTACATCAAAATCAATTGATTACATATTTCATAAAAAATTCTATTTGTAGGTCGAATTTTACGCATATACCTTACTTTTATGAAAAATTATACTGCATGACCCGATCTGAATTTAGACAAACTTTACTTTTATTATTCTTTTGTACCACTTTACTGGCACAAACACCCAAAAAAAATCTTATAAAACTTTCTTATACAGAGTTAAAAGAGCTTTATATGAATAATGAACAAGACAAAAAGCTGCAATTGGACTGTGCCAATGCCTATTTGAGCAAGGCCAATGAGGATGGAGTTGCTATCGAAAAAGCACGTGGTTTGTACTTACTCGGATTGTTAAAACAAGGAAATGAAGCCATCAAACTCTTTGACAGCGTTATCTCTCTTTCAAAAAATCTAAATGATAATAAGTTTCCTGCTTATGCCTACTACAAAAAAGGCTATCAGTTTAAGAATAAATTTCAGTACAAAGAGGCAATAGACAACTTTTTAATAGCCGAGCGAATTGCCAAAAGCAACAATATCGATTTTTTCTATAAGGTTAAATTTTCCATCGCTCTTCTAAGATCTGAAGAATTAGGTGAAATAAACGAAGCACTTGTAGGCTATAAAGAATGTTTTAACTATTACAAAAAAAAGGATATTAGCCTGCCTATTAATTATTATCCCTATCAGAATGCTGTATTCGCATTGGCTGATGCGTATAAAGCGCTTAATCAGACCGATTCTACCACTTATTACAACAAAATAGGGTACAATGAGTCTAAATCACCTAAATACGTGGAGTACAATGCCCTTTTTATTTTGAATGAAGGGGCTAATATGACGCTAAAGAAAAACTACAAAGCCGCTTTAGACAGTATCAATAAGGCATTACCTAAACTTATACTTTGCAAAAACACAGACAATGTTTTGGCCTCCTACTTCTATCTGGGTCAGACTTATGATGGTTTAGGCAATAAAAAAGAGGCCGTTAAGAATTTTATAAAAGTAGATTCCATTTATAACCTTACTAGAACAATTGCCCCGGAATTTAAAAGCGCTTATCCCTACTTAATTACTTACTATAAAAACAATGGAGATAAGACCAATCAATTAAAGTATTTAACCCGATACATGCATATTGACAGTGTTTTGCAAGCGAACTATAAAGAGCTCACCAAAAAACTGCGCGTTGAATACGATACGCCAAATTTAATTTTAGAAAAAGAAACCTTAATCCAATCGCTAGAAAAAGAGAAGACACAATCCAATTGGGGCATAGTAATATCCTCCATTTTAGTGGTTCTGGCTGTAGGATTTGGATACTATCAATACCAATCAAAAAAGAAACATCGCGCCCGATTTGAAAAACTGATGCAAAAAGAGCCTGATACCATCGAGACAATAGCGCCTAAAACAGAGCATCAGGACAACATAAATCCCGAAAAAGCAAATACTATCGGAATAAATGAAGAATTAGTGGGTCAGATTTTAGAAAAACTGGAGAAATTTGAAAGAGAAAAACGTTTTTTAGAGTCCAATATCACACTTCAGTCTCTATCCGATGCCTTTGATACCAATAACCGATATGTATCCAAAATTGTAAACTTGTACAAACAAAAAAGTTTTATACAGTATATAAATGATTTAAGAATTGAACATGCTGTAACGTTTTTAAAGGAAGATAAAAAATTAAGAAAATACACCATTCAGGCACTTGCCCTCGAATTTGGATTCAATAATGCGGAATCATTTTCTATCGCTTTTTACAAGAAAACAGGTATAAAACCGACTTACTTTATGAAACAAATTGAAGAGACATTGAAAGACAAAACCGCTTAATAGTCAATCAATTAAACCACTCCAAATATCGGAATTCATGAATTACGATAAATCAAAAACAGATTTTAATTATTATTCCTTAACTACAAATATATTTGCGATTCAAACAAACAAATCAACAAATAAAAGAAACATGAAAAAGATTAAGAAAGAAAACAAAAAATTTGATTTAGACAAAATGGAAGTGGCCAAATTGAAAAATTTGCGTGTAATTGTTGGCGGTAATGTAGCACCCACAAATCCAACTGACACGGTCGACACTGATGCACGAACTTTCTAAAAAAACATTCCAACCGTTTGTGAAATCTATTATCAGTTTTATTCTTTTTGCCTTCTTTTTGTTACTCCTGTAAATCTGTAAAAGATGCTCAGGCTGATATAAATCACGAGGATTTGCAGGAACAACTTTGGGTCTACTCAAAGAAAATTGCAAACCATGGTATAAATGATGATCACAACGGCTATAAAGATGACCTAAACGGTTGGAATTTTACTACCACAGAAATAAAGCAAATTATAACAGATCCAGGAACTTGCTGAAAAATAAACAAACAGAAAAAATAATGTCTGATTTTAAAATCAACAGCTTTTCAGAATACGTACTTAGAACACCCTTATTTCCACTGTCCGCTTATCTCGGACTGCTAAAAGGCTACTCCTCTGAAAAAGCGGTAGAATTCTATAAAGACCCTGTTATAAAAGAAGCCATTAATCTGGCTTCTCCCGAATTACGACAACAATTAGACAAATGGGCAGCGGAAATGCCAACATTATCCCAAGAAAAAAAAACACGATTAGAGCTTAGTTTTTTAAAATATGTTTCCAGAATGTCTTCCCGCTGTACCCCTTTCGGATTATTCGCCGGATGTTCTGTGGGCAGTTTACATACTGCGGCCACTCATATTACATTAAACTCGATCACCGAACATACGCGGTTTACGCAATTTGATATGCAATATTGGGTTGCCATGCTTCAGGATACGGCAAAAAGAAAAAAAGTAGCTCCTCATCTGAGGTATTTTCCCAACTCTTCCATTTACGAAATAGGCGATTTTTTTCGATTCATCGAATATAAATATGTTGGTACAAAACGAGAACATACGATATCGGCATTACGTAAATCTGCTTTGTTGAAACAAATTTTGCTTCAGACAAAATCGGGATGTACGGTAGATGAAATGGTGCTTTTTTTAGCAGCAGATGCATCCGAAAAAAAAGAGGCTCAGGCATTTATTCAGCAATTAATTTCTTTTCAGTTTTTAGTAAGTGAATTAGATGCGGCTGTAACCGGAACTGATGAATGGAAAAGAGTCTTTTCTATTCTTGATACCATTCCACTTTTTGGCAAAGAAATACGATTACTTGAAAATCTAAGAGAAAAACTTTCTGATCTGGACACAACTTTAGTTCCAAAAAAGGAGTCTTATGAACAAGTCAAACAGACTATTGAAGCTATCGGAACCGGTTATGAAGAAAAATACCTTTTTCAAACGGACTTGAATACGGCAACTCTTAGCAATAATTTGAATAAAAATGTGTCGAGAAAAGTGCTCAAAGCCATTCAATTTCTAAACGATATACAGGTTCAGAAAAAATCCGAAAATCTTGAGAATTTTAAAAAAGCTTTTCTTAAAAGATATGAATCTAAAGAAATGCCTCTGGCAACTGTACTCGATACAGAAATCGGGATTGGTTATCTGCAAAATCAGGAGATGAATGACACGCACGAAATACTGGAAAATTTCTCATTTCGTCCTAAACAATCAAAAGAAAAAAAACAGATTTGGACCGCTTTTGATTATATTCTACAAAAGAAGCTCCACAATTGTCTTTTTAACAACGAAGAAAATATCGTACTAACCGAAAAGGACTTTCCGGATTTTGACGACCATTTTAAGAATTCACCAGTTACTTTTTCAATAATGATTGAGCTTTTTAATGACGATAAAATTGCTGTAATCTCCGCCGGAAATATAAGTGCTGCAAAGCTATTGGGGCGTTTTTGCAACGGTAATACTGCTATTCATAACCTCACCAAAGAGATCGTAAAAAAAGAAGAAGAATATCATCATGATAAAATACTGGCCGAAATCGTGCATATTCCCGAGTCCAGAACAGGAAATATACTAAAAAGACCTATCCTCCGAAAACATGAAATTAGCTACCTGTGTACGCCCGGTGTTGCAAGAGAAAACAACTTAGATTTAGACGATTTGTATATTGCTGTAACGTCCCAAAAAATTGTTTTGCGCTCCCGAAAACACAACAAAGAAGTACTGCCTTATTTATCTAATGCGCATAACTTCTCTAAGAATTCATTACCCTTATATCATTTTTTGGGTGATCTTGGACTACAGCATAAAAAACCGGCCTACTCGTTTAGCTGGGGCGTTTTAGAGGCTGATTATGATTTTTTTCCAAGGGTAATTTACAATGACATTATACTTTCAAAAGCGAAATGGAGAGTCCGAAAAGAAGAAATAGCACCTTTTTATCAAACAGATCAAAAGCTACCGACGGAAGCTTTTTTTAATTGGAGATCGGACAGAAATATTCCGCGTTTTGCCAATTGGGTTCATTCCGACAATACGCTATTGTTTGATTTTGAATCTCCAATAGGGATTGCTTTATTTTTAAATGCTGTGAAACAAAAAGAAGATTTTTTCCTTGAAGAATTTTTATTCACAGAAAAATCAGTTGTAAAAAATAATACAGGGGATTCTTTTTCTAACCAGATTATACTCTCCTATTTTAAAGAAAAAGTATAAAAAATGCAAAGAGATTTTTGTTTAGGCAGCGAATGGTTGTACTATAAGATTTATACCGGAGTAAAAACTTCCGATGCTGTTTTACTAGAAAAACTAGAACCTGTTATCACCCATTTGCAACACAAAAAAATCATTACAAAATGGTTCTTTATTCGCTACAGAGATCCTGAAGAGCATCTCCGTATTCGTTTTTTAATAGAAAATCCGGCTCATTTATCCGTTGCCATACAAGCCTTCTACTCAGTTTTTAAGGAACTGATACAACAAAATGTGGTCTGGACCCTACAAGCAGATACTTATAAAAGAGAAATAGAACGATACGGCAAAACAACTATGATTACTTCAGAATGCCTCTTTTACAGAGACAGTGAAATGATACTGCAGTATATCCAAATTAAGCCCTTGTTTAAGCAACAGGAACTTCCTTTATTATTCAGTTTTTATGCGATTGATTCGTTTTTAAATTCTTTTCAATTATCAAATCAGGAAAAATTATTCTTGATGGATCACTTGCAAACAATTTTTAAACAGGAATTCGAAAGTGACAAAGAACAAAAAAAAGAGTTAGCAAAAAACTATCAGGTTCTATCTCCACAAATGCTTAAAATCTTGTCTTCTGAATCTAAAAACCATTTTGGCGCAATCCGAAAAATTGTGGATGCTAAAACCAAAAAAAGCAACAAAATAGCTTTAGAAATTAAGGCTAAAATCGAAATCCCTCTCGATCAATTTCTCTCGGCTCATATCCACATGATGCTTAACCGACAATACAATTCTAAACAAAGAACGTATGAACTGCTGATTTATGATCATTTGTTCCGATACTATAAAAATCAAAACTTTGTCATTTCTTCTCTTTGAGTTTAATACAGAACGCATCAATAAGATGCGTTCCCGATTCCTAATACAGTTCAAATTTTTTTCTAAAGCCCGTTTTACAAATTGTAAGACGGGCTTTTCTTTTGAACAAAAATGCCAGATCAAAAATCACAACAATTCACTGATTACCAAATACTTAAAACAGGTATTTCTACGCTAATTTCTTACAGCTATTGTTTCTAATTTTACTCGTCCAAACTCTATCCTACACGCTCCATTCTTTTTACACCCCTCTTTTACTTTATCGCAATACCATTTTATCTGCCACACAATCCAGATTACAAAGGAATAATGTGGAGTCCTGAACCCACTTTAAAAAACGGGGCGAGTACTGAAAAGCCATACGAGTAAGACCAATCAAAAAACTAATATTATGGAAACAAAAGACACAAACGAACAGGATGACATTGCTATAATCAATAATTCAGCTGTTGATTTTCAATTCAGAACACCGGCTGCAATACAGGATTTTCAAGGTGATCGTGCAAAACAGATAGCGTTGAATACTTTATGGAGTTCAAACCTGAATGATTTTACACAACAAGGTATGTTAAACAATCCCTGGAATGTGACAAATGCACCAAGTACAACCAATTATTACAATCCTATAGAAAACAATCCGCGAGGTAGAACATTTCCTATGGCATGGTCTGCCTTCCCCGGAAGATTGGCTTTTAATTTTCCAAATGTTCCACAATTTAAATTAAATGAAATCGCAGATACAGGTATAATGCCGTCACATATCAAAAACAATCCCTGCGGTATACCAACCGAAACTATTCCCTATTTTCCTTATGGACCGAGAGGCTGGCAGGATGAATATTGTGAATGGGCCGTTACAAGAAACGAACTGAACAAAATTATTCGAATTGACTTTACCTGCGAAAATCCGGAATACTGGAACAGTCTGTGGCTAATTGACCACAATAAAGTAGTGGAACTGTATCGATCAACACTGGGCAAACCCGAAATTACCCTTGCCGACTTAAGCTTAAGAGGTGCTGTAAATCCTATTACAGGAGGCCCGGTTTACAATCCGTTAAATAAATGGAACGTTGGTACTACATCTACCAGATCATCAGGTGGTGCCATGCATTTAACCAGTACCCCAAATACGTTACAGACCGAAATCGGATTGGCTACTGCCGCAACGGTACAACGCAATAATCCGGCTACAGGTGACACCAGGTGGCCACCAAGATCCTACAACGATTTATTATGTTTCGCACAATACGGACAAAAAAACCGTAACAGCGATCCTGCCATTGGAGGCAATGTAAATAATGTTGTTACTGGCCTACTTAGCAACAACATACCGCAAGTAGCAACCATTACGGATCCCCCGGGATTGTACATTCAAATGCCTAACTTTGGAAATTATGAAACTCCTGATCGCGATGAAGCCTCTAAATTTTGGAAAATTACGCGAGGATACAGAGATCTAAGAGATCAATTCGGCAATCGTTTACCGGGTAATTTTATACTTCATGCTGTATTTGAAATTACCGAGGCGGATCGAAAAAATTATACAATTAGTGATATAACCATAGGTAAGGAACCTATTTTATGGGGATCACAGGTGGCGGCTACTTTTCAAGTACAAATTGTTGCCAGCTCTTTTGACAGTCCTGTGGCACCCAGAGGCTATAATGCCGTAGGTACACCGGACGAGGCCAACACTTTTGCCCAGCCTTTACAACTTTTTCATCAGGACTATTTTTTGGCTATGTATGAATATAAAGTTCCTAATCCTGTTAATAATCCTATTCCGTTATTAAGTAACAGTACGTTTATTCCGCCAGCCATTTCTAACTCGGCAAACCGGGTACCCATGGTATTGATCTGTGACTCCTGTACTGCAAGACCCGGTAATCGTTCCACTTTTCCAAGAATAACTTTTACTGATGCTAACATTACAGCAGAGGTTACTTCTGTCATCGTCAACATCGACTATGCTGTACCCGGAAATAGTATGCCCGGCAGTTATACGGCTTTGTACATTTCCGTAAACGTAGGCGCAAATGCTGCGTCTGGATCACACGGCATTTTTGTTACCAATGTCGGTCAAAATCAAAGTAAGGCAATGCTCGCAATGCTTACAGTCACCCCGAGAAGAGTAGAAGCCAATGTGAAATGGCAAAATATGGGAGTGACAGTGATTCCGGGAACTCCGGTAAAAATTGCGTACCACAGCGGACTCTGGACATCAAATCCGGATGATAATAACGGGCAATTGTACGACGCTTCAGGAACTCCAAACTTTAGAGCCGCTCAAGACGGTTATACCCTGCCGGGACAAAATGATGGTTCTTTAATAGGACGAGTAGGCAGTACCCTATTTCCTGTTGGTATGGGAACTACTGTTCCCGATAATCTTCAGGGAGAATTGGAATTGTGCATTAATGATGATCTAAACGGCACTTACGGAGCCGGTTTTGTTGATAATATTGGCAGTATAGCGGTTAAAATTACTATTGGCTAATACACTAATTTACTATTATTAGGGAAAACTATTAAGCAGGAATCCAATTCCAATCTTGCTGTTTTCCCTTTTATTTTCTTTTAAACCCTGGAAACAATGAATATAAAAACGATACTTTCTAAAAAAATAGTATGGCTGGGAGTGGTAATAATCCCACTTGCCGCTATTAGCACAAAAGCAGAACTTGGAAACTCCGACTCCTCTTATACCGCTATTATCCCAACCAAGACCAATACCTGCAATTGTTATGCTACCGATTCAACAAGCTATATTCTCCCTATAACCTTTCATAATATAGTACCCGGCGATTTATTCACTTTTAATCATCAGATCTTAGCTGATTGCTTTGCATGGCAGCAATTTATTTCTTTGAACTGGCCTACAAATCCGTCTTCTGATTTTGGTACACCACATGATTATTCTTTTGTGCAATGGGAAACTTATATGCACAGAGAAGTAATGTTTAAAGATGACGGTTCAAGACCACCTGCATGGGGAACTATGGTATCTGACGAATACAGCCGCATGTTCAAAACACAAAAACTTCTTTTCAATAAAACAGATACAAAACTGTTGACATTTGTCAATAAAATTGAAGAAAACGGTGCCGCAATCACTTTCACCCCCGATCAGGCATCACCTGTTGGCAAGCCAAGCTGGCTGGGAGCACAAAACTTCACTAATTTGTGGTATGAAATTATGCTAAACAAAGACTACTATGACTTTATTGTAGAGAAAGGATTTTACAATGCCAAAGTACAACATGACACTATAAAACGGAATCTACCCATTAATTTTCCGCAAGGGGAATACAACGGAATCGTTGGTGCCATCGAATTAAAAGCAGCATGGATGGAAGTAGTGAAGCCGGAATTATCGAAATGGAAAAGATATAAATTATCTAAAGCCATTGTATTAGATCCGATTACAAGAAGGCTAAGAAGGACAGTTGTGGCACTAGTGGGATTGCACATACTGCATAAAACACAAAATCAGCCTACATGGGTATGGGCTACGTTTGAGCACATAGACAATGTCCCTGACAGGGACAATTTAAATACCTCATCTGCTCCTCCAGACGGCTACAATTTTTACGATCCCAAATGTAAAGACCGCGAGGTCAAAATTCGTACTCCAAATGGGGATTCACTCGTAATTGTACCCTGTATTCCTAATACCCCTCCTCGTTATTATCTGAATCAGGCTGGTCCGGTACCTATACAAACCGTTCGCGTAAACAGTATTGATAAAAATAATGCCGCCCCTATTAATGCTCTGATGCAACGAAAAATAAAGAAATTTTATCCCAATTCGGTTTGGCAATATTATGAGTTAATTGATGTAATATGGTCGCAGAGTATTCAGCCTGATCCTACTGTTCCAATTCGGGTACCAAGAAATATAAATAGATCAACAATGCTTAGTGGTGCAGGTACGGTAATAGCCAATTCAACAATGGAAACCTATGTACAATCCACCAAAACGTGCTTCGACTGTCATATTTTCAGTACAATTGCTCCTTACTCAAGAGATACTATAAACAACTCTAAATTTGGAGATTTTAGCTTTGCGCTGACTTTTGCTAAATATCCTGCGGCAAAAAGTGATTACCTGAAAAAAATGAAGAAAAAAAAGTAATCAGACTGCCATTCCTGTCCGCTTTACGTTTATAAAATTACGCTATTGCAAACCATTAAATTTTATCAATCCCGACAAACTAAAAAATTTAGCAATATAAAGCGTACCGCAATTAATTTAAGGATTATCAAAAAAAAGTCTCACGCAGATTCAGCGGATTGAAATAAAAAAAATCTGCAGAATCTGCGTGAAAAAATATTTCGACTTAATGACATTGATGTAAAGCGGCAGGATAACTTCAATGTCGAAGGACATTCTTCATTTAACCCCATCTTCATTTTAAATATGTAACTTTACTATACTAACGTGTCATATTTAAAATACATAACAATATTACAATCAAGTAATTACATTTTTTTCAAAATAGTTATTTCCGCTCTGATAAAGTCATTTAAAAATAAAAAAACACTAACAAAGCCTCCGATAATTCTTTTAGGAGATACACGGGAATACAGGAGACATTAACGAAGTAAATCACTTATAATACCTATTTCAGAACTTAAATCATTAACAAAAACTAAATTTTAAAATTATGAAAAAAATAATTGTATTGTTAGTTGCCATAATGGTAAATGTTTCGGTTTCACAAGCTCAGACAGCAGAAGAAACACAAATAAAGAGTGAACTAAAAGCAGTAGATAAAAACGATCCAAATGCGAAAAAAGAAAAACAGGATCTAAGAAAAGAACTTCGCAAATTAGAAGGACAGGATGTAAGTAGTACTACCAGAGATCAGTTTAAATCCGATTTTGGAAATGCTACCGCTGCAAAATGGAAACGCTCCGATTATTATGATGAAGCCAGCTTCACAAAAGACGGAGCCGCTAGTACTGCTTTTTATGACGCAAACTCAAAACTGGTAGGAACCATGACCGCTAAAAACATTACAGATTTACCGGCAAAAGCATTAAAAATAATAAACGATAAATACAAAGAGTATACTAAAAAGCAAGTGTCTTTTTATAATGATAATGAAAGCAATGACTCTAATCTATTGTGGTATGATAAGAAGTTTGCGGATACTGATAACTACTTTGTTGAGGTTTCTAAAGACGGAAAAAATTCGGTGCTTCAAATAACGGCAAAAGGAGAAGTAAGCTTTTTTTCAGATATGAAATAGTGTGAAATTTTCAATAGCAATACTAAATTATTCAAGTTGCCAATTCTCTTATCTCCAAAATGAAACAAGTTATTAGGATTGTCAAAAAAAGTCTCACGCAGATTTTAGCGGATTGAAATATAAAAAATCCGCTGAATCTCCAAAATCTGCGTGAAAAAATATCTTAACTTAATCACATTGAACTAAAGCTGGAGTCCATTCAAATAGTAACAGGTTAAAAAAGAATAATTAACCCGCAACTTGAATTAAATGTAAAATGACTTACAAAAAGCAGCAAAAGAAAGACGTCTTGAGAGTCGTCTTTCTTTTTTTCAAAACGTCAGATTATATATAGCGATTAATAATATTCTCAAAAAGTTCTTGTTTTCCGCTTTGCAATTCGATTGGATCATTTTCTTTTGCAATGTGATATAAATCGGTAAAATTTAATTTGCCTTCTTCAAACTCTTTTCCTTTCCCCGAATCAAAAGAATTGTACCGTTGCTTTCTTAAACTATCATATGGGGATGACGTTATAATTTTATCCGCAGTCAATAAAGCTCTTGCGAAAGTATCTACACCTCCAATATGAGCTAAGAAAATATCTTCCATATCGGTGGAATTCCTTCTTATTTTAGCATCAAAATTCACTCCGCCACCCTGAAGACCACCTGCTTTTAGAAAAACCAACATCGCTTCTGTGACCTCTTGTATATTATTTGGAAACTGAGCGGTATCCCAGCCGTTTTGGTAATCACCTCTGTTGGCATCAATACTTCCTAACATTCCGGATTGAGCCGCCACTTCAAGTTCATGTTGAAACGTATGCTGCGCCAGTGTGGCATGGTTGACCTCAATGTTTATTTTGAAATCTTTCTCCAAACCATATTGACGTAAAAAACCAATTGTAGTAGCACAATCAAAATCATATTGGTGTTTCAAAGGCTCCATAGGCTTAGGTTCCAGCAAAAAATTTCCTTTAAAACCTTGCGCTCTTGCATAATCCCGTGCTTGAATCAGAAATTGTCCCATATGATCCAATTCGCGTTTCATATCGGTGTTCAGTAAAGACATATAGCCTTCTCTTCCACCCCAAAAAGCATAATTTTCCCCACCTAAAGCAATAGTAGCATCTATAGCTAATTTTACCTGTGCGGCAGCTCTGGCCACTATCTTAAAATCAGGATTGGTTGCGGCTCCATTCATATAACGGGCATTCGAAAAACAATTTGCTGTCCCCCAAAGCACCTTAATTTCCGATCCTGCTTTTTTTTCGTTCAAGTACGAAGTCATCGTTGCCAACCGCACTTCAGATTGTCCCAGATTTTCTCCCTCCTGAACCAGGTCAAAGTCATGAAAACAAAAATAATCAAACCCCATTTTACTTATAAATTCAAATGCTGCATCGGCTCTGATTTTTGCCGCTCTGATCGGCTCTCTTGCTTCATTCCACGCAAAATGATGAGTGCCTTGTCCAAATAAGTCCGACCCGTTTCCGCCAAAGCTATGCCAATACGAAATCGCGAATTTAAAATGCTCCCGCATCGTTTTCCCCGCAACAATTTGCTCCGGATTGTAATATCTGAAAGCTAGCGGATTATCAGAATCCTTTCCTTCATACTTAATCTGGCCAATTCCTTTGTAATGTTCTTTGTCCCCTAAAACTATCATAATTCCTTTTTTATAATTGTTTTTTTTTCTTCGTGTAACAACCAAAGATATACTTTACGTGACCATCTGAGAAATGAAAAATTGTTTCAAAAATTTACTTTTAGGCTAATTTTGTTAGATTTATTTGATACTAAAATCCGATGTATAAAAACTACCGAAAATTGAAAAAAAGAGTACAACTAAACTTTCAAATTAAAGCTGAAAATCCTGAAAATTCGATGAGGTTAGTCCGGTAAATTAAATCTTGTGAAAACTTTCAAAGCTCGTAACTTATTATTTTTCAAGACATGGGAATTATGTAATTCTTTCAACGACAAAATAATTCCAAAATTATTACATTTAATGAAACCCAATTCTAATCTTAAAAAATGACATTTATGAAAAGACATTTTCTAAAAAACAGGCCTGTTTTCTTGTGTTTTTCCGTTGTATTGATCGCGCTTTTGCAAGTATCCTGCAACAATGACAAATCAAATACAACCGACGAAAAAGAAGAAGAAGCAACAGCAACCTTGCCACCTGTAGAAACGAATCCGGCAAACTCCAAATACAACCCAGCCTTTAAAGGACAAACCAGAATTGGAGGTGTAAAAACCAAAACAGAATACACCGTTAAAGTTTTTGCAACAGGTTTAACCAACCCATGGGGAATGGAAAACTTACCTGACGGAAGAATTTTGGTCACGCAAAAAAATGGTACTATGCGAATTGTAACTCAGGCAGGAACAGTGGGCGGAACTATTACCGGAATTCCAGTCGTAAACAGTAGCGGACAAGGTGGTTTACTGGACGTTGCTGTAGATCCTGACTTCGCTACTAACAGAATGGTTTATTGGAGTTTTTCGCAAACCGGAACGAATGGTACGGCAACTGCAGTAGCAAAAGGAAAACTTTCTACTGACGAAACAAAAATTGAAAATGCAGTAGTAATCTACAAAGCTATTCCGGAATTTAACAGTACCCTTCATTATGGTTCGCGTCTTGCGTGGGACAAACAAGGCAATCTTTTTGTGAGTACCGGAGAACGTTCCGATATACAGTCGAGACCATTGGCTCAGAAATTAGATGCGGCTCTTGGAAAAATAGTTCGCATTGCCAAAAACGGAGCGGCTGCAACCGGAAATCCTTTTATTGGACAAACAGGTGTATTACCGGAGATTTATTCTTACGGACACCGGAATGTTCAGGGATTAGCCATTCATCCGGTTACGGGAGAGCTGTGGGAGGCTGAATTAGGTCCGCTAGGAGGTGACGAAATCAATAAAATCACAGCAAGCAAAAACTATGGTTGGCCAACAATCAGTTATGGACTTGAATATAGTGGTAGCCCTATTGGTCAAGGAATTACAACCAAAAGTGGTTTGGAACAGCCGGTTTATTATTGGGATCCTGTAATTTCGCCAAGTGGGATTACTTTTTACTCCGGGAATCAGATTGGTGAATGGGCGAATAATTTATTTGTTGCCGCATTAAGTGGTCAGCATGTCGTGAGATTAGTACTTAAAGACAATGTTGTGGTCGGCGAAGAACGTTTACTTACGACCTACAAAAGCCGATTCAGAGATGTTTTAGAAGGAAAAGACGGGGCTTTATATGCCGTTACAGATGGTTCTAATGCATCGATCTACAAAATCGGAAAATAAAGGACTGTTTATTTAGTAATCCAATAACTAAATTTTTATACTAAATTTTGACTATTACAATGAACTGAAAATCCAAACCATACGATTTTCAGTTTTTTTATTTGGATATATGTATTCAACTACGTAGTTTTGTACTTATATTTAATACTTATAAAAATGCAGATCAAACCTATCCAAAATGAATACGAAAGAGAAATCATAAATTTGATTTTAAACATTCAACAAAACGAATTTAATGTCGCCATTACTTTAGAAGATCAGCCGGATTTATTAAACATTAAGAATTTTTATTACGAATCAGGCGGTTGTTTTCTTGGTGCTTTTATTGACGAAAAACTAGTGGGCACCATTGCCTTGGTAAAATTTAATGAAGAAAATGCTGCCGTCAGAAAAATGTTTGTTTTAAAAGAATACAGAGGTAAAGAATACAATATTGCCCAGCAGTTATTAGAACAACTAATCACATACAGCAAGGAAAACGGATTAAGTAACTTATATTTGGGAACTGTTTCTATTTTACAGGCCGCCTTGCGATTTTATGAAAGAAATAATTTTATTGCAATAGAAAAAGAAGCACTCCCGCATGATTTTCCATTAATGCAAGCCGACAATGTATTCCGTCAGCTACAACTAAATCAAATAAAATGAATATAATAGACGAAATAGGTGTTTTAGCCTTATCAACCAGACTACAACGACTGAGCGAACAGCTGCGAAAGGATGGTGCTTTGGTTTACAAATCATTTGATATTGATTTTGAGCCCAAATGGTTTCCTGTCATTTATACTTTACATATAAAAGAAATGTTAAGCGTAGTAGAAATTGCAAACGAAATTGGCTACACCCATCCGTCGACTATAAGTTTATTGAAAGAATTGGAAAAGCTAAAAATTATCAGCTCTAAAAAAGACAAACTCGATGAAAGGAAACGATTAATTGTACTTACCACCAAAGGCAAAGAGCTTGTCGTAAAAATGCAACCTGTCTGGAATCTTATTCGAAATGTACTAACAGAGATTTCAGATAACCAGAATAATCTCCTGAAAGCCATTGAGGAAGCGGAACAAAAACTGACCAGTCAGAGTTTCTTCCAAAGGGCATCAGCATTAAAGGGTTAAGCGTATTCTTTTCCTGTTATTTTTTTTCTATGATTATGTCCCCACTTTGCCAAAGAATCTATAACTTCTTTTAAGGTGTGGCCATAATCCGTTAGTTTATATTCGACGGTGATTGGTTTCGTATCAAGAACCGTGCGGGTTACTAATTGATTTTCTTCCAGATTTTTTAATTCCCTGCTTAACATCTTACCCGAAATTCCTTCTACTTCTCTAAGTAAATCTGTGAATCGTAAAGTATTAAAACATAAGGATGCAATAATCGAAATTTTCCATCTTCCGTTCAGAATATACATGGCATCGTGCACTGCCATAATATGTTGATTGCATTTTTTCAGATCGTGTTCGGGCTCTTTTATCATGAAATGTCAGTTAGTTACCTCAATGTTACGGTTACTTTTGGTAATCGAATGACAAAAATACATTTAAAGTTTTTACATTTGAATACAATTTAAATTTAACATCAAGAATATGGACTTAATAAAAGCACTCGAGTGGCGTTATGCTACTAAAAAAATGAACGGACAAGTTGTCCCACAAGAAAAAATCGATTACATCCTGGAAGCGGCAAAATTAGCTCCATCCTCATCCGGGATACAACCGTACCAGATTTTTGTAATTTCTAATAAAGAAGTAAAAGAAAAACTAAGAGCAGTAGCTTTCGATCAAAGCCAGATTACAGACGCTTCTCATGTATTGGTTTTCGCAGCTTGGGACGGTTATTCATTAGAAAAAATCTCAACAGTATTCGACAGAACACTTGCCGAAAGAGGATTGCCTGCCAATACTATGGACGATTACAAAAATTCACTTTGGGGAATGTATGAGCCACTTGGTCAGGAATGGCATGCCAATCACGCTGCAAGACAAGCTTATATTTCTTTCGGTATAGCACTTGCTGCTGCTGCAGAACAAGAAGTAGACGCAACACCAATGGAAGGTTTTGTTCCTGCAGAAGTTGATAAACTCTTAGGTCTGAATGAACTTGGTCTTAAAAGTGCCGTAATACTAACGCTTGGTTACAGAGATGAAGCGAATGACTGGTTGGTTAATATGAAAAAAGTGAGAACTCCTAAAAGCGAGTTTATAACGGAAATCAAATAAGAAAGATAATATCCGTATTTAAGAGACTATTTCGCAAGTGAAATAGTCTCTTTTTTTATTTGTACTAACGAGATATCTCTTAAAATTCCAATTTTTTAAATCCCAAATTCCAAAGTGTGGATCGATAAACGAAACGGGGTATTTTACCATGTGATATTCTATACATTTTGTCACCCTGAGTGGAGTTAGCCTTGACTTTAATTATATAACTAAAACCCAAATCTGACAGGTTTTTGAAACCTGTCAGATTTAAATTCGGAGAAACGGAGAAACTTTATGAAGTAAATTCTATAAACTGAGCGTGCTTCACCACAAACTATGTCATTTCGACGTAAGGAGAAATCACACAAGGTGGCTCCGTTTCTATTTTCCCCAATTTTGTCATACTGAGGAACGAAGTATCTTCACAAGTAATTCCGTAAAGTGAAGCTCAGCGCTATCGATTCAGCAAACGTAGATCCTTC
>NZ_JBIPCV010000012.1:0-187503 GCF_044007495.1 Flavobacterium sp. FlaQc-52 | reverse complement strand
AACAACGACCTTAAGGTGGTTATTGCGGCGGGGCTCACCTCTTCCCATCCCGAACAGAGTAGTTAAGCCCGCCTGCGCAGATGGTACTGCAGTTATGTGGGAGAGTATGTCGTCGCCTTTCTTTTAAAAACCCTATCCAAATCGGATAGGGTTTTTTGTTTTATATAACTTTTGGTTGTTGGCTTTTTTAAACCATATAAGTGATGTAAGTTCATTTTAAACTTACTTGGCGATCCTTGCGTAAATCCTTGCGTGCTTTGCGGTTAAATATACTAGCTGTATTTTTTTGGTAAATGATTCAATAGGAATAAAATTGAAATGATGAAATGCTTATATTTAATCAATGAAAAGAGTTGCTGCTCTATTGAAGAAGCTCGATAAACGAACATAATAAAATACAAGTTATTCTTTATGGATACAATACTTTGGGAGAAAGTTTTGGAATTTGACTTTGATTATCCAACTGGTCAATATGGGTTTTCGACACGATTAGCGCTTGAGAATCATTGGACGTTATATTTTACACAAAGTGCTATACTGGAGTACAAAAAGTTTATGTTTCTGGCGGCAACGAATAATGAAATGGTTTCACCTTCGGAAATTGTGGATATTGTTTGGCATCAACACTTGATTTTTACTAATTCTTATTCGGATTTGTGTAAATTGCTTGGCAAAAGGATTGAACATATCCCGTCTACTCATAACCGAATTGATTTTGAAAAATTTAAAATCGCAAAAGAGAGAACTACAGAATTGTATGAAAGTCTTTTTGGAACCCAGTCTAGGGAGATTTGGCATTATGAAAATGAATTAGATTCTTTAAACTTCGACAAAAGCAAATATGAGATTTCGAAGCTCAGAAAAATGTTTTTGTGGTATTCTATATTTCTTGCTTTCCCAATTTGCTGGATTATTTTTCCAGTTTTAATACAAATCCAGAATCCCCATTTTTTACTATTTTATATTTTGTCTTTCGGATTGATTATTCTCTTTCTGGAATTTTATATCAGAAGGAGTTTAATTTCGTTGTACGAGAATATTAAATCAAATTCAATTTTAAGAAACCTCACTGCTTTTGAATTGGTCTTTTTTAAAGAAAACAAATTGGAAGTTGTAGTTCATGGTGTGGTAAACAATTTAATAAAGAATAAAAAAGTTATAATTTTAACGAATGGCAAATTACAATTAATCGATGAAGATGTTGTTGATAATGCATACGAGAATTGTATCATCGAAATCATGAAAGAGTATGATACCATGTCCTATAAGTTTTTATGTATAGCAGCCATGCAAAAGCCAATTTTCGAACAATTGCAAAAAGGAGTTTATCGAATCAGGGAAAGAATTAGCAGCTCAAAAGAATTTATATCGGTGATGATTTTATCGATGATTGTTTTAGGATCATTATTAAGTATTCTTTTTAGTAGATTCATTGCGGGAATCTGGAGAGATAAACCTGTAGTTTTTTTATTGTTAGCAATTATTGCCATAGTTGTGATCACTTCTTACTACTTAGACAGGATACTAAATTTAATGTTTACTAAAATTATACCTTCGTATTTTATAGCAGAAGTGCGGGAAAGCAATAAAAATGAAACTAGTTGGGAGTGGAATTATTTCCTTTATGGAAATGTGATTCTGGCAACCTCATTTGTACCTATAACAAATTATGATTCGAGTGTTTCTTGGGCTAATAATTCGAGTAGTTCGGGATCAAGCAGTTCTTCGTGCGGAAGTTCCTGTGGAAGCTCGTGCGGTGGTTGTGGAGGGGATTAAGAGAACTGGAAGGCATTTGTTACTACATGCCCGGCCAATATAAAACATTAAACTTATGACCATCGGGATCTGAAAAGCAGAAGGTATAACCTTGTTCGTAGTTTTGTGGTTCTGAGAAAATTGTTCCGCCGGCTTTTCGAACTTTTTCAGCCCATTGGTCTACTTCTTCTTTGGTGTTAGCAGAAAGCGAAAATATAACTTCACTTTGAGTTTTCCAATTTCCGATTGCTCCATTTATATCCGTTTCTAGTTTTGATTTTTTGAAGAAATTAATGATGAATTTGTTTTTACCGAAATTGAAACTTGCATTTTCATCGGAACTATGTTTATTGTTTGATTCAAATCCTAGTTTGATATAGAATTCATTTGTTACTTTTAAATTGTCTGAGGCTAAATTTGCCCATATCATTTTAGTTTCCATTTTTAAAGTTTTAGATTCATTAGAAAAGTAAAGTTATGCAATTTAATGTTTTGAGTTGTTGTATCTAAGTTTTAGTGGTGTTTTGCTTTTATAGGCCTCAATGATACTATTTTGGTTGGAATTGTTGCTTTAGCGTAAATCCCAGTTTTTAGCTTTTAGAAAAGCACGGCAGTTTTTACAAAAGTCTTTTTCCTGATCGATTGGATTTCCTCCCTCGGCGTCTCTCATGAGGCAAGTTTTGACCTTACAATGTGGTAAACCTTCAGTATGGCCTAACTCGTGTAAAACCACTTTATAGAATTGTTCTTTTTTATTTTTATCCGATAATCTGAAATCGGAAACAACACAAGCGCTTCCGGGATGATAACCTAATCCCATAATACCCCAATCCTGATGGTTGTCTTTTGTTGTACTGATGTCTTTATGAGATAGTCCGACAATAACGGAATCTTTGCCAACTTTTGTCTTTAAATTTTTAATAATACTGTCGGCACGAAATCTGTTTCTGGGCTGGTAATAAGAACCTGAAGGAAAGTCTATCGATTTTCTAAGTACCACGTTTGGATTGATTTTTCTAATTTTTTCTAATATCTCATTAGCCGAACTTACTTGGAAGTTTCCCAAGGGCTGCAAAACAATAATCTTTGGATGTTTTTCTGTCTTTGCCTTTTCACACGAAAGGAGAGTAAAAAAGCAAAATAATAACACTATTTTATTCATGGTTTGCATTTTGTGTGGTGGCTTTTTTTAGATATTTTATGTACTTGAAATGCTTTGAAAAGTGGGGTTGCTAATTGTTGCAAGATTGATGAAATCGTACTATTTTGAATTAAATTGATTTAAAGCAGGATGTAATTCCTGTTTAGAAAAACGTATTGATAGTTGCCTTGTAAGTTTGTCCAATGGGGATTTTGTATTGATTAATTAAAATTCGGTTTCCTTCAATTTGTTTGATTTTGTTTTTAGCAACAATAAAAGATTTATGGGTTCGAATAAAGTTGAATCCGACAAGAAGTTCTTCCAGAGTGGATATTTTTTGAGGACTTATAATCATCTCTTCCTTTAGATAGATTTTAGAATAATGTCCGTACGCTTCAATAAATAGTATGTCTTCAAAATGAATTTGGTGATGTTTTTTATTGCCTTTTATGAAAAATCCAGTTGCAGTATCGGACTTCGTTTCGGGTGTATGTAGTACGGATTTAGTATTCTTGTCTTCTATAGTATTAATTGTTTTATTAATTGCTTTTACAAAACGTTCAAAGCTAAAAGGTTTTAGTAAATAATCAGAAATATTAAGTTCGTAACCTTCTAAGGCAAACTCTTTGTAAGCAGTGGTAACTATTATTTTTGGTGGATTAACCAGTGTTTTCAAAAAATCAAAACCGGATAATTTAGGCATGTTTATATCCAAAAAGAGTAAGTCGACCGTATTTTGATTTAAAAACGGCATGGCTTCAAAGGCATTATAACAATTCCCTACTTTTTCCAAATGCGGTAAATTGTTGCTAAAGTTTTCAATAATACGATGCGCTATAGGTTCGTCATCTATAATTAAATAATGAATCATGTCGTTTTTATTATTAGAGATAGTTTGTAAATCGTGCCTTTAACTTCAATTTGCATTTTGTGTTTGTGCGGATACAACAATTCTAAACGTTGTTTTAAGTTTTCTAATCCAATGCCCCTATTTTTATTAGATTCTATTCTTTCAAAATTATTTTCGATCTCAAAATAAATAGTACCGTTGGTCATTTTTAAATCAACATGAATATAGGCATTTTCTGTTAAGCTTTCTACACCATGTTTAAATGCATTTTCCAAAGGAATGATCAACAGCAATGGAGCAATTTGACCCTTTTTCTCTTGTGAACAATTAAATTGAATGTCGACTTTTTTTTGATATCGTATTTTATGTAAATCAATATAACTTTTTAAATATTCAATTTCGTCCTGTAGTGGCACAAAATCCTCTTTCCCCATATAAATGGTATAGCGCATTATGTCGGATAATTTTAAAACAACACTTGGTGCGTCATCTGATTTTTCAACAACTAAGCCATATAAATTATTTAAAGTATTGAAAAAGAAGTGTGGATTAATCTGGCTTTTTAATAGCGATAATTCGGCTTTAGATTTCTTTGATTCCAAGGTTTTTAGCCATTTCCATTGCTGATAGAACCAATTTAAAGTCAACGCAAAAAAGGGAATGGTTAAGATGATTTTAATTTCTTTTTCTTGTTGCAGATAGCTGCTTGTGTCCTCGGCATAAATTCTTATATAATAGAAATAACCTAAAGCCAAAATATAGAATACGATGGTAAGTAGGGCATGTTTTTTAAAATATAGCGGCGCTAGTATCGAAAAAAAACTCAGCCCTATGATTACGAATCCAACAAAAGTAATTGGGTTATCGGCTATTTTGGAATTCAGGTCATTGATTATGATAATGAAAAAAAGAAGAAGCAATGCGAACAGCTTTAAACAGGTTGTTCTATTTTGTTTTAGAAACGAAAAATAATAAATAGGCAGTGAGATTAACAACCAACTAAAAATGAAACTCAATGTGTTTGTCAATACTTCTGAATTTTCAATATGGATAAGTTTAAAATACAACAAAGCAACAACGATAATTCGATGAATTAACAATCCGTAAAGGAATGCTTTATATTTTTTTAGAAATTTTATCATGTTTCAAAAGTATGAATTATTGCTTTTTTTCTGGTACAATTTGCATGAACACATTAAAAAACAGCCTAAACATTATTTTTTTCGACTTCAAGCCGATTTAAGTGTATAAAACAATTGTATGTGGCGAGTACTGATGTGTTGGTGAAAAATGTTTTATAAGCTTTTGGTTCCCTCTTATGTTTGCGGGAAATTATATCAATTAAACAAAAGTATTATGAAAAATTATTTTAAAATCGTGTTTTTAATTCTATCATTTGCAATGACGCAAAATAGCACTGCACAGGACCTTAAAAATGGACTAAACACAAAACAGAAAGATGCTATTCTATCAGGGATAAAAAGCAATATAAAGGAATCCTATGTTGATTTAGAATTATCAAAAAAAATGATAATTGAATTGGATAAAAATTCAAAATCTAACAAGTACAAGGAGATTACAAGTCCTGCTGAATTTTCTAAAGCGGTAACAAAAGATCTGCAAAGTGTCAGTAATGATTTGCATCTTCTGGTTCGATTTGAACCACAGCGTAGTGCTCAGAATAAACCAGTGATTAAAGAGGAAGAGCAGCAAAAAAGAGAAAAAATGATAGCCCAGAAAATGGCAGAAACGAATTATGGTTTTAAGGATGCCAAAATACTGGAGGGGAATATTGGTTATTTAAATTTACTTCAGTTTGCAGATATAAAATATGCAGAAGAAACGGCTACTGCGGCAATGAATTTTTTAAGTAATACCAATGCGATTATTATTGATTTGAGAAATAACGGAGGTGGCGTTCCCAGTATGATGCAATTGTTAGCGAGTTATTTTTTTGACGAAACTCCGGTTTTATTGAGCGATTTCTACGAACGCAAGACGGATACCAAAACGCAATTGTATACGTTTGCAACCGTTAAAGGAAAACGTAGTGTAAACAAACCGGTTTATATTCTAACAAGTGCACATACATTTTCTGCTGCCGAGGCTTTTACTTATACGCTAAAACATTTAGGTAAAGCAATTGTTGTTGGTGAAATCACAGAAGGTGGTGCTAATCGTGCCAAAAGAATTAACTTAAGTGATGGGTTTACGATTTCTGTTCCCTACATCAAAGCAATTCACCCGGTAACAAAAACGAACTGGGAGGGGAAAGGTGTGCAACCCGATATTAAAACAATGGGAAAAGATGCTTTTGTATATGCTTACATCGATGCGGTCAATAAAACTGTTACAGGAAGTAAAAATGGTATTTTAAATAAAATTGGTTATGCCCTTTTAAGCGAAAAATCTTTTGATGATGCTATAATTGTATTTCAGGAAAACACAAAGTTATTTCCAACAAATGAAAATACCTGGGACAGCTTAGGCGAAGCGTATTCTATAAATAAGGACAAAGAAAATGCTTTAAAATCGTATAAAAAAGCGCTTGAATTAAACCCAAATTTAGAATCGGCAAAAGAAATGGTTCAAAAATTAGAAGCTATTAAGTAAAATTGAAAAAAGAGTTCTATTTATTGGGTTTAGATATTGTGCTACGAAATATAACTTTTGATAAAGTACCAAAAAGCTCCTCAAGAAATTAAGGAGTTTTTGGTATTCAATTTATAAAAAAGTCCGAAACTTGACTTTTAGACTGTTAAATTATGTAAATGAATGTGTTTTTTTTCTAGTAATGCTAATGCTTCACTAGCTATTTCGTCTGTTAATCCAACAGTAGCGCTTGTTTGAATTAAATTCATTTTTAAAAATTCCGGCAAAGAGTTCAGCGATTTATCATCATCAATAATAATAAAATCTTCAAAGACAGTATTGCTGTTAAACCAATTTAAGATCTCCTCTTTTCGGCTCGAATGATTTGTGTTTTCAGTAAGACGAGTAATTTTGTTGGTCTTTAGTTTTCTTATGGCAAAGATATTTTTCCATTCTGCTACTGAATAATTAGATTTGTGGGAAGTAGTCAATACAATATCAGCACTTGTTTCAGAAATGATTCTCTGAAGTGCCTGAGTTGCCCTATGACTAAATGCAGGAAAACCATCGCTTAAAAATTCAGGTCTCTTCCAGGAGTTAGCAGGAACCATAACGCCATCTATGTCTAAAAAGATTAACATGAATGCAAAGTTACTGTTTTATTTAATTATTTCAATTATTCTTTCGATCGTCATGTTGTTGAGTTTAGCGTCTATCTTGTTGAATTGTTGTATTTTATATTCTGTATCCCATTCAGTTTCGGTAAAAACAACTGTTTCCCATTCATGTTCGATCGTTGCTAATGTTTTTGGATATTTTGAGTTTTTAATTTCAACTTTTGCAATTAATGAACTTACATATCGATGATGTCCGTCAATTATTAAGTGATCACATGTTTTTATATTGTCAAACTTTATTCCATTTGCCATTTTCTTATAAATTCTATTTATTATAGGAAGAGAAAGCTTCTGATGGGTCGGCTTGAATTGTAAATAATTAGTAGCTAGAAATGTCTTGATCGCTTTTTTAGTAATTGTTTTCAATATTTATTTGCTTATTTTATTATTTGTCTGAAAAACCTTGTGTCAATTTATAGCTATTCCTAATTTTAAAAGTAATGTTATTCTTGTTTTGTGTGAAAAGGAATTGCTTTTTGAAGGGATCATTTTTATAATAGTTTAAAAATGAGAGGAAAAATAAAAGCGTAAAAAAAACTCCTCAAGAAATTAAGGAGTTTTTGATAATCTTACGAGTCATTGTCTATAGGAGATTCTTATTCTGTATTTTTTCAAATATGGTGTTTAATACTTCTTTCATGTCTTTTGGTGTATTTTCGCCGCTTTGGTTGGTTATAATAAATACACCCATATTGTATTTTGGGAGTATGTAAATGAAACATTGTGATCGTGGAACTCCTCCGTGATGCATGTAGATTTCTCCCATTTTTTCGTCTTTTAGCACTCTCCAGCAGTAGCCTGCGCTAAATTTTTCATTGACTTTTACCAATCCTCTGTGAGATTCTGCTACATCGGCATTGTTTTTTAATTGGTATTTAATGTATTTTATCATTTCGGGAACTGTTATTTTTACGTTTGCAGCAGCACCCCATGGTAATTTCTGATTCGGAAGAGTTATAGAAGGATAATCACAATGGTAACCAACGGCAAGATTTTTTTCTTCTTTTTTCGATAGAACGAGTTGGACAGGTTTCATCTCAGCGTTTTTAGAATAGTATTCTTTTAACAGTACATCGAATTTTTTGTTGTATGTTTTTTCAAGAATAAGAGCCAAAAGTTCAATTCCTGCACTTGAATAAGAAAAGTTAAATCCCGGAATAGTGTCAATTTTAATGGTATGTAAGTCTCTCAAAAAATCTTTTTGAGTATAGTTTACCAGAATATCATTCATCTTTTTTGGTGTGTCTATATTGGTAAAGTCTTTTATGATTGCAGTCAATTCCAATGGGATCATATTGGGTAAACCACTTGTGTGCGTTAATAAATCCTTTACGCGAACAGGAGAACCGTTAAAACTTAAATTTGGATAGTCTTCTGTTAAGTATTTCTGAACAGGATCATCAAGGTTTATTTTTTTATCTAAAACTGCTTTTGCTACTAATGTTCCTGTGAAGGTTTTACTCAAAGAGCCAATTTCATAAATAGTTTGATTAGTGGGTACATTTGATTTGCCTTTTTCTAGCTCACCGTAATGTCCAATAAATTCTTGGCCTTGGTATACCATTCCGATTGATACCGCATTAATGAGTGGTTTTTCGACCATTTTATTTGCTGTACTATCAATCAGGGATTTTAGAGGAAAGGTTGTCTCTTTTTCGTTTTTTATTTTCAATGAAGTTTGTGCTAAACAGAATAAAGGTAGTAGTAAAAAAATAAGTAAGTTTCTTTTTTTCATGATTTCTAGATTTTTGTGTTGTTAGTAACTGAAGACAAAGGTGCTTTAGAAATATTCGTTAGGCGACCGAAAGAAAATACTCGTACCAATTTCTGTTAGTGAAATTGGTACGAGTATTTATTGAAAACGTACGAGTAGTTACAAACGACTCATAATTAGGGGTTTTAGCTATTTATTTTAAAGTCCATTTTACAAAATTAGTCATAACCTCGGGCCAATGTTCTTTATCGTAATCCGGTTGTCCGTTTTCTTTTCTTTCATAAAAATTATGGTCTAAGCCTAAATATCTTTTATAGGTTAAGTTGTTTTTTGAATTTTGAATGTAAAACAAAGGAACCAAATCACATAAATCAGCTGTGGTATCATTTGTTCCGTAAGCCAGATAAGTAGGGATTTTTATTTTTAACCAATCGTTTACCAAGGGTCTTGAGAAAGATTTCCATGCCAGCAAATAAGGTTTTACCTTCACACTATCCGGTGTGTATGCATCCCGATACATCTGGTAGGTTTCTTCCATGTTTTTATCTGCTGTTTCCCAAGTGATTGCTTTACTTTCGGCTGCTTTTCTTTCTTCTCGCAGGAGCTGGTCAATTCTGCCAAATGGATTTGTGCTGAACAAACCTAAGTGGGTAACCTTTTTATTGTTTAAGGCAATTAGTGTTGCCACTTTAGAACCTTGGGAATGCCCTGCAACGATAAGTTTTGAATGGTCTACCCATTTCTGTTGCTGCAAAAAATGAATCACTTTATTGGCTCTGCTTTCGTAATTTTCTAAATAGTCCGCTTGTTCATAGGCGAGGGAGAGGGCTCGCGGCTCACTTGAATCCGGAACATAACTAAAAGAGGAATTGAGGTCTTTTTCGTTAGCAATTACCGGAGTCTCCGGCATTGAAATTACGATAAGATGGTAGTGTTTTTTTATTTCAGCAAAGTCAAAATTAGTTATACCGCCACCGTACATCCACATCTCTTCTTTTTCAGGTTTAATAAACAAAGGGATTGGTAAAGAACCCTGACAGAATAAAAAGATTGGTTTTTTCTCTTCCAATTTTGTGTCAATTACAATAAAATTAATCGTGTCTTTTTTCTCCTTTAAAGAAAATAAAATAGCCTGATTGTTTATGATCTCTAATTTTTGTGCAAAATTTAATTGAGTGAAAATAAACAGAATTAATGTGATTTGTAATTTTTGCATAATAGCGTTTTCTATGGTTGTTTTAGATTAGTTAATTTTTTTGTTTATTTCTATGCAGTAGATCCGAATTGTTGCGTATTATTTTTTCGCAGGTTTTGTATAATTTAGTGATCTGAAGTTTGCTGTTTTTAGTGTTATTTGAGTTTCTCTTTTCGGGTTCAGACAAATAAAAAGCGGGAAACTCCTTTGAATTTCCATTGCTAAAATAAAATTGGGTCTGAAAATGATTTGGGATATCCAGATAGGTTTTTGCTCCATTTTCTAGGATTACAATCGGAAGCACTTCTTCTTTTGAGATTTGATCGATAGTTTTAGCATCCAGTTTTAAGAAACCGCATTGATCAAGTAGCAAAGGCTGATAGGTAAAATTCATATCTGTTAGTTGTAGATAACACTTAGAATTTTCCTTCCAAAAGAGGTAAGCCTCAAACATATTTGTCAAGTAAGTCTCTTCCTTTTCTCTCTTTCCTTCAGAATCTTCATAATAAGTCGTAACGTTAGCATAGCGACTATTGGTCAATACTACATAATCAGTAATCTGTTTTTCATGCATGATCTCGCGTGCTTTAGTGACAGAAGCTTCCAAGCCGTTTACTGTTTTTTGACTTTGTACAGTAATTGAAACCAGAAATAGAAATAACAATAAAGCTCGATTCATTTTATAAGGTCTGCGTTGTAGTTAGTTTTTCGTTTCAATCTTTTAAAGTCTTAAGAGTTTTTTTTCAAAGCCGGTAATGTTCTTTTTAAATTGTATGAATGATGGTGATTGGATTGTTAGTGTTTAGGAAAGACTAAAGTAGTATTTTTTTTTACTTCGGATTTGTCTTTTGTTTTTTAAAGAATTTTGCCGTTGACATACTTTATGGTTACTAATCATTATTGGTATAAAACACAAAATGACGGAATTATCGATGACTTAGTTATTGGGTCGAAAAGTAGAGTTTTAAAAATGAAGAAGCTATGTTTCTTTAGTTGAGGAAAGGAAAACAGAAAGCAGGATCAAAGTAGATTCTGGTAAAATTATCCTAATTAACATAAATATTAAGAAATAGATTACGCTTGGTAATTATCTTGGCTCAGTTAAAATTTAAAATAATCTATTAAACTAAATCAACTCACAAAAGTTTATATAACGGTTGATTTTAAAGTTATAGAAAAATTAACATTCAATACCATTATATTTTTGTGATCCTTATGAGTCTGTTTACGAATCATTTTTTGCAAGATTTGAAGAGATTATCTATATTTAGTTGATTTATTTATCGACAGATTTTTTTATTTGCGATATATATTATTAGCTAAATAAACCATTAGTAAGATGAAATATTTAATTGTAATATTCTTGTCATTTAGTATAACAGGATATGGATTGGAGTCAAATAAACTAGGAATTAAAATATATTGTGTAAAAGAAGGTTTTAAAAACTCATCTAAAAACTGCAACTATTGTTTTGATGTAAACACCGTTGAATTAGATGAAAACCCGATTTTAGATGAAAATGATTTCGAAAATTTTTATTGGAAAAATCAACAAATCATACTTAACTATTCAGGAAAACAAAAATTAAAGAAAATCAAAATTGAGCTTAGTGGACTTCCTGTTGTAATGGTTTTAAATAATAAAAGAGTTTACGGATTTTGGTTTTGGAACATGTTTTCTTCTTTTGGCTGTGATAGAGTCTATACTTATCCACAAAATGATTTTAAGATTAGATTTGGATTACCAACAAACAATGCTCTTGGAGAAGATCCGAGATTTAATAAAATTCTGGAGAAATACGTAAGGAATAAATATAAACAAGATTAGTAATAAGCTGTTATATTGATACCATTTTGTGGTAAGTATAACCTAGTTAGTTGTCAGGTGTAAAACTATATTAAAAAAAAAAATGAAAAGGAATTTGCGAACTTTTCCAATATTGATTACCGAGAGGTTTACACTTCGGAAACTTTCAAAAAAGGATTCCGAAGAAATTCTGCTATTGCGTTCGGATGCAGAAACAAATAAATTTCTTGATAGGAAACTAAGCAAAACATTAGATGATGCCTTAAGTTTTATCAATAGTATAATTTCAAATGAAAGTGATGAGCTTTTTTATTGGGCAATTACAAAGACTGGCGAGGATAAATTAATTGGTACAATTTGTCTATTTGACTTTTTAGTCGATTTAAAGAAATGTGAAATTGGATATGAACTCCTTACTGAATTTTACGGTCAAGGATTTATGATTGAAGCGATCAGAAAGGTTTTAGAATACACAATTAATACGCATGGATTAAAAATGATAGACGCACATACACATAAAGATAATCAAAGCTCTACTAAACTTCTTCAAAAATTAAATTTTAAAAAAATGGAAGATATAATCGAAAACAATCCAAATGTTATTTTATTAAGATTGACAACTTAAATTGATGTAACTTCTTGCGGGTCAAAGAGTTTTTTCTGGAATAACTGTTGTGTAAGCGAGAGATCTTGCTTACACCATTAGACAGAGCTGATTTATTTTTTTACCAAAACGCCAACTTTTACATCTGATTCATTTTAATTAGCTATGCACTATTAAAAATATAAGGATAAAAAAACTCCTTAATTTCTTAAGGAGTTTTTTGGTGGGATGTCAGGGATCACAACTGAACACTTAATTCCAATTTTGACTTTTTTTGATGGCTTAAAGTAGCTTATATGATGTTTTAAACCCTATTGAGCCCTCTATTAATTGGTATATTATTGATTTAATTAAAAATGTTTGTCATTTTCTTTTTGTAATAGTAATAAATTATCTAATCGTGTGACCACATCTGTCCAAAGTTTGTCTTTCATCGTTTTTCTAAAATATCCAAAATGGTCAATCTTTTTCAGTCCAAACTCACCGGGCGTTAGTTCAGTAAAACTTATTTCTTTTTCACTCTTTACATTCCTCCAAAAAGCATTTGTATTTTTTGCATTCGAAATCGTATCGTCTGTTGCATAATAAACGTGTATAGGAAACTTGAAATTCTTGAAATTTCCTGTTGGAACTGTTTTACCGTAAAAGTTTTTGTCGAAGAAATAATCTTGCTTTTCTAGCCAATCACGCCATTCAGACACTACTTTTTTAGGGAGATTTTCCATTAATCCATATGGTTTAGCCTTTACAAAACCAGTAAGTAAAGCACTGATTGGCGAAAAAATATAGAAGAAAAAATACGCTTTCATCCTGTACCCAAAAGGCATATTGGGATAATAACCTGATGAAACAGCAATATTAATGTTTCCTATTACATTAGCCAAATCATTAACGAAACCAATTTGCTGTCCGCCAGCACTGTGTCCAATAAAGAGGAAGGGCAAATTTGGAAATCTATTGTCTAAATATGCTTTTATGGCAGGCATATCTTTTGTTCCATAATCTGAAAATTTAATATTGCTGTTTTTGAGATTATCCGTTTTTTTGGTTCCTCGATAATTCCAAAGGCAGCACAAATAGCCGTTTTCAGCTAAGTAAGTCAAAAATGACAGATAAATTTTTTCTGAAGTACCAGTTCCGCAATTAAACTGCACTACTGCTTTAGGATTATCTGGTATGAATAAAGTACCATTGAGTTGTGTTCCGTCTTTACAAATGGTTTCAAAATTTTCTGTTTTCATAGTGTTACTTTTATTGCTAACAGTTTATGGCTTGACGATTCTTTAGTTTTTTTGCACAACTAACGAATCGACAAGCCAATGGTTTAAATATATCAAAATATTCGATACTAGAGGTTAAGTCCCACTATTATAAACTGATTTTTATCTTTTAACTATGCTAAAAAAGCCATATCCTCTTCTGTTATTTGAATGTCAAGGGCAGCTATGTTTTCTTCAAAATGTTTCAATTGGGAAGTACCCGGAATTGGCAGAATCAAATCGTTAAAATGCAACAGCCATGCAATATTTAACTGAGCAGTACTTATCTTATATTTTTTGGCAATTACAGCTATTTTATCATCGTTTTTTGACAAAGAGTTTAGCAGAGACCAAAACGGAACCATCGTAATATTATTAGCAATACACAAAGGCATCACTTCCTGCAGTCCTCTGGTTTGCATGCCGTGCAACTCGAAACTTGTCCTTTGCCCGTAACCAAAAGCATTTTCCACACTTACAATATTTCCCATAGATAATCCAATTTCCAATTCTTCAGGGCTGACATTACTTAATCCAATATGCAGAATTTTCCCTTCTTTTTGCATATCAAACATGGTTTGTAAAGACTCTTTAAAAGGGGTTTCAGAATTAGGCATTACTCTAAAATGAACTAATGAAAGCTGTTCTAACTTCAATGTTTTTAAATTTCTTTCGATGCTTGTTCTTAAATTTTCCGGAGTATCAAATACGCACCAGCCTTTATCCGGAGTTCTTCCAGCCCCCACTTTAGTACAAATCAATAAATCATCATTGTACGGATAGAGTGTTTCTGCAATGAGTTTGTTTGTGATGTCATCACCATAAAAATCTGCAGTGTCCAGAAAGTTAATGCCTTTGCGACTTGCAGTTCTTAATATTTCTAAAGCTTCGTCTTTGTTTTTTGGTTCTCCCCAAACAAAGTCGCCAGGTAGTCGCATCGTACCATAACCCAATCGATTAATAGTAATAGGATTGTTGGTGTTTGCTCCGATTGTTATTGTCTTTTTCATCTTATTATCTAATTTTTAATTGTGCAAAATTCAGAGAAAAGCAAAATGAATATGTATCTAAATCTATTTTTGTTGTAACCAAATCTTTAGAACTAAGTACTCCATCGGTTTCCAAGAAATTGAAGATTGAAATCTAACTACAACAAAAGTCGATTGGGCTAAATTCAAACTGCTGTTTATCCGTATTTTTGAAATAGAAATAAAGAGATAAAAATGGAAAGTAAACCACCTATCCGATTAAAAAATATTAGTGAGTTCCATAAGTTTTGGGCACTCCCAAAACCGGAGCATCCTTTGATTAGTGTTGTCGATTATAAACACATCAACCATTCGTTGGTTGATCCTGATCAGGCTATCATTATGGATTATTATTCCATCGCAATCAAACGTGATTTGGGTGTGAAGATGATTTACGGACAGGAATCTTTTGATTTTGATGAAGGTTTGATGTTTTTTATGGCACCAAATCAGGTATTTAAAATTGAGAAAGAAATCAGAAATACGACTAATCACGCTGGTTGGATTTTATTGATACATCCGGATTTTCTTTGGAATTCACCTTTGGCTAAAACCATTAAAAAGTACGAGTTCTTTAATTATTCAATGCATGAAGCTTTATTTCTTTCGGAAAAAGAAGAAGGAATGATTATCAATATCATTCAAAATATTCAGCTCGAATACCATTCGAATATCGATACTTTCAGTCAGAACATCATTATTTCCCAGTTAGAAACTTTGTTGAATTATTCTGAGCGGTTTTATCAAAGACAATTTATTACCCGAAAAATAGCGAATCACAAGATATTAGAACGAATAGAAGATTTACTCGATACTTACTTTAACGATGATTTATCGAACAAAGGTTTGCCAACGGTAAAATTTATTGCCGAAAGTCTGAATATTTCACCCAATTATATGAGCGGTTTATTAAAATTACTGACTGGTCAAAGTACACAACAGCACATTCAAAACAAAATTTTAGAAAAAGCAAAGGAAAAACTCTCTACTACGAACTTATCTGTTAGCGAGATTGCTTATGAATTAGGCTTTGAACATTCACAATCATTCAACAAATTTTTTAAGAATAAAACAAAACTCTCTCCATTAGAATTTAGGACTTCTTTCAATTAATTAAAATTTAAAAATATACTGTACAATTTTGGCTGTTTAAAAAAAGAGATGTCTATATGTAGTGTATCGTAAAGTTTTAGAATACTATCCAAAAAAAAACTATAATCGACGTTTTGGTGAAAATTTAGCTAAGCAGTTTATGAAGTATTTTAACAAAAACAACGCCATTGGAATCCAATGGCGTTGTTTGTCTTTGTGTGGGCGATGAGGGGTTCGAACCCCCGACCCCCTCGGTGTAAACGAGGTGCTCTGAACCAGCTGAGCTAATCGCCCTTTTTATAGGGTGTAATCAATTTTGATAAAAAAACTCCTTATTTTTTAAGGAGTTTCTTTGTGGGCGATGAGGGGTTCGAACCCCCGACCCCCTCGGTGTAAACGAGGTGCTCTGAACCAGCTGAGCTAATCGCCCTATTTTACTAGGTTGCTATCATTTGTGATTGCGAGTGCAAATATACTCTTGTTTTTGAGTTCTGCAAAGAAAATCCCGTAAAATTTTAAAGTTTTTTCTTGAAATTTTATATACCGCTGGTGTTGAATTTATTATAGAACGTGAAAATTTTGAATTTTTACCAGCATTTCAGTTTTTCTTAATTCAAAGGCAATTCGGCAACGACAAAAGTGCTTCCTCCAACATAAATAAAATCATTTTGGGAGGCATTTTGCTTTGCTTTAGAAAAAGCGGCTGCAACTGTGTCGTATTTTTCGCCCTGTAAATCGTATTTTTTTGCTTCATTTTGTAAAATCTCAGTACTTAAACCTCTCGACGAATCCGGTCGACAGAAATAATACTGTGCTTTTTTGGGGAAAAGAGGTAAAATAGAGTCGAGATCTTTGTCGTTTACAACACCCAAAACAATATGAAGCGTATCAAAAGTTTCCTTTTGAATCTGGTTCATGACAACTGCCAGTCCGTGTTTGTTGTGCGCCGTATCACAAATTATTTTTGGATTTTCGCCCAACTGCTGCCATCTTCCTTGGAGTCCGGTATTTTTACTGACGTTTAATAGTCCGCTTTTTAAATTTTCAACTGTAACTTTAAATTCGTTTTGATTGTTTAAAACCGCTATCGTTTGCTGTACTGTCTTTTTATTGTGAAATTGATAATCACCAATTAAATCAGATGGAAAAACATCCTGAATCAAATCTGAAGCAAAGTATATCGGAGCTTTTTTTTCTTTGGCTTTGGCTAAAAAAACAGGTTGTGTTTCAGAAGTGTATTCCCCAATAACAACAGGAACGTTTGGTTTTATGATTCCTGCTTTTTCACCGGCAATGGCTGCCGGAGTATTTCCTAAAAACTGTGTGTGATCTAAGTCTATATTGGTGATAACAGAAACTAGTGGCGTGATAATATTGGTAGCATCAAGACGTCCGCCCAGGCCGACTTCAATGATTGCGATATCTGTTTTTTCAGATGCAAAATAATCAAATGCCAATCCAACCGACATTTCAAAGAAGCTCATATCGTTAGATTCAAAGAAACTTTTGTGTTTGGCGATAAAAGCACAAACAAAATCTTCCGAAATTTCGATGCCGTTTATTCTGATCCTTTCTCTGAAATCTTTTAGATGTGGTGAAGTGTACAATCCAACCTTGTATCCGGCTTCCTGTAGTACCGAAGCCAGCATATGTGATGTAGAGCCTTTGCCGTTCGTTCCGGCAACATGAATGCATTTTAATTGACGTTCCGGATTGCCAAGATGTTCCGCAAGTAACTTGATATTAGTTAAATCTTCTTTGTATGCCGATGCACCCTGAAGCTGATACATGGGCAATTGGTTAAACATCCAATTTGTAGTCTCTTGATAGTTCATTTTGTTTGGATAAAATGGTGGTGAATTGAAATAATTTCCCTTTTTTTTAGTTTAATACTACAATGAAAATTATCTTTAGTGCAAAATTGAAATATTTTTTAGAATTAATTATTAAAAACAAGAATTAAAATATGTTTAGCCTCATTCAATTACAAACTGATACTATTGCAAATGCCGCATCTGGTTTAGTTGTCGAAAAAATTGCTCCAAATACGGAAATCTCTGTTTTAGGATTTATCTTAAAAGGAGGTTTTTTTCTGATCCCAATTGCCCTTTTATTGTTTTATACTTTTTATGTTATTATAGAGCGCTATTTGTATATCAGTAAGGCTTCTAAGATCGACAATCGATTGATGCAGGATGTAGGCGATAAACTGAATGCCGGAAATATTGAATTGGCCAGAACAATTGTGGAAAGAAGTAATACCGCTGCCGGGAATATCCTGAAAGAAGGTGTAATGGTGATCGGAAGACCTATTGCCGAGATCGAATCGAATATGGATCGTGCTGCCGATATTGAAATTGGTGAGATGGAAAGACGTTTAGGTCACTTAGGACTTATTGCCGGTATTGCGCCAACCTTAGGTTTTATTGGAACTATTTCGGGAGTTATTAAGATTTTCTATAGCATTTCTGTTACGGAAAATATTAGTATTGGTAATATCTCGGGAGGTTTGTACGAAAAAATGATCAGTAGTGGATCCGGATTAATCGTGGGTATTATTGCCTATAGTGCTTACCATTTATTGAACGGAAAAATTGATGATTTTGCTTTAAAAATTCAAAAACAGATATTAGAATTTGTCAATATAATTCAAAGAGCATAAGCTATGTCTATTAAAAGAAAAAGAAGATTTCATGCTGAGGTGGCAACATCGTCATTAAGTGATATTATGTTTTTCCTGCTGTTGTTTTTCCTGATTATCTCAACACTTGCAAATCCGAATGTTATTAAAATGACGCTGCCTAAAGCGAAAGCCAATGAAAAAACAAACAAACAACTGATTAGTTTGTCGGTTACAGAAGATAAAAAGTTTTATATAGACAAAGAGCCGGTAGATTTTGAAAATCTGGAAACTTCTTTAATGTCAAAAATAGGAGCAGACAAACAACAAACGGTAGTAGTTCGTATTCCGTTTAATTTGCAAGTACAGGATTTAGTTGATGTGTTGCAGATAGGAGTCAAGAATAATTTGAAGTTTGTGATTGCTACAAGTCCTAAATAACTGAGGTAACGTATAAAAAAACAAAACCGACAGGTTTCAAAAACTTGTCGGTTTTGTTTTTTTTAGTTTAAACTGAAATTGTAAGTAATTGTTCCAGTTTGCTTTGTCGGAGCATTACTGTTAGCATCCCATTTAGTATTCATAGCGGCCATTTTAGCCTGTTCTCTTAAACATTTAGCAGTAATTGTAGTTCCTTTTACTCCTGGAATGGCACTGATAGTATTACCATTTTTATCAACGGTGATTTGTACAACTATTGTCCCTGTTTCATTGCTGCATTCACTATTTGGTTTAGGTTTAGATAATGCTTTTCGGTTTCCGAGAGAGTAACCCGATCCACCGCCGGAGCCACCGCCGCTTCCAGCTCCATAACCACTTCCAGTACCGATACCAGTTCCGGTTCCGTGACCACCTCCGGTTCCTCCACCCGAACCTCCATCGCCGTAATAACCATTGGAGCCTAAACTTCCTGTGGATTTTCCTTTGTTTCCGGCTGTTTTATCATTTCCGTCACCACCTTTATTTGATCCTTTTAAGATGCTGGATAAAGCATCATTAGTCGAATTGGAAACTTTTGGTTTTTCCGGTACGGGTTTTACTGTTGGTTTTTCAACAGGAGTATTTTTTTTAGGTTTTTCTTTTGTTGGAATTACGACACTTTCATCTGTTGAGGTGTTTTCCTGAGTGATAATAGCTTCTTCCGGAGTTGCTTTTGCAGGAGTTTGTTTGGCTTCGTTTTTGACTTCGAGAACCTCGCTTTTGTAATTTGCACCCGAGCCTAAATCGCTGTCTCCAAAATTGACAGTTACGCCACCACCTCCGCCACCGGCAGCAAGTGCAACATTGTTTTCCGGATTATAAGGAGGCCAAAAACGGATGAAAAACAGCAATAGTAATAGTGCCGCATATATAGCAGTCGAGAGGAGTAGTGATTTCTTTTTATCTGAAGAATCCGTAGAAGTCATTTTGATTCTGAATTTTGTAATTGTATTAATTAAAAACGCTTAAAAGTACTAAAAATTGTTTGTAATTAAAGGGAGTACAGAATTTAAACGTAAAGTTCATCAAAGTGTTAAACAGAGGTCTTTGATTAAGTTTAGAGGCAAAATCCACAAGCTTTATAAAATCTTTTTAATCTTTAAAATCTGTGGCAAAAAGCAAGCCAACCAGATTTAAGGAGGTTTGATTTGTTTATGATTAAAGAATAGGAGTGGCTGTTTTAGCACGCAGATTTGGCAGATTGAGCAGATTTTATTTGATTTGGGATTGAGAAAGAGAAAAATAATCCGCTCAATCTGCTAGATCTGCGTGAACCAAAAGAACATAAAAAAGCGAACCAAACAGATTTAAAGATGTTTGATTCGTTTTGGATTAAAAGGTATAACAGGCGATTTTCGTATAATGTTTTAGCACGCAGATTTGGCAGATGGAGCAGATTTTATTTGATTTCGGATTGTAAAGGATAAAAATAATCCGCTCAATCTGCTAGATCTGCGTGAGCCAAAAAATGCGAGCCAACCAGATTTAAGGAGGTTTGATTTGTTTATGAAAAGGGTAGGAATGACTGTTTTAGCACGCAGATTTGGCAGATTGAGCAGATTTTATTTGATTTGGGATTGAGAAAGAGAAAAAATAATCCGCTTAATTTGCAAAATCTGCGTGAGCCAAAAGAACATAAAAAAAACGAATCAAACAGATTTTGAAAATCTCGTTTGATTCGTTTAGAATGAAGTATAGAAAAATTATACTAATTGTTTCAATGCAATTTCAAAAGCAGTTGCGCTGATATTTGTTTTAGATTGACTTAAAGCATGCGCTTTTACAATCGCATTTTTTATAATATCTGAAGTATCATTGAAGATCGCCTCATCTGTCATTTGAACTTTTTTCTCCATGAAGTAAGCAAAAACTCTTGCCATTCCACAGTTTGAAATAAAATCAGGAATCAAACTTACTTTGCTGTCTACTTGCTCCATGATAGAACCGAAGAAAATTTCTTTGTCAGCAAAAGGTACATTCGCTCCACAAGAAATAACTTCTAATCCGTTTGCAATTAAACCGTCAATCTGAGCTTGAGTTACCAATCTCGAAGCAGCACAAGGAGTGAAGATTTCCGCACCAATTGTCCATATCTTAGAGTTGATTTCTTCAAATGGAATCATATTTTCGGCAACCAGTTTGTTTCCGTCTTTGTTTAAGAACAAACTTCTGATTTCTTCAAAAGAAAAACCTTCTTCTTTGATTAATCCTCCGTCGCGATCAATAATTCCGATTACTTTAGCTCCCATTTCTGCTAAGTAAAAAGCAGCTGCAGAACCTACATTTCCAAATCCCTGAACGATTGCTTTTTTGCCTTTTACATCACCACCGTATGTAGTGTAAAAGTGACGAACAGCTTCAGCAACACCATAACCGGTGATCATGTCAGCAACAGTATATTTACGAGTAACATCAGGTGAGAATTTAGGATTCTCAATTACTTTAATAACTCCTTGACGTAATTGACCAATTCTGTTAATTTTATCAGCTTCGGTTGGTTTGAAGTGTCCGTTGAAAACACCTTCCTGCGGATGCCATACACCACATTCTTCTGTCATTGGGATTACTTCATGGATTTCATCAACATTTAAATCTCCACCAGTACCGTAGTAACTTTTTAATAAAGGCGAAACGGCTTTGTACCAACGTTGTAAAACTCCTTTTTTGCGAGGATCGTTAGGATCAAAGTTAATTCCGGATTTAGCACCACCAATTGCAGGGCCCGAAACGGAGAATTTAACTTCCATGGTTTTGGCTAATGATAAAACTTCATTCATGTCTAAGCCCTTTCTCATTCTTGTTCCTCCACCTGCGGCTCCTCCACGAAGTGAATTAATTACTGTCCAACCTTCTGCCTCTGTTTCAGAATCTTTCCAGTTAAAAACAATTTCAGGTTCTTTATTTTCAAATTGTTGTAATAAATCTTTCATTTTGTTGTCGTATGTTTATTTTGCGTAAAAGTATAAAATAGAATAATGCGAATAATGTATTTGGAGGCAATTTTATTTAAACAAAACAAGAAAGCCGAAAACGATGTAGTTTCCGGCTTTAAAATGGTATAAAAACTTAGAAATTTTTATTTTCCAAGTAAGTTGTTCTTTAAGGTTTCATCAACTGGTTTGTCAGAAAGCCAGATTCCGAAAAATGCTTTTTTGAAATCAAATCCAGGGATTTTTCCTTTCAAGACTTCATTTTTGTAAACATTTATGGTTTGGTCAAATGGATTGTAAGCCAATATAAAAACATCTTTTTCAGTGATAACATCGCTTAAAAGTTTTTTGAAATCCTCAATTCTTGGTCGTAATTCTTCGAAATTGTTCCCTGCTGATTTTTCAAAACCGGCATTCATTGCTTTAGTAAGTTTGTTGGAAGACACCAATGAAGAAGTAATTTCTATTCGGATCGCCATTTCGGTATCACTATCAATAATGAATTTTGGATCTTGACTCAATTGAGATAAATATAAGGCTTGTACGTAAACTTCCGTCCACATTTTTGATCTTCCGCCTGCACCATTAAGTTGCAAAGATTTATTTTGAAAGTCTATTTTTCTCGGTACTGTAACACCATTAACATCTAACTGAGACTGGGCAGAAACAGTAGAAAATTGTAAACTTAAAAGTAATGTTAATGCTAGTAAAATCTTTTTCATACGCTATCAATAATTTAATTTTTGAGGGCAAAAATAACGTAATTTATAATTTTTGGCTATTTATGACGAATATTTTTTTTAAGGAAATTTATTTTACTGTATTTGTAGGGGATTCAAAATCAAAATAGTAAGAGTTGTTTTACGTTGAGATAGGCGTTTTTACTGGGTTTGTGTTTTTGAGATTATAATAATTTAAGATTTTTGGAAAATGCCTTTTTTGATCCATACTTTAATTCTTAAATTTTGAAGAAAATGTTGAAAAAATGGGATAAGGAGGTTTAAAATTTAATATTTTTACGAAATCGTTATCGTGAATTGCGATAATATCTTAAAAAGATATGCATGCATTGTTAATTCGTATTTAAAAATTATCTTTGGAAGCCTTTCTTTGAGAAAAAAGCAATTAAATAAAAACACAAACAATACCGCCTAAACTGATGATTTGAATTTGGTTTAGTAAAAAGAATAAGAAAAAAACAAAAAAACAAGACTATGGATTTCAATCTTACCGAAGAACACTTAATGATTCAACAAGCTGCAAGAGATTTTGCTCAGAACGAATTGTTGCCGGGTGTTATCGAACGTGACGAAAAACAAATTTTTCCGACAGAGCAAATAAAAAAAATGGGACAATTGGGTTTCATGGGAATGATGGTTGATCCGAAATACGGAGGAAGTGGTTTAGACGCTATTTCTTATGTAATCGCGATGGAAGAGATTTCTAAAGTTGATGCATCCGCTTCTGTAGTAATGTCAGTAAACAATTCATTAGTTTGCTGGGGATTGCAGGAGTTTGGTACGGAAGAGCAAAAACAAAAATATTTACCGGGTTTAGCCTCAGGTGAAATTCACGGTGCTTTTTGTTTAAGTGAGCCGGAAGCCGGTAGTGATGCAACTTCACAAAAAACTACAGCTATTGATATGGGAGACCATTATCTGGTAAACGGAACAAAAAACTGGATCACAAACGGAAACACTGCTTCTGTATATTTGGTAATTGCTCAGACAAATACTGAGTTGAAACACAAAGGGATCAATGCTTTGATTATGACCAAAGACATGCCGGGGTTTTCAATTGGTCCAAAAGAGCAAAAAATGGGAATCCGTGGTTCTGATACACACTCATTAATGTTTAGTGATGTAAAAGTTCCTAAAGAGAACAGAATTGGTGAGGATGGTTTCGGATTTAAATTTGCTATGAAAACGTTAGCCGGTGGTCGTATCGGTATCGCTTCTCAGGCTTTGGGTATTGCTTCAGGTGCTTACGAACTGGCTTTGAAATATTCAAAAGAACGCAAGGCTTTCGGAACAGAAATCTGTAATCATCAGGCAATTGCTTTTAAATTGGCAGATATGGCAGTCAATATTGAAGCGGCTCGTCATTTGTGTATGAAAGCCGCCTGGGATAAAGATCAGCATAAAAACTATGATGTAAGTGGTGCTATGGCTAAACTTTTTGCTTCGCAAGTGGCAATGGATACCGCTGTTGAAGCCGTTCAGATTCATGGTGGAAACGGTTATGTGAAAGAATATCACGTAGAACGTTTTATGCGTGATGCTAAGATTACTCAGATCTATGAAGGAACTTCAGAAATTCAGAAAATAGTAATTTCGAGAGCCGTTATCGCGGGATAATTTTTCGTAAATTAATTCATATAAAAAACCCTTTTGAAGTTCAGGCTTCAAAAGGGTTTTGTTTTTGAGGAAAAAATTTAACTACATTTACAATACTAGAATTTGTTGATTATGTATGAAGAATTAAAATATTGGTATTTGCGAGATCATAAATTGTTCCGAACTTTGAGCTTTGGACAGATCAAACAATTGTGTATTATCACCGGTTTTAAAAAAGCTTCCAAAGGAGAAATTATTTATTTCTCTTCATCAGAAGTACCCCGTATTTTTTTACTTAAAAAAGGAACTATCAAAATTGTTGCGGTTGATGAAGAAGGAAACGAAACGATAAAAGACATTATCCAGAAAGGAGATTTGTTTGGTGAGTTGACTTTAGAAACAGATGATAAAGACAACGAATATGCAAAAGTACTTTCTGATGATGTTGCCATTTGCAGTTTCCTGCTTTCGGATTTCGAAGATTTATTATTGAGAAATCCAAACTTGGCACTTTCCTATACTAAGTTTGTTGGTTTAAAAATGAAACGCATCAAAAACAGTTATGCCAATTTAATTTCAAAAGATGCCAAAACAAGGCTGTATCAGTTTTTAAAAGACTGGGCAGAAAAAGAAGGCGTTGTTGACGGTAAATCGGTCGCGATCGAAAATTATCTGACCCAAAGTGATATTGCTCAGATTATCTGTACTTCAAGACAAACTGCCACGCAATTACTCAATGAGATGGAAACCAATCATCTTTTAAGTTATACCCGAAAAGAGATTATTATACAGGATATTACACAATTATAGATTATTTTACCTCAAGTGTAAATTAGCTGACATTTTGCTTTTTCATTCTTAAGTAGTTTTACATCATCATAAAAGATGAAAAACTATGGAACTAATGAAGAAAACACTTTTTATTCTATTCGTAACGTTTAGTACTATCGCTAATGCACAAAATACAGTTGCAAACACAGCAACCGATATTTCGCCCTTATTGATTGGAGAGAAAATTCCAAACCAAACTTTAAAATCAGCAGAAAACAAAGACGTTCGTCTTTCTGATTTAGTTGGAAAAAAGAAAACCGTTTTGGTTTTTTACCGTGGAGGCTGGTGCCCTTACTGTAATCTGCATTTAGCTAATCTGGCTCAGATAGAAGATCAAGTTTTAGCCGAAGGATATCAGGTTATTGCAGTAAGTCCTGATTCTGCCGAAAATCTGAAAATTACCGAAGGAAAAGATAAAGTAAAATATACTTTGCTGTCCGACTCAAAAGGAGAATTAAGTAGTGCATTTGGAATTTCTTACAAAGCTCCGCAAAACTATAAATCAGTTATTAACGTACATTCTAATGGGGTGAACAAGGACTTTTTGCCTGTTCCATCTGTTTTTGTTGTAGATACTGAAGGTGTTATTTTATTCGAATACATCTCTCCGGACTACAAAAACAGGATATCATCGGAATTATTACTTTCAGTTTTAAAAAACCTAAAATAAAATAAGATGAAAAAGTTAATTGTATTACTATTAGTTTTTACTTCGATTTCTTCCTTTTCGCAAGAAGAAGCAAAACGAGTTTCTCAGTATAATTTAGAAAAAAAAGTAGCGATTCAAGGCTATGATCCTGTAGCTTACTTTGTGCAAAAAAAAGCGTTAAAGGGTAACAATGATTTCGTAACTTCATATATGGGAGTTGTGTATAAATTTATCTCGGCAGCGAATAAAGATCTTTTTATAAAAAACCCTGCTGTTTATGAGCCTCAGTTTGGTGGTTGGTGTGCATATGCAATGGGAAGTGATGGAGATAAAGTGGATATAAATCCTGAAACTTTTAAAATCTCAAACGGAAAATTGTATTTGTTTTACAATGCTTATTTTAACAATACACTAAAAAGTTGGAACAAAGACGAGGCCAATTTGAAAGCTAAGGCTGAAGTTAACTGGAAAAAAGTATATAAATAGAAAGCTCATGAAAACGGAACAAATTGCCTGGATTTTACGAATAATTGCTTCGGCGATTTTATTGCAAACCTTATACTTTAAGTTTACTGCTGCGCCCGAAAGTGTGTATATTTTTTCGACTTTGGGAATTGAACCTTACGGAAGAATCGGATCCGGAATTGCCGAACTGATCGTTGCAATCTTAATTTTAATTCCTAAAACAACGTGGCTTGGAGCTTTAGGTGGATGTGGCGTTATGACAGGTGCTGTTTTTTCGCATTTATTTGTTTTAGGAATTGAAGTAAAAGGAGATGGAGGTTTTCTTTTTTTTCTTGCTCTGATTACATTAGTATGTTGCCTGATATTGCTTTATCAAAATAGAAATATAATTATTAACCTTTTAAAAACGAAATAATTATGCTACTAAAATCAATCAACCACAGTTTAGAAGAGTTGACAAATTTGTTGACTCAATTATCAGATCAGTCCTACTCCAAACCTTGCGAAGCGCTAAGCAACTCGAGTATAGGTGAGCATACCCGTCATATACTCGAAATGTTTCAATGCCTTGAAAACAGCTACGATTCCGGGATTTTGAATTATGATAATCGAGAACGAAATAAAAGAATCCAAACCGAAATAGAATTTGCAAAACAGTCTATTTTGGATGTTAAATCCGGTTTGAGAAAAGAGAACAAAATACTCTACTTAGAACAAATGATTGATGGATTGGTGTTCCGAATTCAAAGTAATTATTATAGAGAGTTGCTCTACAATTTAGAACATTGTATTCACCATCAGGCTTTGATTAAAGTGGCCGTTTTGCCAATTGAGGATATTTTACTGGATGAAAATTTTGGTGTAGCGCGTTCTACCATAGCTTATAGAAATCAATGTGTACAGTAAGTTTTGTATCTCATAACGGAACGGTTATTATAACATCTAATCGGGATGAGCAAGTGATTCGGCCAAGTGCAATTCCACCCAGAACTTATACCTGTAATGGCAAAAATGTGATGTACCCGAAAGACCCAAAAGCCGGTGGAACTTGGTTTGTAGTAGATGCCAAGGGAACTGTTTTAGTGCTTTTAAACGGAGGAATCACCAAGCATAAAAATCAGTTTTTGTATCGAAAGAGCCGAGGGTTAATTGCATTGGATGTTATTTGCAGTGATTCTCCCAAGGATTTTTGGCAAGAGATCAATCTGGAAGATATAGAGCCCTTTACCTTGGTGTTGTATCAGGAAAAAAAACTATACGAATTGATCTGGGATGGGGTGACCAAAAGAAGGACCCAATTAGATGAAAATCAAAATCACATTTGGTCGTCCGTAACCTTGTATTCTGATTCGATCCGGCAGAAACGATCGGGTTGGTTTTTTGATTTTTTAAGAGGAAGAGAAGAAATTTCAACCGCAGATATGCTCGAATTTCACCGGAATACAGAAGACGATGATTCTGAAAATGGTTTGGTGATAAATAGAGAGAATACTTTAAAAACATTAAGTATTACTCAGGTTCTCATAGAGCAAAACAAAGGCGTTATAGCTTATCATGACTTAGTCGACGATAAGCAATTTTCTAACACATTTATTAGTATTTAAAGATGTCTAATATGAAATTATTCTATCATAAAATCACAAATTGGGAGTATTGGCCATTTCAGGTGTTATACATCCCCATTTATTTTCTTTGGGGCTTCTATGCAATCAAGGCACGATCTGTTTTTTTCTTTAGTGCATCAAATCCAAATATTAGAAATGGAGGATTTATCATGGACAGTAAAAAACAGATTTATGATTTGCTTCCCAATAGGTATTATCCTAAAACGATGCTGGTAAAAGAGAATACCGATTTGGAGAAAATTGTTGCTGAGGTTGTCGAAAAAGGAATTTACTTTCCCTTCATAGCGAAGCCGGATATTGGTTTACGTGGTTCGGGGGTAAAAAAAATATACACTGTTTCGGAGTTGAAAAAGTATGTAGAAAAAGCCAATTTCGACTTTTTGCTGCAAGATTTGATTTTGTTTGAAAATGAAGTAGGAATCTTTTATGTTCGTCATCCCGACGAAAAAGAAGGTAAAATTACCGGAATTGTTTCTAAAGAATTTTTAATTGTAATTGGTGACGGAGTTTCAACTATTGAAGATTTAATTCGTCAAACGCCGAGGTTTGAATTGCAATTGGAAGCTTTGCAGGAAGAATATGGCGATTTGTTACAGCATACTTTGGCAAATGGTGAATCCTTAAATTTAGTTCCATTTGGGAATCATGCCCGCGGAGCCAAATTTTTGGATGGCAGTCATTGGATTACACCCCAATTAACGGAGACCATGAATAAAATCTGTGCGGAGATTCCCGAGTTTTATTTTGGAAGATTTGATATTATGTACAACACTTTTGAAGAATTAGAACGAGGAGAAAATTTTCAGATTGTCGAATTAAATGGTGCGGCAAGTGAGCCAACCCATATTTATGACCCAAAACATTCTATTTGGTTCGCTTGGAAAGAACTCGCACGTCATATTACCTATATGTATGAGATTAGTGCTGCTAATCATAAAAGAGGTTTTGATTATTTACCCCATAAAGACGGTATGGAACAATACCGTTTGCATCAGGTTCAAAACAGTAAAATTCTAAATTTTTAAGGATGTTAAAGAGGGCGCAAAATATGGCTGTCGGATTTCTGGTAAGTTTTATCGGGTCAATTCCATTGGGCTACCTCAATTTGGCCGGTTTGGAAATCTATTCCAAATCAGGACTTGATAATCTGATTTTGTTTTTGTTCGGTGTCGTTTTTGTAGAAACTTTTGTGATTTATTTTACACTGCTTTTCGCAAAACGATTGGTAGAAAACAGAAAACTGATGAAAATTATTGATTTTTTTGCAGTTGGTTTTATGTTTGTACTGGCTTATTTGTTTTACGCCAATTCAAAACAAACTTCCGGTGTCAATGACAATTTGAATCAATATTTAATGTACTCCCCATTTGTAATTGGAGTTATCTTAAATTGCTTTAATTTTTTGCAGTTACCCTTCTGGACCAGTTGGAATTTGTATTTAGTAAATGCAAAATTTATCACTACGGAAAAGAAGTTAAAATATTATTATATTGCAGGAACTTTGGCAGGTGTGTTTTTAGGAATGTTAAGTTTGATTTTAATTTTACAGACTGTTTTTCAAAAAGCAAATCCATTTTCAAAGTATGTAATGCCTGTTTTTATTCCCCTGTTTTTTATTATTCTGGGAGGTATTCAGGTATTTAAAGTGTACAAAAAATATTTTAAATCAACCGCTTTGGAATTCTAGCTTCTAAAGCTAAAATTCTATTCATGAAAAAACTGTATTTTCTTCTTCTTCCATTTGTTTTGCTTTCTTGTAAATCTACTAATGCAACTGTAGCCAATACAGCTTCAAAATCAACTGAGACTGCCTATAAGGTCAATCAGACCGATGTTTCGGATTTCTTGAAATATCTTTCTTCTGACGAATTAGAAGGCCGTGATACCGGAACGGAAGGAATCAACAAAGCAGCTGTTTTTCTGGAAGACTTTTTAAAGAAAAACAATGTAAAGCCTTATTTTAAAACCTACCGTGATACATTGACGAATTTTGATTCACCGGCTTTTAATATTGTTGGAGTTCTGGAAGGGAATGATCCTGAACTTAAAAAAGAATTTGTGGTTTTGAGTGCTCATTATGATCACATCGGTATCGATAAAAGCAAACAAGGAGACAATATAAACAATGGAGCAAACGATGATGCTTCGGGAGTAACTGCTGTGGCCGAAATGGCAAAATATTTCAGCAAAACGAAATCTAATAAACGCAGTATTTTAATCGTGTTTTTTGCCGGAGAAGAAAAAGGATTGTTAGGATCTAAAAGTTTGGTGCAGAAACTAAAAGTGCAAAACTTCAATTTGTATGCCCAGTTAAATATCGAGATGATCGGGGTACCAATGAAAAGAGATTATTTGGCTTACATCACCGGTTTTGACAAATCGAATATGGCTCAAAAAATAAATGAGTATACAGGCAAAAAAACAATTGGTTTTCTTCCAAAAGAAGCAGAATATGAATTGTTTTACAGATCTGATAACTATTCGTTTTATGACGTTTTCAAGAAGCCTTGTCAGTCCATAAGTACTTTCGATTTTGAGAATTTTGAGTTCTATCATCACCCTTCAGATGAATTCAAAGCGATGGATATTCCACACATGACTGCCTTCATACAAGAATTTCTTCCTGCCGTAACTAAAATTACCGATTCTAAAACACAAGAAATTACCATGACTAAATAACCCTTCTTTTTAAGGGTTTTGCTTATTTTTGCTTCATGAAAAATATTATTATAACAGGAACGAGTAGAGGTATCGGTTATGAATTGGCTTTGCAGTTTGCAAATGCAGGTAACAAGGTATTGGCTATTTCCAGAAAAGTACCCAAGGCACTTCTGGAGCATGAAAATGTAACGTGTTTATCAGTCGATTTGTCAAACGAGTCAGAATTATATAAAGTGGAAGATTTTCTTTCATCAACCTGGAAGAAAGTGGATGCTTTAGTACATAACGCAGGTGCTTTGTTGCTAAAACCTTTCGCAGAAACTACACAAGCAGATTTTGAAAGTATCTATAAGGTGAATGTTTTTGCAGTAGCAAATCTTACCCGAATTTGTTTGCCTTTTCTTGGGAAGGGAAGCCACGTCGTAACCATTAGTTCGATTGGTGGTGTTCGTGGTAGTTTGAAATTTGCAGGTTTGGCTGCTTATAGTTCCAGTAAAGGTGCGGTAATTACGTTGACAGAGTTATTGGCGGAAGAATATAAAGAACGGGGGATTTCGTTTAACGTATTAGCACTAGGCTCTGTTCAGACCGAAATGTTACAAGAAGCTTTCCCGGGATATCAGGCACCAATTTCAGCAGAAGGAATGGCCACTTATATTTATGATTTTACCCTAAACGGAAATAAATACTTTAACGGAAAAGTTTTAGAAGTTTCTTCAACAAATCCTTAGATTTAATAAACAAAATTCAAATTCCAAATTTTAGTGTAGCTGGAATTTATAACTTATTATAGCCTTGAACGAAACTTTAGCCAGATATATACCGGAACATGCTGTAAAGCCTGTTTTTGAATTGATTGTTGCCAATCAGGTTCATCTGAAAATCGTAAATGAGCGTCAAACGCGTCATGGAGATTACAGACGAGGACTGAGTGGTAAACATGAAATCACGGTAAATGCAAGTCTGAATAAGTATCGTTTTTTGATTACGCTGGTTCATGAAATTGCGCATTTGGTCGCCTTTGAAAAGTTTGGACGAAATATAAAACCTCATGGGAATGAATGGAAATATTCGTTTCAACGTTTGATGGTGCCGTTTATTCGTCCTGAAATATTCCCCGGTCATTTGTTGCCGCTGTTAGCAAGGCATTTTAAGAATCCTAGCGCCAGTAGCGATACCGATACTACTTTGTCACTGGCTTTGAAGCAATATGATGCCAGAGACGATAAAAACTATGTTTTTGAGATCCCATACGGAAGTGTTTTCAGAATTAAAAACGGAAAGGTGTTTAAAAAACTTGCCGTAAGAACCAAACGTTTTGAATGTATCGAGTTAAGTTCCGGAAAAACGTATCTGTTTAATCCAAACGCTGAGGTAGAGTTACTGCCGAGTGGCAATTAAATCCCAATAATTTAAATCCCAAATTCCAACTTTTAAGATTGGAATTTGGGATTTATATTTTTTGGAATTTAAAAGAGTTTACCCTTTTAAATAAGCTTCTCTTACTTTTTTGAACAGATTAGACGAGTAGACAAATTTTACGATGTCTTTATTGTCTGTTCTGAAGATTTCTTCTTTTGTTCCCTGCCAAGCTTTTAGTCCTTTTTTGAGGAAAACGATGTTCTCTCCAATTTCCATTACCGAGTTCATATCATGCGTATTGATTACGGTTGTGATATTGTATTCTTCGGTAATTTCTTTAATCAGGTTGTCAATCAAAGTTGAGGTGTTCGGGTCCAAACCTGAGTTTGGTTCGTCACAAAACAAGTATTTAGGATTGTTTACAATCGCACGGGCAATGGCTACACGCTTCTGCATTCCACCCGAAATTTCGGAAGGAAGTTTTTGATGCGCATCAACTAAGTTTACTCTTTCCAGAACAAAGTCAACACGTTCTTTAATTTTTGTTTTATTGTCATTGGTGAACATTCTCAAAGGGAATGCTACATTTTCTGCAACAGTCATCGAATCGAATAAAGCACTTCCTTGAAAAACCATTCCAATTTCAGTTCTTAATTCTCTTTTTTCATCCGGATCTAATGCCGAATAAACACGTCCGTCAAATTCGATAGTTCCGGAGTCCGGAGTATGAATTCCTAATAATGTTTTTAATAAAACCGTTTTTCCGGATCCACTTTGTCCAATGATTAAGTTGGTCTTTCCGGTTTCAAAAATGGTCGAAACCCCTTTTAAAACTTTGCTGTCTCCAAATGATTTTTCTATGTTTTTTACTTCTATCATTATCCTAATAATAATTGAGTTAATATGTAATTAAAAAGAATAATACAAACCGATGTCCATACAAACGATACCGTACTAGCTTTACCAACTTCAAGTGCGCCACCTTTCATATAGTAACCATGAAAAGAAGGAATTGTAGCTAATAACATAGCAAAAATCAAAGTTTTGATAAAAGCATAAGTAATATGAAAAGGAATAAATTCCATTTGTGCACCCTGAATAAAATCCTGACTGGTCGAAAATCCTCCATAAGCACAAGCAAGCCATCCGCCAAAAACACCCAAAAACATACTAATTCCGATTACGAAAGGATACATTAATAAGGCTACTATTTTAGGGAAAACAAGATAGTTTAAGGAATTAACCCCCATAACTTCCAACGCATCGATTTGTTCTGTAACACGCATTGTACCAATACTGGAAGTGATGTAAGATCCCATTTTTCCTGCCATAATAACAGAAATAAAAGTAGGAGCAAACTCCAGAATTACGGATTGACGTGTAGCAAAACCAATTAAATATTTTGGAATTAACGGATTAGTTAAATTTAATGCGGTCTGAATGGCAACAACCCCTCCAATAAAGAAAGAGATAAAACATACAATTCCGAGAGAGTCAATAATTAGATCGTCTATTTCTTTGAAGATTAATTTTTTCATTACAGGCCATTTGGTCTGTTTGTTGAAAATTTCTTTCAGCATTAAAAAATATTTTCCTATTTGGGATAAATAACGAATGAGCATCATAGTTTTTACAAATATTGGCTAAATTAAGGATTAGTTTACAGTTTAGAGTTTCAGTTTAGAGTTTTTTAAGGTTTGGCTTAAAAAAGCTTTTCTTTCATTTTCTGTAAACGATAATTTCTAATAAATTTAGCTTGTTCGGGAGTGACCAATAAAGGTGTTTTGGCAGTTTTAGCTTTCCAATACCCTTTAATATAATCAAAAAATAAAAGTGGTTTTTTCTTCATCATCGACAGTTTAGCCGATGCAATTGCGGTGATCCAAAAACCGTATCCAAGGGTAAAAAAAGCTTCGCCTTGTTTGTAGCGCGCTGTTTTGTTATAATTTGCCCCGGTTGGTTTAAGGTGTTTTACGTGTAGCGACGCATCTGTTACAACTTTCCAATTATAGAATTTACATAACAACTCGTCTACAGTGTCCCAGCCCATGGCAGGTTTTAATCCACCGATTTGCTGGAAAGTTTCTTTTCGATACGCTTTCAAGGCACCACGAATATGATCTTTGTCGGTTAGGTTTTCAAGTACCCAATCGCCATTTTTTTCGATGTAACAAAATCCTCCGGCCATTCCGATTCTTGCATCCGATTGAAAGTGCGTTATAACAGTTTCAAAATAATTAGGAGGAAAAATCAAATCACCATCTATTTTTACAATAATATCGTAATCGGAATCTAAAGCCTCAAAACCCTTTTGAAAAGCCTGAATTACTTTACTTCCAGGCATATGTATGGCATCTGAAGTTTTATTCACAACAGAAATAAACGGGTTTTCTTTCGCAAATTCTAAAACAATTTCTTCTGTTTTATCGGTAGAATTGTCATTTACAACCACTACCTTTTTAGGTAAAACGGTTTGCGAAATCAAAGACTGCAAAGTCAGACCAATAAGTTCTTGTTCGTTATGCGCGGGAATGACGATGTAATAATTCATATACTTTTTATAAAATTTCAAATTCTAAATTCCAAATTCCAACTGAAGTTGCGAAAATTGGAATTTAGAATTTTAAAAATTTGGAATTTACTATCTATGCTCTTTCAGCATAAACAATATAATATCTATTGGTAAAACTGCGAAGTAGTGGTCGTATACCAAATTTCTTTACAGGATTAGTCCATTTTTGTCTGTCGATAATTTTCCAGCCTGCTTTTTCCAGTAACCAGTCCAGCTGCCAGTCTTCAAACTCGTGGTAGTGTCTGTCCCACATATCGGTTTTGCTACGGTATGCCGGAGAAAACCACAAACGCATTGGGATAGAAATTAGCAATTTATCTGATTTTATTTCGTTTAAAATAGTAAACGGATTCAATAAATGTTCGAAGATTTCGAATGCCGTTACAACATCCGTTTTTTCGTTTTTAAAAACAGCTTGGTCTAAATCTAAATCTTCTCCGGTAGTGTTTTTGACTGTAAATCCAGCTTCTTTCATGATTTTAGAAAAAGGATTTTCTACTCCTAAATCCAAAATTGTTTCAGCTGTAGTAATGTGTTTTTGTAAAAATTCTAAAGTAAGTTTGAATCTTTTATTTGGAAACGTTTTTTCGTACATTTTTTATTTTTTATCGGCAAAGGTGCAAATATACAAAGATATCTTCTTCTTTTGCGTTTTTAGCTGATACGAAAATGAAATGCCCGCATCTAAAAAGGAGGGCATGGAGTGTTTTTTGATTTGCTGTTTTTATTCTTTTACCGATATAAAAATTTCTACCTCGGCAGCATCACCGTCATACTATTTTTTTCCGTGAATGGTAAAATCGCTTTTAACTATGTTTCTATGTGTTAAAATCAATTGCACCCAAGGGGCTACAGTTAATAACAAGGTAAATTTAGAATGTGGTTGTGACAACCTTATGTCAAGGGTGTGGGAGTATTTTTTCTGCACGATTGAATGTATTCTTCAAAGGTGATTTTGTGAGGTTCAAATGTTTGATTCGTCACAAACAAACTTTCGATTCGGTCTAGGCGAAAGGATCTGAATTCCTTTCTTAATCTGCAAAATGCAATGAGCAACCAATTTTCCTGAGTGGAGTAAATTGCAAAAGGTTCAATGATTCTTTGGGTGGTTTGGTTATTGTCGGGCGAAAAATAGCTTATGTTGACCAAGTTAAAATTGGTCAATGTCAATTGAAGGGTCGATAGATAATTGCTCGTGCGGTCGTTGCCAATATTTTGCCTGAACAGTACCCGGTTGGAAAGTAAATTAGCTTTGTCTTTGGTGTCGTTTCGTAAAACGGCTTTTATTTTACTGATGGCTCCGGAGTATTCTTTGACAAAGGAAGCGTCTTTGTTTTTCAGAATCAATTGCTCGGCTGTGATTAAAGCGTTGGCCTCGCTTTCGGTAAACATTACGGGCGGAATTCTGTAACCTTCCATTAAAGTATACCCTTTTCCTTCTTCTGTCACTATGGGAACACCGGCCTGTTCTAATGCTTTTATGTCGCGATAAATGGTTCTGGTACTTACTGAAAATCTGGAAGCCAATTCTGATGCTGCTATAAGTCGTTTCGTTTGCAATTGTAAGAGAATTGCAGTTAGTCTGGAAAGTCGTTTAGTATCGTTATTGTTGTCCATTTTTTCTAATGGTTACTATTTGTAAAGTCTTCTCACAGTATTTTAAGGAATTTAGATCTGTAATTAGCTGTGGTTCTTTTTTCAAATATAACAAAAGAATCAAAGCACTATAACAAAAGATGTTTGTTTGAAGAGCTGATGAGTTATACTAATTACTTCCCAAATCAAAAAGGCTGCTTCATTAGTAAGAAGCAGCCTTTTTTGTATGATTAAAGAAAAATATTAAACTCGTTTGAGTGGAATCAAAAAAATTAATATCGGTACACAAATGCATTAACATTCATTCCTGCTCCAACTGAAGCAAAGATTACCACGTCGCCTTTGTTTATTTCATGATTTTCTATTTTTCCTTGTATCAAAAGATCATAGAGTGTAGGTACCGTTGCCACACTGCTGTTTCCAAGATCATGTATGCTCATTGGCATGATGTCTTTGGGAGCTGTTTTGTCGTATAATTTGTAAAAACGATCTATAATCGCTTCGTCCATTTTTTCGTTTGCTTGGTGAATCAGGATTTTTTTAACATCATCAATGGCGATACCGCTTTTATCTAAACAGCTTTTCATGGCACAGGGTACCTGGCTTAAAGCAAATTCATAAATTTTACGGCCGTACATTTTAATGTATTTAATGTCCGGATCTAAATCAGCATTGTATGATTTTCCAAAGTATAAAAAATTGGCTTCATCGTTAGCAAAAGTAGCGCTTTCGTAAGATAGTAATCCCGTTTCATCGTCAGAAGCTTCCAGGATTGAAACTCCTGCACCGTCAGAATAAATCATCGAGTCACGGTCATGATCGTCAACCACTCTCGATAAAGTTTCTGCACCAATTACCATTACGCGTTTTGCCATACCGGATTTGATAAAAGCATTGGCTTGAAGTACGCCTTCAATCCAGCCCGGACATCCAAAAAGAATATCGTAGGCAACACATTTTGGGTTTTTAATCCCTAATTTATTTTTTACGCGTGTCGCTAAACTTGGTAAAATATCCGTTTGGTGTGTTCCGGATTTTACGTCACCAAAATTATGTGCAAAGATGATATAGTCTAAAGTTTCAGGATCGATCTTAGCATTTTCAATGGCTCTTTCAGCAGCAAAAAACGCTAAATCTGATGAGGTATGTTGATCTTCGGCATAACGGCGGTTTTCGATTCCCGTTATTCCTTTAAATTTTTTAATTACTACTTCATTTGGATAAGCAAAAGGAGTTCCGTCTTCATTCAAAAAAACATGTTTGTCAAAGTCTGTATTGCTTACTTCTTTATTCGGAATGTAACTTCCGATACCTATTATTTTAATTTTCATTATTCCTTTATTAGCCGGTAAATTTATTGCTAAATTATAAATAAAATGATGATAACTATCATAAAACATACTATGCGTGCATATAATTATGAAATAAGAATTTTTAGCTCTAGTTATTGGTTATTTTATAATGAATTTTAGCTTTATATGAGATTTCAAACGTTTGCGATTGTTTTTTGGGCGTATTTTTATTTTGTAAAAACATTCTTATTTGTGCAGTAAAATAACAAGTTCTTTGCATAATGTTATAAAAATAATAAACCCGATAATTTTGAAGTTATCGGGTTTATTGATAATGCCGAAAAATTATTTTTTTTTAATTTTCCATATATGCTTCAATAGGAGCACAGCTACAGATTAGGTTTCTGTCTCCGAACGCGTCATCTGCTCTTCGAACAGAAGGCCAGAATTTGTTTTCAGCGATGTATTCTAATGGGAAAGCAGCTTGTTCTCTTGTGTAAGGGAAATCCCAAGTCTCTGTTGTTAGCATAGCTAAAGTGTGAGGAGAATTTTTCAATACATTATTGCTGTCTTCGATTGTTGCTGCTTCAATTTCTTTTCTGATAGAAATCATAGCTTCACAAAAACGATCTAATTCTTCTAAGTTTTCACTTTCAGTTGGTTCGATCATTAAAGTTCCTGCAACTGGGAAAGATACTGTTGGTGCGTGGAAACCATAATCCATTAAACGTTTTGCGATATCGGTAACTTCGATTCCTTTTTGTTTGAATGGACGACATTCTAAGATCATTTCGTGCGCTGCACGACCCATTTCTCCTGAATATAAAGTGTCGTAATGTCCGTTTAATTTTTCTTTGATGTAGTTGGCATTTAAAATCGCATGCTCTGTAGCGCTTTTTAAACCTTCAGCTCCTAACATTGAAATGTATCCGTAAGAAATCAAACAAACTAGTGCAGATCCCCAAGGTGCAGCAGAAATAGCCGTGATAGCCGTTTCTCCTCCTGTTGGGATTACCGGGTTTCCAGGTAAGAAAGGAACCAATTGTGGTGCTACACAAATAGGACCAACTCCAGGACCTCCACCTCCGTGAGGGATAGCGAAAGTTTTGTGTAAGTTTAAGTGACAAACGTCAGCTCCAATTGTAGCAGGATTTGTTAATCCAACCTGAGCATTCATGTTCGCACCGTCCATATAAACTTGTCCGCCGTTATCGTGAATGATTTTTGTAATTTCCTGAATAGCACTTTCAAATACACCATGTGTAGATGGGTAAGTTACCATTAAACAAGATAAGTTGTCTTTATGAAGAATGGCTTTCTCACGTAAATCTTCTACGTCGATATTTCCGTTTTCTAATGTTTTAGTAACCACTACTTTCATTCCGGCCATTGCTGCAGAAGCAGGATTTGTTCCGTGAGCAGAGGAAGGGATCAAAGCGATATTTCTGTGATCGTCTCCACGTGATTGGTGGTACGCACGAATTACCATAAGTCCAGCGTATTCTCCTTGTGCACCAGAGTTTGGTTGTAAAGTAGTACCGGCAAAACCTGTAATAACGTTTAATTGTTGCTCCAGTTTTTTCAACATTTCCTGGTATCCTTGTGCTTGGTCAAGTGGCGCAAAAGGGTGAACGTTATTCCAGTTTGGATTACTTAATGGCAACATTTCGGCAGCAGCATTCAATTTCATCGTACAAGAACCTAACGAAATCATCGAGTGATTTAACGCTAAATCTTTACGCTCTAACATTTTGATGTAACGCATCAAAGCAGTTTCTGAATGGTATTTGTTGAAAACATCATGCTCTAAGAAAGCAGAAGTTCTGTTTACTGAATCCGGGAAATGATTGATTTCTGTTAATTCAGAAATAGTGGTAGCTTGTAAAGAAAGCGCTTCTGCAAAAATGGCAATGATGTCATTTACATCAGAAATACTTGTCGTTTCGTTTAATGAAATCGAAATTGTATTTTCATCAGCATAGTAGAAGTTTACTTCTTTAGCTTCAGCAACCGCTTTTACTTTTTTAGCATCTGCTTGTACTAAGATAGTATCAAAGAAAGCAGAGTTCAGTTGTTGTACGCCTATTTTTTGTAATTCGTTTGCCAAAGTAGCTGCCGCAGCATGTACTTTGTCAGCGATATATTGTAATCCTTTTGGTCCGTGGTAAACTGCATACATTCCAGCCATAACTGACAATAATACTTGTGCAGTACAGATGTTAGAAGTTGCTTTATCACGTTTGATGTGTTGCTCGCGGGTTTGCAACGCCATACGCAATGCACGATTTCCGTTTGTGTCAATGGTTACCCCAATGATACGACCCGGCATACTGCGTTTGTATTCTTCTTTAGTTGCAAAATAAGCAGCGTGTGGTCCTCCGTATCCTAACGGAATTCCGAAACGTTGTGTAGTACCAACTACAACAGCAGCTCCCATTTCTCCCGGAGGAGTTAATTTTACTAAGCTTAAAATGTCAGCAGCAACGGCAACCTTAATTTCGCTTGCAGCAGCTTTCTCAATAAAAGCAGTATAATCATTTACTTGTCCGTATTTTCCAGGGTATTGTAAAATAGCTCCGAAGAATTCAGTAGAAAAGTCAAAAGTTTCGTGGTTTCCAATTACTAGTTCAACACCAATTGGAGTCGCACGAGTTTCTAAAACAGAAAGCGTTTGAGGTAAAATTTCTTCTGAAACGAAAAATTTATTTACATTGTTTTTCTTTTGGTCACGTGAACGAACATCTAACAACAGTGCCATAGCTTCTGCTGCTGCTGTTGCTTCATCTAACAAAGAAGCATTAGCGATTTCCATTCCGGTCAATTCGATAACAGTAGTTTGAAAGTTTAAAATGGCTTCTAAACGACCTTGTGCGATTTCAGCTTGGTACGGTGTGTAAGCCGTATACCATCCCGGGTTTTCAAAAACATTTCTTTGGATTACAGCAGGAACAATCGCCTGATTATAACCTAAACCAATATAAGTTTTAAAGATTTTATTTTTGTTACCTAATTGTTGAATATGGTTAGAGAACTCATATTCAGTCATCGCAGGGTCTAAGTCTAAAGGTGCTTTTAAACGAATGTCATCTGGAAGGGTTTCGTAAACAAGTTGTTCGATCGATTCAACTCCAATTGTCTGTAACATGTGTTGAAGATCTGTTTCTCTTGGACCAATGTGTCTTAAAGCAAAAGCATCTGTTTTCATATAGTTGTAAAAGTGTTGTTTTTTTGTGGTGCAAAATTAAGTATTAATAATAATTTATTCGGTATTTTTAACTTCAAATTTTGTGAAATTTATAACTAATGGGTTGATTTCTTAATAATTGATTAGATTTGAGTCATGAAACTTATCAAACAGATATTAGATTTTTATTTAAACAGCAGTATTCATGTAGCTTTATCGTGTTTTGCATTGGTGCATATTACATTCCATGTCTTTCATATTCAGTACGATGAACCAATGGCTTTGTTTGTTTTTTTTGGAACAATAGTGGGGTATAATTTTGTTAAATACGATGCTTTGGTTCGGGTGAAAAAAAATCCGATAGGGAGTCAGTTGAAAATTATCGCACTTTTGAGTCTTGTTTCGGTGGTTTTGGTTGGTTATTATTTTTTCCAATTAAAGAGAATTACTCAAGTTGTTTCGTTTGGAATTTTTGCGATTACCGCTTTATACACCCTTCCGTTTTTTCCGAACAGAAGAAATGCGCGAAACTGGGCCGGAGTAAAAATTTATATGGTTGCCATTTGTTGGGTGGGAGTGACTTTGGTTTTACCCCTAATCAATGCTGAAATTCCTTTTACTTCCGATTTTTTTATCAAATGCATTCAGCGTTTTATTCTGGTTTTTGTGTTGATCTTGGTTTTCGAAATTCTTGATTTGGCCAATGATGATCCGCACCTGCAAACTGTACCACAAACGATAGGTGTGAAAAAAACCAAAATTTTAGGGTTGTTATTGCTGATACCGTTTTGTTTGTTGGAGTTTTTGATTTCAACCTTTAATTATCAGGATCTTTTTATTAATATCATCATGATTACAATGTTGTGTTTGTTCATTGTATTCGCAAACACCAATAGATCTAAGTATTATACTTCTTTTTGGGTAGAAAGTGTGCCGATCTTTTGGTGGCTGATGTTAGTTCTACTATAAGCTTCAGTAGTTTTTTTTAACACGAATTACACGAATTATCACTAATTAATTAATGAGATTCTTGGCGGGGAATTTTAGCCACAGATTAAAGGATTAAAATGATTAAAAAATCTGTGCTAATCTTTTAATCTGTGGTAAGAATAATTCATGCCAATTCGTGTAGTTCGTGGCGAGCCTTTAGCCACAGATTAAAGGATTAAAATGATTAAAAAAATTCGTGCAAATCTTTTTAATCTGTGGCAAGAATAATTCATGCCAATTCGTGTAGTTCGTGACGAGCCTTTAGCCACAGATTAAAGGATTAAAATGATTAAAAAAATCCGTGCAAATCTTTTTAATCTGTGGCAAAAAAATAATTCGTGCCAATTCGTGAAATTCGTGTCAAAAAATCTTCTGACGTGGACGATCTTTTTTATAAGAAACTGTTTTCTGCCGTTTCTTTGAGGATTTTATTTCTCGCTAAAAGAAAATTGGTCAGATGCTTTTCGAGGCATATAATATCAAATAATTCCCCGAAAATTCCATAAGGCGTTTCATATTGTAAATGGTCTTTCATGATGGTAATCCCGTTTTGTTCTTCAAAAAAATGCTGGTGTTTGAATGTTTTGAATTTGCCTTCCTCCATTTCATCCAGAAAATAATCACAAAGATCCATTTGGGTAATCCGGCTTTTGTGCGTCAAATAAAACCCGAAGTGTTTTCCTCTCCAGGTAACGGTTTCATTGAAATTAATTAAGCCCGATGTAACGCCGGCAATGGCTTTTTCGTTTGAAGTTGCTGTTGATTTCTGATGCAAATCAATATCTCTCGCGGTATCAAAAACAATTTGTTTTGGGGCTTTTATTTTGGTGACTAAGTTTATTGTTGTCATTGTATTAGATTTTTTAATGCTTTTTCTAAAGTTTCAAATTCAAATTGAAAACCTTCTTCAAGCAATCGTTTCGGAATCACATTCCTGCTTTTTAAAACCAATTCCGGTTCCGTTCGGATAAGCAGAGCGCCCAATTTTAATAGCGATTCCGTTATTGGAATCCCAAATGGAGCATTGACGGCTTTTCGTAGTAAGGACATGAAATTTTTATTTGTCACGGGTTTTGGAGCAACAATATTCAGTACTCCGGTTATTTCTTTGTCTATTATAAAATCTATTGCTCGGACAAAATCCGTTTCATGAATCCAGCTTACCATTTGGTTTCCATTTCCTTGTTTTCCGCCAAAGCCAAATTGGGCAAGGGTTTTTAGCGGTACTAATGCACCTCCCTTTTTTCCTAAAACGATAGAAGTTCTCAAAGCCGTTTTTAAGGTACTTGGCGTTTCGGTTTTAAAAAAAGCTTTTTCCCAGGATTGCGCCACGTTCATCGAGAAATCATTGCCAATTTCGCCGTTCCTTTCGTCCATTTCCTTATCTAAAGAGAAACGATATATGGTGGAGGTTGAGGAATTCAGCCAGTGTTTTGGTGCATTTTTGCAATTTAAGACTGCTTTATTTAAAATCTTGGTGCTTTCAATTCGGGATAACAGTATCTCTTTTTTATTTTCTTTGGTGTAGCGGCAATCAACCGATTTTCCGGCAAGGTTTATCAAAACGGCTGCGTTTTCCAGTTCTTTTTCCCAGCCGGAGAATGTCTTAGCATTCCAATTGACATATTTATTTCCGTCAATCGTTTTTGATTTCCCTCGGGTTAAGATTACGATTTCTCCGAATCTGTCTTTAAAATGATTTAGTAAACCCTGACCTAAAAAGCCGGTTCCTGCTGCGATGATTAATTTATTTCGGATCATTAGAAATTTAAAATTAAGAGTAAAACAATAAGTCTGTAAACAACCCACGTGATACATAAGTAAGTCGGTAGTTGTAGTATTTTAATCCTTCTGTAATGTTCCATAAACATAATAAAAGCGGTAAGAACAAACCAAATTAAAGTTGCATTAGGTGAAATAGTGACAACAGTCTGCAGTAACAGTATTGGAAGTAGCAATAAAGATCCCATTAAAGAAACCGTCATTAGATTTCCGCTGTAATTGAGGATTGTTTTTCGGTCTGATTTCAAAAGAAACAAAGATTGAAAAAAGAGTTGTCCTATCGCTATCATAAATTCTCTTGTGATACTTGCTTTTGGCAAACTCGGAATCAGAAAAGAATAGTTGTACAATACGATTGTGGTCATAACAGTAGCAAAACCAATAAATAAAAATCGGTACTTATAATTGAAATTCGGTACACATTGTAACTTCGCCGCTGTATTGATTTTACTCGGAATAATGACTTTTCGATTATAAGAAACAAACGAATACAGTTTTTTCAAAAAGAATTTAACAGGTTTTATATTTCCGATTTTTTCAATTAAAGGAAAAGAGAATCCAAGGACTTTCAGTAGACTGTCAATTCCATAAAGCACCGTTTGATTTTTGTCGTCTATTAACGCAATCTCATTAGAAGCACGGTTTATGTCAACAAAAGTTTGTTCGTTTTCATTTAATTGACAATACGATTTACGACCGTTTTCGTCCAGCATTTTTGCTTTTATAAAACCCGTAGTGTAAACTTGACATAACGGACAATCTTCGTCATACAGTAAAGTTTGGTTTTCCAGTGTTTTCATGACAGGTAGTTTTTAGTAAATCTGACGGGTTTTATAAGTCCCGCCAGATGTAAGGGATGACTTAAGCTTTAAATACTAATCGCTCTTCTCTTGTTTCTTTTGCTTTTCTTTTTCCTCTGAAGAAAAAGTACAAATTGATGAATAACATTATACCTAAGTAAATAGAAAATCCGCCAATTTTATAACTTAAATTTTCAATTAATTCCTGGTAACTGTCTCTGCTCAATTCAAGTTGTAAAATCATTAAAGCGAATCCAACATTTAAAAGATAAAAACCGGTTTCAAAAAGTTTATTGGTAGCCTGAGCGATATCTTCTCTTCCTTTAAAAATATCAAGCATAAAGATTTTTCCATTTTTAAAAAGTGTTTTAGAAACATAGTAGGTAAGGAATAATGCAATTGGCAAATAAATACTGTAACCGATTAAGATTTTTGTAGTTTCCATGAGAGTTAAATTTAAGGTGTTATTTAATTAGTTTTTGAATGTATTTGGTAAGAATTATAATATTGAGATAATGTAAAATTGAAATGATGAAAATTATGATCGCCGTTTTTATTCCGATGGTTTCAATAAGTTGTGTCGATGATGTGATTTTCTGCCAGGAAACTAAAGTCATGGCACAATAACCACTATTTAAAAGATAATACGCCAGTAACAATACCTGATTGATTTTTTGACAAATTTCGATGTGATCCGGAATCAGTTCGCGGACATAAATGTTCCCATTCTTGTAACAGATTTTCCCAACTCTGAAAATGATGAAAATCGTGATGCTGAGGTAAATCAGATAGCCAGTAATGTTGAGATTCATGGTCTGTTTGTTTATAGTTATTGATTGTTTTAAACTTTCAGAAAAAAATGAAACTTTTAATGAATTTTTTTTATTTCATGATTTTTAAGACCAGACGACCCAGCCAGTTTTCGTTAAACTCTGTTATTTTATCCAGCATATTATCGGCCTTTAGCACAAAATCATACAATTTGTTGGTTTGATCGATAAAGTGTTTTTCTTCGGCAGTGTCTTTTGCTTCTATTGAGGAAACTTCTTTTAGGATTTTAAGAGCGGGTTTAATTTCTCTTTTACTTCTTTCTCTGGCAATTTTTACGGCCAATTCGTCCAGATCTTTTTCAGCAGTAAAAAATTCCCTTCTTTCTCCGGCTTTGTATTCTTTATATACAATTCCCCAATCCATTAAACCTCTTAAGTTCATACTTGCATTACCGCGGGAAATCTGCAATTCATCCATAATATCTTCCATAGAAACCGGTTCATTAGAAACCATCAGTAAAGCATGAATCTGTGCCATGGTTTTATTGATGCCCCATTGAGAACCTAAAGCTCCCCAGGTCTGTACGAATTTATTTTTTGCTTCTTTGAATTCCATAGATCAAATGTAAGCAAAAGTTTTTAAACTTTCAAAAATAATTGAAAGATAATTTTAAAAGATAATAGTATTGCCTCTTACAATGGTGTGCTAACTGCATTTTTAAAGTTTTAAAAGCACTGCTGTTCTGCGATTAAGTTAGGGGTGTTTGCTTTGAATTCATTTACTAAACTATTTATCTCATATAGGTAAGAAGGGCTTTCATGACATTTAAAAGGACTCTTGGGGCATTTTTTATCTCTTTCATGACAAAAAAAAATTGCCCCATGACATTTTTTTACACAAAGAACGACTGCTGTTATAGCTTTGATAGGGAATTTAAGAGATGGAGGACGGAATAGCGTTCCATTTTTAGGCCAATTTACTTTTCAATAAAGAGAAGAGCAGCCACTCGAAAGAAACCAGCTCCATTCTGAAAAGTTCTAATTAAACATGACAAAAACCAAAAACCAAACCACAATGGAAAATTTAGTAACAGAAGATTATTTAGCAGAAGGAACTATAGGAAATGTTGGGATGCCGGGTGCTCCCATTGCTACGTTTAGTTTAATAGTAAAGCCATTGAAGAATTCTGTGACGGGTACCGTTATCATTAAACAAACCGTAGATGATTCTGAAAATGATATAGCCGTTGAGGTTAAAGGAAAAATCAATGTTACGCGATTAGGGCAATTCACAAAAGTAGTCAGTCTGCAAGGAAAGTACAGACAGTCGCTGGAGAAATCGGAGAATGACTCTTTTTTGGCTGATTTTGATGCCTATTTTGCGATTAATAACTGCTGGGACGGAACGGGAGGTTTTTCGTGCCACAATCACCAAATCGAAAATGAACCTGTTGCTTTAGCGGAAAATTTGAAAGAGGAATTTGGTATCAATTAAAAAAGATGCGCCTGATCATTTTACTGCCTGTAATGTGAATTTAAATAAATGTTTTGCTGCTTAATTATATCCCTAAATAAACCAAATCTAAACTGTGAAAAAGATGAAAAAAACAACCACAAAAATTATTGCTGTAGCGTTTACTGCAATAGTAATCCTGTTTTTAGGATGTAAAAAAGAGAAAGGCCTTTTGGCTTCTAATGATTATGAGTATTTACCACAAGATGTAAAAGAAACTTGCACGGTGTCTGAATCCGAGTTTAAGTCTTGGTTCGCTTCAGGTACCGTAACTGAAAACGGATTAGTCAAACCGGCGAACAGTGTATTGTTTCCGAGTAAAAACAATTGTGATTTTTATAAATGGTCGGAGCAAATGTTTTTATGGCTAACGTCTCCGGCTTCAGGAGGATATAACGGAAAAGGAACTGTTTTAGAATCTCCCGTATTTTACAATGTTTCACCTCCTGATTCCTTAAACAAACGTACGCTGACACAACATAAAGCCAATGAAGCGATTCGTGCGGTAAGTAACATTAACCAAAGCGGACCAAACAGATTGCCTATTTTGATCGATAAAAATGGAAGAAGGTTTGAAATTGAAGCAGCGAAAAAAGACGAAAAAGTTAAAAACGACGCTAACAAATTAATCCAGTTCGATCATATTTCGACCAATGCCTCAGGACTACACTCTTTTATTGATACAAAAGGAAAAGTCATCAAAAATCCAAAACCTGTTATAGACAGTAAAATTAACCCGTCTGCTGTGGTACAGGAGTTTAAAATAGGGGCAAAATCGATCTTTCTTGATTCTAAAGGTAGAGAAGTGCAGTCTGAACAAGGACAAGCAGGTTCTCATGGCGCTTTAATGGGAGAAAATAAATCATTAGTATATTATATCACTATGGTTAATGATGTTTACGCTTATTTTTTAACAGGAGTTAACGAGGGTAAATTAAACGGAAATCAATTTCCAACCACAGCCAGTGCGAGAGACAGTATTCTGGCCTATGCAAAAACAAAAGGCTGGGCTGCGCCTCCTGATCCGGATGCTTTGGCAATGGAATTAAAAACGTCATGGGTAGAAGTCAAAGATTTACCAAACGCGGATACTTATGTTACGATAAAAGCGGTAATCCCTACTTATGATAAGTCCAATCCAAAGGTATGGGTTGAAAAGGGGCAAAAAACAACAACATTAGCATTGGTAGGAATGCATGTTGTAGGAAGTGTAGCCGGACATCCTGAAATGGTTTGGGCCACTTTTGAACATGAGAAAAATTCACCAAATGATGCATATGCGTATCGCGACAAACAAAATAATATAAAACAGGTGCGAGCCGATACCGGTAAAGGATGGCTTTTTAATGTCAATGCCAATGATACAACAGGAAATCAAAACTTTCAAAGTATGACTGTTTCAGGTAATACGATTCAGGTAAAAGATACAACGATTAAGACTCCTAATGTAAGAAGAATTATGGCTTGGGGAGTGGCTTCTAATACCGTTCCTAACGGAGAAGATCAAACACCGGCTGATTCCAACAGTGAGATCATTTCCATAAATAATGCCGTTCGTAAGATGTTGGTAGGCAAAGATGTCAGAAAAAATTATCTGTTAATAGGAGCAACATGGACTTTTGGAGGTGCCGCACCAAACGGGAATGTTTACCCCTACGGAGGGACAGCTGACTCAATTCCTAATGGAGATGCAATTGGTACCGGACAGTTGTCTAATAGTACCATGGAAACGTTTGTTCAATCTCCATCAACGGCTTCGACAGACAGCACGGCAATCTCTTGTTTTTCTTGTCATAGTAATAATACTAGTCCTAGTCTGCAACCCAAAATCCTGAGTCATGTTTTCGGTGAAATTATACCGTTATCGTCCTCTAGTAAGAAAAAAATATAAGTGAAATAAAAATGGGATTGTCGCCAAAAAGCGATTGATCACCTAAAACAAGAATGGCAAAAAAAGCGAAGCAACAGTTTCGGTTTTTTTGCTGTTTTTGTCTTTCTAAATAATAAATCTCAAACACCAACAATTAACCTAAAAAAGAAGTATTATGACAACATTTTCATCAAGTCCGAATTTTGCAAATGGTTACCCGACACCGGGACCGCAAGATCCGACACCCCAAAAAGTTTTCGATCATATTTTTTTTCTTTCAGAAACAGATTGGAAAATAGCTCGCGAACAAGAGCATTTTGATTTTATTATAATTGGTAGTGGTTTTTGTTCTTTGGCTTTTGCTGAGCGAACTTTAGCTCAAAACCCAATGTCTAAAATTTTGATTGTAGAAAGAGGGCCTTTTTTCCTGCCGGAACATTTTCAAAATTTACCTATTCCTTATCAACATGTGTTAGGCGGATTGTCAGAAACATTTCCGTGGACACTTTCGAGTAAAACGGCGACACAACCTGCAGGGAATATCCAGTTTCAACACGGAATGATTCCTTTTTTTGGAGGAAGAAGTATTATGTGGAGTGCCTGGTGTCCAAGACCTAAGGAAGAAGAAATGCAATATTGGCCGCAAGAAACTATAGATGCTGCAAAAGCAAATTTTAAATCGGCAGAAATTTTATTAAATGTAGTGCCGGCCGATCAGATCGATAGTGATTTAGATCCTGCCGTTTTAAAACATGTTGCTTTGCAACGCCCTGTGTACGGACTATTGCAAACCGAGCTTCAGGAAATGTTGGCTGCTAATTTAGGGAAAGTGACTTCAGCAACCAGAAGTATGGCAGCGCCTTTGGCAGCGGGGTCAGGGGTACAGGAAGGTTTGGATTTTGCTAAATTCTCTACCCCATCTGTAATGTTGGATCTTGCCATAAAACAATCTGATTTAAGTAAAAAAGGAGAGGGAAGTCCGCTGCAAATGGTAGGTAATTGTATTGTAAACCGCATTCATCAGCAAGACGGGGTTGCCACCGCTTTAGAAACTTCCAGAGGAATGGTAAATGTAGGTAATGCTAAAGTGATTTTGGCAATGGGAACACTTCCTCCGGCTACGTTGATCTTAAATTCTTTTCCTCAGGTAAAAAAAGCAGGAGAACGTTTTACGGCACATTTCATTACCTCTGTAGTAGCACGTATTCCGCGTAAAGATTATGATTTTGCGAATCAATTAAGTGAATTGGAATTAGCGGCGATCTATATGGCAGGCGTAAATAAAGAAAGTGGTATGCAATATCACGTACAACTTTCGGTTCTTTCAGATAAAAATCCGCTTAAGAATGCTCAGAAAGCAGCTCGTTATATGCCGGATGTTGTCGCTACTGCGTCTATGGCACAGCTTACAAGTTCTGAGGATTATTTGGTATTTGTATGTGCAGTACTGGGCGAAATGGATTTCAGAAATCCGGAGAATTACTTGCGTCTTAACGGACAATCTGATCCTACAACAAATGTAACGTTGCAGGCGGTAGCCGGTGAAATAGATTTGCAGACTTGGGATACCATGGATCATGGGACTTTTCAGATGTTAGAAGAAGCTTTATCACCAAAGGGGCACGCTGCCGTAGAATATTGGCACGGTAATGCAGATGAAGGAGTCTGGATGAGTGAGCACCCACCGGTTAAACAACGTAGAGTGGGCGGATTGGTTCATGAAGGTTCAAGTCTTTGGATTGGCAAAGGAGACGAAGGAGTTGTTGGTTTGGATTATCGTCCAAACGGTGTTGAGAATGTCTATGTGACAGGAGGAGCACTTTGGCCTGCAAGTGGTTCGTGGAATCCAACAATGACTATGGTTGCACTAGCTCAGGATTTGGCAGATAATTTGCACCAGGAGTCCCATATTAAGGTTAAAAGCGAATCTAAAACTTTTGTTTCAAATTAATTATGGAAAATCAAACCTTAAACGAACTCGATACCGATATAAATAATATACCATTAGATACTATTCCTGCCATGACAGTAGGAGATGTACTCGATAAAACAGATGGTGTATATTTTTGTATCAAGAATCACGATGCTGTCTTTTTGTGGGTCAATAAAGATTTTGCAGATTTATTAGGGCAAAAGCAAGAAGACCTGATCGGGACCAGAGATAGTCGTGCCGCACATGTGGCCCATGACAAAGAGGTGATGGAAAGTGGTATCCCATTATTGAATTACTATGAGACCATTGAAATAACCGAGCCAGACGGATCAGTTGCCGATTTAGAAATTGTTACTCAAAAAGGGCTTTTACGGAAGAAAGGTGGCGACGAAATTATAGGAATCACCGTGTGTTTTTCTAAACGATTTCCTAACGCCAATATCGAGGCCGATCGATTGATTCGAAAGTTAAATATGGTTCCCACAGGAATCGGAGGGTATTTAGCCCATGGACCCGAAAGTGATATCATCCTCCCGGAAGCAGCTTTACCGAAACGTTTTGATGGTGATCGCAGAGCTTATTCTACCAATTATTTTCTTTTAAAAGAAGGTGAGGTGCTTAAAATTCATGCCTTGAATCAAGATGAGCAATGGTTTTTCCATCAGGGAAGCGCAATCAAACTGCATATTTTCTCAGAAGAGGGCGTTTATTCTACGGTAACTTTTGGCAGTGATCTCGATCAGGGACAACTTCTAATGGGAGCTGCACCGCATAACCATTGGTTTGGTGCCGAATTAGTAGGCCCGGGTTATGCCTTATCAAGCTGTAGTCTGGCTCCTGCCTGGGACAAAAGTGATAGTTTTCTTCCTACTCCCGAACAAATTGAAATGCTTAAAATTAAATTTCCGGAGCAAGTTGAAATCATTAATAAGCTTCAGTAAAAGCATAAAAAAACGGAGCTATTCGCAATAGCAAACAGCTCCATTTATAGTAGTATAAATCAAAACCGAAGCAATTGCTTCGGTTTTTTAGTTATCTTTTGTCTTCCTTGGAATAATTAGATTCTCCATCAAGAGGGATAGGATTTCCTAAAAAATGAGGTTCGCGATTTCTCAGAACATCAAAAAAGGATTTCACTATAGAAATACATTCTCTAAATCGGACATATTTATAGCCGCTATATTCCCCTTTGTTTGCAGAGAAACCAATTGATTTTACACCAAGTTTGTTTCCAATGTAAATGGCTCTGTTTAAATGGTATTCCTGAGAGATTAAAGTCGCTTTTTCAACTTTAAAAATATGCTTCGCTCTATACATCGTCGAATACGTATCGAAACCGGCATAATCAACAAAAATTTTAGTTGTATCAACACCGTTTCTATAACAGTACTTTTTCATGACCGTTAATTCATCATATTCGTCACGTCCATTGTCACCCGAAAGTAAAATTTTGCTAATTCTTTTGGTTTTGTACAGTAGAATTCCGGCATCAAGTCTGTCCTTTAAATATTTACTTGGCTGATCACCATTAATTCCCGCACCAAAAACAATTCCAATGTCGTTTTTTGGTAATTTTTCTAAAGAGTGGTAAATAAGTGGTTCTGTAGTTGATTTTACATAGTAATTAACAGAGATAATCGCAACCAATCCTATAAGAGAAAGGTAAAGGAATAGTTTAAAATACTTTTTCAAGAGTAGCTATTTTTTAATATTAAAATTTCAGTCACAGCCTTAAACTGTGACTGAAAACGGAGAACTTTTTAAAGCAATCCCGCACGTTTCAATAAAGCTTCAGGTTTTGGTTCCTGACCTCTGAAACGTTTGTATAAAAGCATCGGGTGTTCAGTTCCTCCTTTTGAAAGTACGTTTTCTTTGAATTTTGAAGCGACTTCAGCATTAAAGATTCCTTTTTCCTGAAAATATTCAAAAGCATCTGCATCTAATACTTCGGCCCATTTGTAACTGTAATATCCGGAAGAATAACCGCCTTGGAAAATATGTGAAAAAGCGGTACTCATTGCATTTTCTTTTACTTCAGGATACAATTTGGTATCGGCAAATTGTTCCGTTTCGAAAGCTTTCAGATCCGTAATGTTGGTCGGATCTTGTCCGTGCCAAGCCATATCTAATAATCCAAAACTCAACTGACGTAAAGTAGCTAATCCTTCCTGAAAACTGGCACTTTCTTTTATTTTTTGAACATATTCAATCGGGATAATTTCACCCGTTTCGTAATGATTTGCGAACAAAGCCAAAGCTTCCGGTTCGTAACACCAATTCTCCATAATCTGACTTGGTAATTCTACAAAGTCCCAAAAAACAGAAGTTCCGGACAGACTTGGGTAGGTGGTGTTGGCCAACATTCCATGTAACCCGTGACCAAATTCGTGGAATAAAGTCGTTACTTCATTAAAAGTAAGTAAAGAAGGTTTAGTTTCTGTTGGTTTAGTGAAATTACAAACATTAGAAATGTGTGGTCTTTCATTTACATCATCTTTTACATATTGCGATTTGAATGAGGTCATCCAGGCACCGTTTCGTTTTCCTTTTCTTGGGAAAAAATCCGCATAGAAAATCGAAACTAAGTTATTTTCAGCGTCTGTTACTTCATAAGTGGTAACTTCTTCATGGTATTTGTCAATATCAAAAACTTCTGTAAAGGTTAATCCGTATAGTTTTTCGGCAACGATGAAAGCTCCGTTTAATACTTTTTCTAACTGGAAATAAGGTTTTAGCTTTTCATCATCTAAGTTGAAAAGTTGTTGTTTTAATTTCTCAGAGTAATAAGAGCCATCCCATTTCTCCAATTCTTCAATTCCGTCCAGTTCTTTTGCAAAAGCCGTTAATTCTGCAAACTCTTTTTGAGCGGCAGGTTTTGCTTTCGCTAATAAATCGTTTAAGAAAGTAAAAACTTTTTCCGGGCTTTCTGCCATTCTTTCTTCCAGAACAAAATGAGCGTGTGTTTTATAACCTAACAAATTGGCTCTTTCGAAACGTAATTTGGCTATTTTTAAAACATTCTCCTGATTGTCAAATTCGTTACCCTGAAATGCTTTTGCGCCAAAGGCAATGGCCATTTTTTTACGCAATTCGCGATTGTCAGCATAAGTCAAAAACGGAATATAACTTGGGTGATCTAAAGTAAATATCCAACCTTCTTTCTCCTGACTTTTAGCCAGTGATCGGGCTGCTTCAATAGTTCCTTCCGGTAATCCGGCTAAGTCACTTTCATTTGTTAAATGCAATTCGAAGGCATTGGTTTCTGCCAAAACATTTTCGCCAAATTGTAAACTTAATTTAGAAAGTTCTTTGTCGATTTCGCGTAATTGCTCTTTTTTATCTTCGGCTAAGTTGGCTCCGTTTCTGGAGAAACTTTTATATTTTTTATCTAAAAGTGTCGTTTGTTCCGGAGTTAGATTCAAACTTTCTTTTTGATCATAAACTGCTTTTACTTTAGAAAATAAAGCGGCGTTTAGCGTAATGTCGTTTCCGAAATCTGATAATAAAGGCGAAACTTCCTGAGCGATTTTTTGCATTTCGTCATTCGTTTCAGCCGAATTTAAATTGAAGAAAATACTCGAAATACGATCCAAAATGTCACCGGAATATTCCAATGTAAGAATCGTGTTCTCAAAAGTGGGTGTTTCGGGATTGTCTACGATCGCATCAATTTCGGCTTTGGCCTGAGCAATTCCTTCCTGAAAAGCAGGGAAATAATCTTCGATTTTGATTTGCGAAAACGGTGCTGTATTATGTCTGGTGTTGAAATATTGTGTTAAGATACTCATAGTACGATTTGATATTTGTTACACAAAGATTCACAAAGCCAACACAGAGATGCACAAAAAATAGATTCTAGGATAAGTTTAAAATGTTTTAGTGTGTCTCTGTGTTGGCTTTGCGTGTCTCTGCGGAATTTATTTTTTTAAACCCTCAGCAGCTTTATTAACGGCAGCTTTAAGTTCTTCTTTGTAAGAGATAATAGTCTCAAGAACCGCTTTGTCGTGACTTCCGATGATTTGTGCGGCCAGAATTCCGGCATTTTTTGCTCCATTTAGGGCAACTGTCGCCACAGGAACTCCACCCGGCATCTGAAGAATAGACAATACGCTATCCCATCCGTCAATAGAATTACTTGATTTTACAGGAACTCCAATTACAGGTAACGGTGACATTGAAGCAACCATTCCCGGTAAATGTGCTGCACCACCTGCTCCGGCAATAATCACCGAAATACCGCGAGTGTGCGCATTTTTACTGAAATCAAATAATTTTTCCGGCGTTCTGTGTGCCGAAACAATATCAACTTCTACTTCTATATTAAATTGTTTTAGTATGTCGATGGCATCCTGCATGACTGGCATGTCTGAGATACTTCCCATTATGATAGCTACTTTGCTCATGTGTTTTGTTTTTTTGTTGTGTTTTAAGTTAAAAGTTTCATGTTTCACGTTTCATGTTTCACGTTTTAGAGTGTAACTGAAAACTGCGACTGTTTTTTTGTTTCAAGTTTCAGACTGCGACTGCGACTGTGACTGAAAACTGCGACTGTATACTTTTTTTAACTAATAACCTTAATAGTATTCTTAACATCCTCTGCAATTCGTCTTGCCTCGGTCATGTCTTGATTTACAATCGTAACGTGTCCCATTTTTCTAAACGGGCGTGTTTGTTTTTTACCGTAAATATGCGGTGTAACACCATTCCAACCTAAAATGGTTTCGATATTTTGGTAGACAACGTCTCCTGTGAAACCTTCTGCTCCGACTAAATTTACCATTACTCCGGCAACTTTACTTTCTGTATCTCCCAATGGAAGATCTAAAATGGCACGTAAATGATTTTCGAATTGGGAAGTATAACTGGCTTCAATAGAATAATGACCGGAATTGTGCGGACGCGGAGCGACTTCATTTACCAGGATTTCATCTTCGTTAGTTTGAAACATTTCGACCGCTAAAAGTCCAACGTGATTGAATTTTTCAGAAACATTCAAGGCAATCGCTCTGGCTTTTTCCGCTACTTTTTCATCAATACGGGCAGGACAGATTACGTATTCTACCTGATTGGCTTCGGGATGAAATTCCATCTCCACAACCGGATATGTTTTTATTTGACCGGACGGATTGCGACAAACAATAACCGCCAGTTCATTTTTGAATGGAATCATCGTTTCTGCAATACATTCTACATTTGGTAAAGAGTCCAGATCGGTACTTTTGCGAATCACTTTTACGCCATTTCCATCATATCCAAATTCAGTACATTTCCATACAAATGGTAATGTCAGATCGTTGATTTTTGATTTTAGACTTTCCAGATTCTCAAATTTTTCAAAAGGAGCTGTTGGAATATGGTTTGCGGCATAAAATTCTTTTTGAATTCCTTTGTTTTGAATTCCTTTTAAAGTTTTTGGAGAAGGGTAGATTTTTAGACCTTCATTTTCTAATTGTGTTAAAGCTTCCAGATTAACCAATTCAATTTCGAAAGTTAAAACATCAACCAGTTTTCCAAAATTGTACACCGTTTCATAGTCCATTAAATCACCTTTGAAAAATTGGTTGCAGGCAATTTTACTGGGTGCTTCGTCACTCGGATCTAATACATAAGTTTGTATGTCAAATTTTCGGGTATCAAATAACAGCATCTTGCCCAATTGTCCACCACCTAAAATTCCTAATTTAAAATCAGAAGAAAAATAATTCATTGTTGTGTGTTTGTGATGCGCAAAGATACTTTATAATGCTTGAATAGGAAAACGCTATTTTATTTTCGTTAAAACTTCTCTGGCAACGGCTTTATAGGCCGCCGAATGTGCTGCATAATCCTTGTTTAGAATGATTTGCAGTTCCGGATGAATCCAGTCGTGATGGTTTCCTAAAACGTATAAAGTTCTGATGGAGTAGGCTTTTGCGGCTACTTTTGTGTCGTTTATAAGCCAGTCAAAAGAGGCTTCGATACAATCCTGAAGGTTTTCTTCTGAAAGTAAAATGCTGTTTTCGTTTTTCTTATAATGTGATTTTACTAAAAGCTGAACGATTTTTGCAATGGGACGAATCGCACTTTCGTCTTTTAAGATTTTAAGATTCGAACAGAAAAAATCAAGATGGGATTGCAGCCAGATCAATTCTTCGTAAGAGACAAACTCTAAAATCCAACACGCTTTATGGTTGTTTTTGTCAAGAGGAGAAAAGCAGATAGAAAGCAATTCTTTGAATTGATCCTTGTTTTCTAAAACGTCCTGTGCGATTTTAAGCCGGTTTTCCCGGTAAGCTTTTAAATAGTTAAGTTTTAATTGGAGTTCAGAGGACATTTGTTTGGGTTTTAAATACGCAACTAAAATAGGTAATTTAGTGAGAATATCTCATAAAATTTGTAGGAATATCAGTCTAATGAGGTGAAGGCAAAGCAGTATCGATTATTGTACTATTAGATTGAAGTCAGGAAGCACGTTTTTTAGTCGCAATCAAGTCGTCATCGGGAGAAAATTTACAGGTTTCTGAGTTCGGTGTTTAGGTCTTTTATGAGGTGTTATGGTTTTAGATTTTACTTAAGGTTTTGAAGAGTAATCGTTTAATCGGAATCGAAATATTTCGAACTTAAAATTTGTAATTGGTAGGGGATGTTAAACAATCTGAAAAAAATTAACTCACCGTGTATTTTGATACTGTCCTTTGGTTGTAATTCTGTATCTTTGCGCATTATTTTAAATATGAAAATAATGATACAACTTCACGATAAACAATTTGTTCCGTTTATTTCGGCAAAAGAAATTGATTTTGCTTTAACGAAAATAGTTGCCCAAGTAGAAGATGATTTTGGAGATGATACGCCAATTTTTATTGGGGTTTTGAATGGCGCATTTATGGTTGTGGCCGATTTTCTGAAAAAATATAAAAGCCCATGCGAAGTTTCATTTATCAAAATGGCCTCTTATGAAGGGACAGAATCAACAAATTCTGTGAAACAAATAATAGGAATTAATCAGGATTTGACGGGCAGAACCGTAGTGCTTATCGAAGATATCGTGGATACAGGAAACACGATTGAAGAATTAAAAGCACTGTTTAAAGCACAAAATGTAAAACATTTTAAGATTGCCACTTTGTTTTTTAAACCTGAAGCTTATAAAAAAGACATTAAGATTGATTATGTCGGGATCAGGATTCCGAATAAGTTCATTGTTGGTTATGGTTTAGACTACGACGGTTTAGGAAGAAACCTGCCAGAAGTATATAAACTAGCCGAATAAATTTTAAAACACAAACACACAACTATATATTCATTTTAAACTTCTTTGAAAATAAGAAGTCAAGCAACACTCACACTTATTATGATTAACATTGTTTTATTTGGAAAGCCTGGAGCGGGAAAAGGAACTCAGGCAGAATTTTTAAAAGAAAAATACAAATTAACACATCTTTCAACCGGAGATATTTTTCGTTTTAATTTAAAAAACGATACAGATTTAGGTAAAAAAGCAAGAGTTTTTATGGATAATGGAGAGTTGGTACCTTGCGAAGTAACAACTGCAATGTTAATTGACGAAGTGAAAAAACATCCGGATACTGCGGGATTTTTATTCGACGGTTACCCGAGAACGCTAGATCAGGCGGAAGCTTTAGATAAATTTTTGCCAACAATTAATTCAAGCGTAACAGCGACAATTGCGTTAGAAGCGGATGATGAAATTTTGGTAGCTCGTTTGTTGGAAAGAGGAAAAACAAGCGGAAGAGTGGATGATCAGGACGAAGAGAAAATTCGCGTGAGATATCAGGAATACAATGAAAAAACAGCTCCATTAATTGGATATTATAAAACACAGAATAAGTTTCATGCGGTAAACGGTATTGGAACTATCGAAGAAATTACAGAACGATTAACGTCAGTTATAGATAATTTGTAGAAGCTTTTTCCGGCTGTCGTTACATCCCGAGGGTTATTGGGATATAAAAAACTATTTTTCCATACCATAAAATGAGCTTCTTCGGGTTGCTGTTTTTTGGGAGGAAAAATTAGTTTTTTTTAGCTTTTAGCTTTTGACTTCCGGATGGTAACACAGGTGAACTGTAAATTATTATTTTAACGACTATTAAATAACGAATCAATTACAAATTGGAAATACTAATAATATTTTTTCTAATTCTATTAAATGGAGTTTTCTCCATGTCTGAGATTGCATTGATCTCAGCAAGGAAAAACAGATTGGAGACTGCAGCAAAAAAAGGGAATAAAAGTGCCAAAATAGCGCTGGATCTGGCCAATTCTCCAAATAAATTTTTATCAACCGTTCAAATCGGAATTACCTTAATCGGAATTTTGACCGGTATTTATTCGGGTGATAAAATCACGATGGATGTTGAAATTTTTGTAAGTGGATTTGGAGTTTTAAAACCATATGCGCATTCTGTCGCAGTTGGTATTGTAGTAGTTGTTTTGACTTTTTTCTCTTTGGTTTTAGGAGAATTATTGCCAAAACGAATCGGGTTAAATTATCCTGAATCTATTGCGAAAATGGTAGCAATGCCAATGAAAATAGTCTCGATTATTACAGCGCCGTTTATTTGGTTGTTGACATCATCTACCGATTTTCTGTTGAATGTTTTACAAATTAAACCCACAGCAGACGGGAAAGTTACAGAAGAAGAAATTAAAGCGATTATTAAAGAAGGAACCGAAGGCGGAGAAGTTCAGGAAATTGAACAGGATATCGTGGAGCGTGTTTTTCATATTGGTGACCGAAAGGTAAATTCGTTAATGACACACCGTAAATCGGTAGACATGTTGCCCTTAAATGCAGATAAAGCCAAAATAAAAGAGCTAGTTTTGCAGGACTTGCACACAGTTTACCCGGTATATAGTGACAACTACGATGATATTGTCGGGATAGTAACGCTGAAAAATATTTTTGCCAATATCGAAAGCGATCATTTTGATTTAGCGGCAATTATGATTGAAGCTCCTTATTTAATGGAGCAAACAACAGCTTACAAGGCATTAGAGAATTTCAAAAAAACAGGAATTCATTATGCTATGGTTTCAGATGAATATGGTGTTTTTCAAGGTATAATTACCTTAAATGATATATTAGAAGCCTTAGTTGGTGATGCGTCTGATTTTTATAAAGACGAATTCCAATTAATAGAAAGAGAAGACGGTTCATGGATGGTAGACGGACATTATTCGTTACACGATTTCTTGACTTATTTTGAGCTGGACGAATTAACAAACGATTACGAGGTAAATACCGTGAGCGGAATGATTATGACGGAGCTTTCTCATATTCCAAAAGAAGGGGAGAAATTAATCTGGCAAAAATTTGTTTTAGAAGTCATCGATATGGATGGCGTAAAGATTGATAAAGTGCTGGTGAAAGCGCTAAAAGAGTAAAGAGAATTTGTTTCAGGTTTTATTCTGTTTCAGATTTCAAGTTTAGTGTGATATACCAACTTGAAACCTGAAACTTTAAACTTTAAACTATACATAAACAAAAAGAAAATAGTTTTCAGTTTCAGTTTTCAGTCACATTTGTGCTGAAAACTGCGACTGCGACTGAATACTAAAAACAATGACAGAGGGAAATTTTGTAGATTATGTTAAGATATATGTTTCTTCCGGAAAAGGAGGGAAAGGATCTACACATTTACATAGAGAGAAATTTATTGAAAAAGGAGGTCCGGACGGTGGTGACGGAGGACGTGGTGGACACGTATATTTAGTGGGTAACAAAAGTCTTTGGACATTGTTTCACCTAAAGTTCGCGCGACACGTAAAAGCAGGTCACGGTGGTGATGGAGGAGGAGATCGTAGTACCGGTGCCGACGGAGATGATAAATTTATCGAAGTACCTTTAGGAACTGTTGTAAAAGATAAAGAAACGGGAGAAACCCTGTTTGAAATTACCGAAGACGGAGAAAAAAGAATCCTTTCTAAAGGAGGAAAAGGTGGTTTAGGGAACTGGCACTTTAGAAGTTCAACCAATCAGACTCCAAGATACGCACAACCTGGTTTACCGGGAGTAGAAATGGATGTTATTCTGGAACTTAAAGTTTTGGCTGATGTTGGTTTAGTTGGATTTCCTAATGCAGGAAAATCGACTTTATTGTCTGTACTGACTTCTGCAAAACCAAAAATTGCAGATTATCCGTTTACGACTTTGAAACCCAATTTAGGAATTGTGGCGTACAGAGATTATCAATCTTTTGTAATTGCCGATATTCCGGGAATTATTGAAGGGGCTGCTGAAGGAAAAGGATTAGGTCATTATTTCTTGCGTCATATCGAACGTAACTCAACATTACTGTTTTTGGTTCCTGTTGATACACCGGACATTAAAGCGGAATACGATATTTTGGTAAACGAATTAACAAAATACAATCCTGAGATGTTGGACAAAGAACGTCTTTTAGTGATTTCAAAATGCGATATGCTGGATGATGAACTTAAGGCGGAATTAAAAACAGAATTAGACGTTGCTTTCAAAGATATTCCTTATATGTTTATCTCTTCTGTGGCACAACAAGGCTTAACAGATCTTAAAGATAAACTTTGGAAGATGTTGAATGACTAAAAAGTAATACACTATTTAAAAGGTGTTCTGGAAACAGAACACCTTTTTTGTTTTTGATACTGTTAAATTCGTAAAAAAACGCCAATAATACTTCGTTCTATACAGTTTTAAGAACTTCAACGATTAGATAATTGCGAAAATGAGCTATATTCGCATGACTTAAAATAATTGACATGAAAAAAATAATTTTATTCTTGACCATGTGCCTAATGGCTTTTCCTGTAAGAGCTGATGAAGGAATGTGGTTTTTGATGTTTATCGAAAGATTGAACCATAGAGATATGGAAAAAATGGGCTTGCAATTAACAGCCGAAGAGATTTACAGTATTAATAATCATAGTTTGAAAGATGCTATTGTGCAATTTAATGGAGGTTGTACAGCCGAAATCGTTTCTAAAAGCGGTTTGGTTTTAACCAATCACCATTGTGGTTATAATGCTATTGCAGAACTTTCGTCTGCAGAAAAAAATTATTTAAAAGATGGTTTTTGGGCAAAAGAAAAAAGTGCCGAGATGAAACCAAAATCATTATACGTTCGTTTCTTCGTTCGTATGGATGACGTTTCGAAAAGAATATTGTCTAAAGTTGATGATAAAATGACGGAAACAGAAAGAAACAAAATTATTCAACAAGAGATCGCTTTGATTGAAAAGGAGAATAATGAAGGTGGAAAATATACGGTTTCTGTTCGTCCTTTCTTTCAAGGAAATGAATATTACTATTTCGTTTACCAAGATTATACTGATGTACGTTTAGTAGGTACACCTCCGGAAAGTGTTGGTAAATTTGGTGGAGATACAGACAACTGGGAGTGGCCGCGTCAAACTGGAGATTTCTCTATGTTTAGAGTGTACGCAGACAAAAACGGAAATCCTGCAACTTATTCTAAAGATAATGTGCCTTTACAGCCGAAGCATTACTTACCGATAAGTCTAAAAGGAGTTAAAGAAAATGACTTTGCTATGATTTTGGGGTATCCGGGAAGAACAAACCGTTGGATGCCGGCAGGTGGAATCGAGCAAAATGTAAAATTTGCTTACCCTGCATGGGTTGAAGGTGCTAAGACCGGAATGGACCAAATGAAAAAGTATATGGACAAAGATGCAACTGTTCGTTTACAGTATGCTTCTAAATATGCGTCTACAGCTAATTACTGGAAAAACCGTCAAGGAATGATTGATGCTTTGACTAAAGCAGGAACAGCAGCTACTAAAGAAGAGCAAGAAGATAAGTTTTATGAGTGGGCAACTAAGCCGGCTAATAAAGAAAAGTACGAGAATGTAATTCCGACTATTAATGAGTATTACAGAAGTACAAATGTAAAAGTAGTTCATGATAACTATTTAATGCAACTGATGCGTACTTCAAGTTATGCAAACGGACCTGCAAATTTAGGAAATGCTTTGATTGCTTACTACAACGAGAATGATGCTAAAAAAGCAGAAATGTTACCTAAGATCAACGCAATGATTGATGGTATTTATGGCGATTTTTATGCTCCACTTGAAAAAGATGTATTAACAGCACAGTTAAATTTATACGCTGCTAAAGCAACTGAATACGGTTTAGCCCCACAAGTAGCTAAAATGAAATCATTGAATAATGGTGATTTTACAGCAGACGTTGCAAAAGCAACTGAAACAAGTTACTTTACTTCTAAAGAAAAAATAGTGGCGTTTATGGCTGATCCAAAACCATTGGCTATTGTACACGATCCTTTGTATATTATCTCAACTGATTTATTGACAAAATACCGTGCTAAATCAGATGATCAAATAAAATCAGATGAGGCTTTTGCAATTGCTTACAGAAAATTAGTGGAAGGTTTAAGAGAATCTAAATTAAATACGATTCAATACCCTGATGCCAATTCAACGTTGAGATTGACTTACGGAAAAGTTCGTGCTTTGCCGGAAGACAAACGTAACGATGCTAAAATCAACAATTATACTACCATGGAAAGTATGGTTAAAAAGTACAAAGCAGGAGATCAGGAATTTGATTTACCGGCAAGATTGTTAGAATTAAACAAAACCAAAGATTACGGACAATATGCTGATAAAGCAGGATACATGCCAGTAAACTTCCTTACGGATAATGATATCACAGGTGGGAATTCAGGTTCACCGGTTCTTAATGGAAAAGGAGAATTAATTGGTGTTGCTTTTGACGGAAACATTGAAGCTATGGCCGGAGATGTTATTTTTGACTCTAAATTACAAAGAACCATCAACGTAGATATTCGTTATGTACTTTGGATTATTGACAAATACGCAGGTGCAAAAAACATTATTGATGAAATGACAATTATAAAATAATTCGATTTTTTTTATAAAATTGACCCGACAGGTTTTTAAAACCTGTCGGGTTTTTTGTTTTTAAAATGTTCTTGTTCTTTCCAAGAAGAGTTAGTAATAGGGTATTTAAGATTACAAAAAGTATATTTTTTATAAGATTGGTTGGGAGACTATTAAAATATTTTTCGCCCAAAGTAGCAATTTATATCTAAAAGCAAATGATACATTTTATATTTCCTTATTTTTGAAACATGAAACAACTGCTACTTCTATTTTTGCTTTCGCCATTAGTAATGTGCTCGCAATCTAATTTCGAAAAGGGAGAGAAGTTGTTTCACGCAAAAAAATACGATGAAGCGCAAAATCTGTTCGAAGAGGTTTTGAAAAACAAACCATCAGATACGAAGGTTATAGAGTATTTAGGTGATATTGCTTCTTATAATAAATCGTGGGAAGAAGCGGTTGGATATTACAAAAAACTGAAAGAGTTAAAACCAACTGAAGCTAATTATTATTTTAAATATGGCGGCGCTCTTGGAATGCGGGCTTCAGAAGTAAATAAATTTAAAGCTTTAGGAATGGCAACCGAAGTACGGGAATCATTTGAAAAAGCTATAGAACTCAATCCAAAACACCTTCAGGCTCGTTGGGGGTTAATCGAATATTATTTGCATTTGCCCGGTATTTTTGGAGGAAGTGAGACTAAGGCAATTTCTTATTCAGTAGAATTAATGCAATTGTCTGTGGTAGACGGATATTTGTCAAAAGGAAGGATTGAAGAATATTTTAAACGCTATAACTCGGCCGAAAAATATTATATGAAAGCGAATGAAATTGGTAAATCAAAAACTACGTTTCAAAAATTATATAATTTATATTTGAACAAATTAAAAGACCCCAAAAAAGCTCGGGAATTAAAACAAAAATTTGAGGCCTAATAAATAGATTTTTAAAGTATTAGGATTCGGAATTTAAGATAAAATTGGAATTTAAAATGAAAACACATTTCATCGCTATAGGCGGAAGTGCTATGCATAATCTGGCATTAGCATTGCATAACAAAGGATATCAGGTTACAGGAAGCGATGATGCTATCTTTGAACCGTCAAAATCAAGGTTAGAGAAAAAAGGAATTCTTCCTGCCGAATTAGGATGGTTCCCTGAAAAAATCACGGCGGATCTTGATGCGATAATTTTAGGAATGCACGCAAAGGCAGATAATCCGGAATTGCTAAAAGCACAGGAATTGGGTTTGAAAATATATTCTTATCCGGAATTTTTATACGAACAATCTAAAAATAAAACCCGTGTTGTAATCGGTGGTTCGCACGGAAAAACGACTATAACTTCGATGATTTTGCATGTTATGCATTATCATAATATAGAAGTGGATTATATGGTCGGAGCACAATTGGAAGGTTTTGATACCATGGTGCATCTTACCGAAGAGAATGATTTTGTGGTTTTAGAAGGTGATGAGTATTTGTCTTCTCCAATCGATAGAAGACCAAAATTTCATTTGTACCAACCTAATATCGCTTTGATTTCTGGAATTGCATGGGATCATATTAATGTTTTTCCAACCTATGAGAATTATGTGGAGCAATTTGAAATCTTCATTGGTAAAATTACAAACGGTGGAATTTTAGTTTACAACGAAAATGATCCTGAAGTAAAACGTGTTGCCGAAGCAGCAACAAATCCAATTCGTAAATTAGCTTATGAAACTCCCGAATATACCGTTAGTGATGGGGTTACTTTACTAAAAACTCCAGAAGGAGATATGCCTATTGAAGTTTTTGGTGCACATAATTTAAATAATCTTGCCGGAGCTAAATGGATTTGTCAAAACATGGGGGTTGATGAAGCCGATTTCTACGAAGCCATTGCCAGTTTTAAAGGAGCATCTAAACGTCTGGAGAAAATTGCAGAAGGAAAAGGTAAGGTAGCTTATAAAGATTTTGCTCATTCGCCAAGTAAGGTAGCTGCTACTACCAAAGCGGTAAAAGAACAATATCCGAACAGAACTTTGGTAGCTTGTCTGGAATTGCATACCTACAGTAGCTTGAATGCTGAGTTTCTAAAGGAATATGAAGGAGCATTGGAATATGCCGATGTGGCAGTGGTGTTTTATTCTCCCGATGCTGTTAAGATTAAACAGCTTGAAGAAGTTACTTATGAGCAAATTGCAAGTTCATTCAATAGAAAAGATTTAATTATTTATACTAATCCTGTTGAATTTAAGGAATATCTCTTCAATTTAAATCTGGACAATTCTGCATTACTTTTGATGAGTTCAGGAAATTATGGAGGATTAAATTTTGATGATGTTAAGGGACTAATCGAATAGCCTTTATCCAAATATTTTTTAAGAGCCAATTGACAATTTGTTAATTGGCTTTTTTATTTTACATATTTATAATGTCCTACAATTTCATAATCAAATAAACAATCTTCCAAAACCTGGCCCCCGCCAACATTGTGTACAATCAGATTTCGTTTCCCGTCTTTTGATTTTTTGTTGGTAACAATTCCAATATGAGGAAGTTTGTCATTGATCATCCAGGTAACTATTTCACCAGTTTTATAAGCAGATGGATCTTGACTTATGGCAAGTTTCTGCCCCTTTCGTTCAAAGAAAACCTCTAGATTTGGAACTCTTCTGTGATCTATGTTAGTGTCTGTTTTTGTCATTCCCCATTTTTCTAAATTGGGATAAACAGAAAAGTTTGCAACCATATCTTCGTGTATTTCTTTTTGTAAATCGATACCCAGTTTTCTGTAGGAACGAATGATAACATCTGTACAGACGCCTTTATTTTTAGGAACATCTCCATTGGGATAGGGTATAGAAAAATAAGCAGGATCATATTCTATTGTGGGGTCAATGATCGAAATTGCGGCATCAGATAGTTTTTCTTCAAATGTTTTTATCGCCTGATTTGAAGTCAATGAAATTATTTTACTCTCTTTTTTTTGTTGACAGGAATGGGATATAATTAAAAGGAAAAGAATAGAAATGTATTTCATTGTTTTTTATTTAAATGTAGGAATAATTTATGTTTATTTTGAATGAATTTTCTTAGTTTTTGTTTAAATTTGAAGGATAAGATATTTACCTAAATTTTTACAGATGGAAGCGATACATTTCCCTATAAGAAACTGGTCAGAAGACGACAGACCACGTGAAAAGTTAATGCTAAAAGGCAAAAGTGCTTTGAGCGATTCAGAATTAATTGCAATTTTAATTGGATCCGGTAACAGAAACGAATCGGCCGTTGATTTAAGTAAAAGAATCTTGACCACTGCTGATAATCTCAGTACTTTGGGCAAAATGTCGATTCCTCAATTGATGAATTTTAAAGGAATAGGTGAGGCGAAAGCAATCAGTATTGTCGCTGCTTTAGAATTGGGGCGTCGCCGTAGAAGTGAGGATTCTGTAGAATTGATTAAAATTACATCCAGCAAGTTGGTCTTTGAGATTATGCAACCCATAATTGGCGATTTACCACATGAAGAATTTTGGGTCCTTTTTCTAAATAATTCGAATAAAGTAATTTTTAAATCACAACTAAGTAAAGGAGGAATAGCAGGTACAATTGTTGATGTACGCCTAGTTTTTAAATTAGCTTTAGAAAAAGGCGCTACAGGCTTGATTTTGTGTCATAATCATCCTTCGGGGGCATTATCTCCAAGCGATGCAGATAAGAAAATTACAAAGACATTAAAATTGGCAGGAGACAGCTTAGATGTTAAAGTTTTAGACCATTTGATTATTACTGAAACAAAATATTATAGTTTTGTAGATGAAGGAATTTTTTAATATATGAACACTACTATTACCGATATCTTTTTTGATTTAGACCATACACTTTGGGATTTTGATAAAAACTCTGAGATGACTTTTAATCGTATTTTTAAAGAGAAATCTCTAAACATAAACACAGCCGATTTTATTGATAAATACGTGCCGATAAACCAAGCCTGTTGGAAACTGTATCAACATGATAAAATCACACATCAGGAATTGCGATATAATAGACTGAAATTTTCTTTTGATGCATTAGACTATGAGATTTCGGATGAAGATATCGATTTAATCGCAAATGAGTATATCGAACTCTTAACAGAGAATAATCACCTTTTTGATGGTGCAATTGAAGTATTGGAATATTTGAAGCCAAAATACAAATTGCACATTATTACCAATGGTTTTGCCCAGGTTCAGGATAAAAAAATAAATAATGCAGCTCTTGGGGGGTATTTTAGCACGATCACTAATTCGGAATTGGCAGGTGTAAAAAAGCCAAATAGTATTATCTTTGATTATGCGCTCAATTTAGCTCAGACTACAAGAGAAAATAGTATTATGATAGGTGATGACCTTGACGCAGATGTTAATGGTGCTTTAAATGCAGGTTTAGATGCTATTTTTTTTAATGATAAAAAGATTGAAGCCCCGACAAATTTTAAACAAATAAATCATTTATTAGAACTTAAAAAATATTTATAATTATGAAAATTAAATTTTTACTGACAGCACTTTTATTTTCGGTTATTGGATTTTCACAATCCGTTAATGATTATAAGGCTGTCATTATTCCGTTGCGATATGATTTTATTAAAACAGATAATCAGTACAGATTGGCAACTAGAACTAAATCAAATTTGCTTAAAGCCGGTTTTAATGCATTTTATATCAATGAAGAAATCCCTGCAGAATTAAACGATCGTTGTCAGCTTTTATATGTTGATGTAAAGAAGGAGGGGGGCTTTTTAGTAACGAAGCTTTTTGTTGAATTAAAAGATTGTTATGGGAAAGTGATTTACACTTCGGAGATTGGAAAAAGCAAAGAGAAGGATTATGAAATTGCGTATAGAGAAGCACTTGATGGCGCTTTTGTTTCGGTAAATAGTTTACATTATAAATATAGTGGAAATCCGGTTGCAGTTCCTGCAACAAGGGTGAACACTGTTGCGTCTTTACCTGTTGTTGCTACCGCTGCTGTTGCAACTACCGCTGCTGCAACTACTGTTGCTGCTCCGGTTGCAGATGTTTCAGATCCAAATTTATTATACGCACAGCCAACAGAAAACGGATATCAGTTAATTGATAAGACTCCAAAAGTAGTGATGAAATTGTTTAAAACGTCTCGCTCGGATTCTTTTATAGCAATAAAGGATACTGTTCAGGGTACATTAAATGCCAAAGACAATCAATGGTATTTTGAGTACTATCAAAACGATAAACTGGTATCTGAAAAAGTGACGGTTAAATTCTAAATAATAAGATCTGGTTTTAATAACCATATTTGTCTTTCCAACGGTTCTTTAAAAATTCGCGGTTGCTATTCTCTCGGGAATTGCTTCCCGGATTGTAAAGAACCGTTTCTTTTACGGCGTCCGGCAAAAATTCCTGTTCGGCAAAATTATTGGCATAATCATGAGAGTATTTGTAATCTTCACCATATCCCAGTTCTTTCATAAGCTTAGTTGGGGCATTGCGCAGGTGAATAGGTACTGGTAAATCTCCGGTTTGCTTGACCAATTGTTGTGCAGTTCCGATAGCCATATAAGAGGCATTGCTTTTTGGCGAGGTTGCCAGATAAATGGCGCATTGACTTAGTATGATACGACTTTCAGGATACCCAATGGTTGATACAGCCTGAAAAGTACTGTTTGCCATAATAAAAGCAGTAGGATTTGCATTTCCGATATCTTCGCTCGATAAAATAAGCATTCTTCGTGCTATAAATTTTACATCTTCACCACCTTCGATCATTCGTGCTAACCAGTAAACAGCTCCATTTGGATCACTGCCTCTAATTGATTTTATAAATGCAGAAACAATGTCATAATGTTGCTCTCCCGTTTTGTCATACAAAACCGTATTTTGCTGTACCAGTTCAAATACACGATTATTTGTAATGATAATTTCTCCGTCTGGCGAGGCATTTATCACTAACTCAAAAATATTAAGTAGTTTCCTGCCATCTCCGCCAGAAAGTCGTAATAGTGCTTCTGTTTCCTTGAGTGTTATGTTTTTTGAAGCTAATTCGGTGTCCGTTTTCATGGCACGGTGTAATAAAGCTTCCATATCATGTTTGCTAAAAGCATTCAGGATGTAGACTTGACAGCGTGATAGTAATGCGGGTATAACTTCAAAACTCGGATTTTCTGTAGTGGCACCAATTAGTGTAATCCAGCCTTTCTCTACAGCTGCCAAAAGTGAATCCTGTTGTGATTTGCTAAACCTGTGAATCTCATCAATAAAAAGAATTGGATTTTTGGCCGTAAACAATCCGCCACTTTGTTTGGCTTTTTCGATGACGTCCCGAATATCTTTTACCCCCGAGTTTATGGCACTTAAAATATAAAACGGGCGTTTTGATTCTTGTGCAATAATCTGGGCTAAGGTTGTTTTTCCTGTACCCGGTGGTCCCCAAAAGATTAGCGAAGGAATAGCTCCTCTTGAAATTTGCTGTGTCAAGGAACCATTTGGTCCAACCAAGTGAGCTTGACTAATATAATCTTCTAATTTCTGTGGACGAATTCGTTCGGCTAAAGGTGCTTCCATTTTGTAAAATTACTATTTTCAATTTTAATTTTATATTTTTAGGAGTATATTCCTGTTGTGCAATTCTATTTTGTTGCTACTGGGAACAATATTTTTGATAGCTGACAAATTAACAGTAAATTGTAATTGGATAGTTTTTTGATGGTTATCAATCGAACGGAATATTATATTATGAACGACAATCACTTTAAATTTTCAACCGCCGTAATTGGTCTGCCCTTGTTTTTTGTCCTTTTTCTTTGGATTGTCTATTGGTTTCAAATTCGTTTTGATTTGGATTTTTATCGAAATGGTATTTATCCACGGGATTTTTCGGGTCTGCAAGGAGTTTTGTTTAGCCCTTTTATACATGAAAATTTAGGTCATTTGTATAATAACTCCATTCCGTTGTTTGTGTTATTGGCGGCGCTGCAATTTTTTTATCCCAAACAGACTTTAGGTGTTATTGGGTTCGGGATTTTATTTTCAGGATTTATTACCTGGGTTATTGGACGGGAGAACTATCATATCGGAGCTAGTGGGTTGATTTATGTTTTGGTTAGTTTTATTTTTTTCAAAGGAATTCAGACACGTTATTACCGTTTAGTTGCTCTTTCTTTTTCTGTTGTTTTACTTTATGGTGGTATGATTTGGTATGTTTTTCCGGATGTAGATCAGTCCATTTCCTGGGAAGGGCATTTAGCGGGATTTGTCACGGGTTTTGTTTTGAGTTTGTTTTATAAAGCTCCTGAATATGCAAAACCAATTGTTTACGATTGGCAGAAGCCGGATTTTGATCCTCAAGGTGATGCATTTATGAAACATTTTGATGAGAATGGAAATTTTGTTAATACCGAGATCGAAGAAGAAGGGGTGATTTCGAGTTATTTTAGCTCTGATGTTTTGGTCAATTATACCATTAGAAAAAGTGATGAAATCGACGAAATTGAATAGTTTTAATATGATGAAATTTGCTTTTATAAAATGAGTACTTTTGTTTTAATGATTTAATTTCTAAATGTTTAATTATGAAAAGTATCATCTTTGTAGTTCTTTCGGTTTTCTTTTCTGTATCGGTTGTTGCCCAATGTGAAATTCATAATAAAGTGCAGGCTGACGGATCGATGTCCTATTTTTTGGAACCGGCAACTTTTTACACTACAAAATCAAAGTCATTAAAAATTGGAATTGTTACGGATAAAGAGAGCTATTTTATTGCCTTACAGCCGATTCCATTTCCTTCTAAGGGAACTGGACAAAAGATAAAAGAAGATTTGATTATTGAGTTGTCAAATACTAATAAGTATAAACTACAACATTTCGATACCCGTTATATAAAACATGATTCTGTTATGCAGGTGCTGTATCTGATTGACAAAAAAGATTTAAAAGACTTTTCTGTTTTTGAAGCCGTTTCGGCTGATATAAATATGGAAGGAACAGAGTTTGTGAGAAACTATGCTTTTAAATTACATAAAAAGGCAATTATGCAGCAGTTAAATTGCTTTTTGAAAGAAGAGGAATGATGTGCTACTCGTCCTCTTTAGTAACTGGGGGATCATTTTTGTGAGATAGTTTCTTTCTAACGTTTTTGTACAGATTGTTAAAAGTTAGTGTTAACGAAGCTGCATTTACTATTTGATCACCATTGTTTCTTGGGAGATATTCATTGGCATAAGTAAGTTCAAGCTGTATGTCATCATTAAATAAATAGCCGGCTCCGATATTAAATCTATTTCGATCGAAGAAACTTTCTCCAGTCACTTTTGTGCCGGATTTTAAGAATATTTCATCAGAGGCTATTGCGTAAATGACTCCTTTTCGTAGTACTTTACTATTTAATGGTTTTAGGTATTTAATTTGTTGCCGATACCGTAAAACGTTTTCATATTCTAGATTTTCATCTCTAATGTGTCGCAGCTCTAAACGCATTCTCGTGGTTAAACTATAACCTATTTTGTGAAAATAGTAGGTACCCTGAAGCGCAAATCTCCATTCCGGGGATTTAAATTGTCCAATTTCTGGTACATCCTTATTGTCGTAATAAGCTACGAAGGCTGAAGTCTTCCATCTCGGAGTTAGGTAGTAATTTCCCCAAAATCTAAAAGAGCGCTGTACATTATTTTCGAAAAGATTGGAAGAGGATTCTGTACTGCTAAAGGAGTTTGCGAGATCTAATTCTGCAGACCATTTTTCGTTTAAAGTACGTGTAAATTGAATCTCATTCCAGAATTGATTATAGGTAGTCTTTTGTCCATAACAGTAATCTGAAAGTACTGTTATGGATAAAAGTATGAAAAGTTTTTGTAAGGATCGTTTTAACGGCAAGTATGAATGCATTCGATTTTAAGTTAAAATTATTCATTACCAATCTAAAATCTAAACTTCTGATCTATTTAGCTTCTTTGACGTACAGCCTCATATAAGAATGCTCCACAAGCAACAGAAACATTTAAAGAACCAATTGTTCCAAACATTGGAAGTTTTGCTTTTTCATCTACAATTTTAAGTACAGACGGGTTTATTCCGCGATCTTCAGATCCCATTATTATTGCAACAGGTTCGTTTAAAGATAAATCATAAATAGTTTGCTCTGTTTTTTCAGTAGCGGCAACGGTTTTGATTCCTGAACCTTGTAAATAAAAGATCGCATCTTTAATATGTTCAACTTTACAGATAGGCACATTAAAAACGGCTCCGGCTGATGTTTTAACAGTATCTCCATTCACAGGAGCAGATCCTGCTTTCTGAACGATGATTCCGTTTACACCTGTACATTCAGCAGTACGAATAATAGCGCCAAAATTTCTTGCATCTGAAATCTGATCCAGTATAAGAAATAAAGGTTTGGTACCTGACTCGATTGTTGATTCAACCAAATGCTCTAAATCGATAAAACCAATAGGGGAGATTGTTGCTACAGCACCCTGGTGATTGTTAGGTGTTAGTCGGTTTAGTTTTTCTACAGGAACATAGGAAAAATTTATGTTGGCGCGTTTCATCACCTTCATCAAATCTTTCATTAGCTCACCGGAAATCTCTTTTTGGATGAATACTTTATCTACTTCTTTACCTGCCTGAATTGCTTCTATAATGGCTCTAATTCCAAATATTTGATGTTCTTTTTCCATAGGGCAAATATAGGGATAATGTTTATATAAAAAAAAACCACTCTGAATGAACAGAGTGGTTTAATATATTTATTTGAGAATAAAATTAGAATTTATCCCAGAATAATTTTGTTGTCAATAAATCTCCACCGATTGCTGTAGATGCAGCTTTCCAGTTTGAGTTATTTACTTGTTGTTCAAGAGCAGGATAAGCCATTCTCACAGGAACTTTACCACCTGCATTGATAATAGCAGTAGTTGGAGCTGTTAAAACAGGGAAATCTAATCTTCTCCAGAAATTCCAAGAAGTTAATCCTTGATTAAACATCGCTACCCAAGCTTGCTCTCCAATTGATTTTTTCCAATTAGCAGCATCATATGGTTTTGTTAGAAGATATGCTGTAGCCTGTGCCGGAGTACCACCCCATTCTACGATAGATGCAGTTACGGCTGTAGTGTAAGCTGTTGCTGCTGCTGCTGGAGTCCAACGTGCATTAGCCTCAGCAATATAAAAAGCAACTTCTGTGTAGTTTAAAATAACACCTGGTGTTGTTGCGGTGTAAGCAAATTCGCCAATATTAGAAAAAGTTCCAAATTCACCACCTTGACCAATTACTTGACCAACATAAGTTCCACCAGTTATTGGATCATAATAATGGCTTATTCTTGGATCATTAGTTGTGTTCATGTAGTCAACTAATGTTTTTCCAGCGAAGAAATCATCTCTACCGCTTGCAGAAAGGTTTTCAAACAAAGGATTGTAGTTTGGCGATGCAGCTAAATACGGTAATTGAGCATTATCAGCAGGAGAAGTCATTACCCCAGCAGCAATAGCTGCATTTGCAGTAGTTTGTGCTAAAGTTGGATTTGAATCTGCTATTCCTATTGCTAGTTTTAATTTTAAGGAATTTGCAAATATTCTCCACTTTTGAATAGATCCAGCGTAATATTTGTCACCATCAGTAAAAGTGTCAAAGTCAGTGGTTGATGTAGTGTTTACTAATTTAGCAGTGGCTGCATCAACTCTTTTAATCAAATCTACGTAGATAGTAGCTCCGTCATCATATACAGGTAATGGATAAGCATTAAGATTTGCTGCCTGAGTATAAGGAACGTTTCCAAAAGTATCTACTAAAAGCTGATAAGTGTAAACTTGCATTAAGTCAACTATTGCTAATTGATTTTGTTTGTTAACAGGCCAGTTTGGTGCCTCGGTTGGTGTTGGATCATATACATTGATAATTTCTTTTGCCTTACCAAGGTTGTTTAGGATGTTTACATAATTAAGCAAAAAGATGTTATTAGAAACATTTCTGTTTGTAAAATCATAATTACTCTCATTTACATAAGTTGTTTCCTGCCAATACTGCATCGTCAGTCTAAAGTTGTTTTCGTTTACACTTGGTGTATTTACGTAATCACTTAATTCCTTTTGCGTGTAAGTAACTAGTGATCCCGGTACAGTGGTATATGCACTGTGTGGGTCTGTATTTATGTCCTCATTAACACAAGCTGTCATCGACAGACCAATGGTTAATATTGCTATGATTTTTTTCATTTCCATTTTTTTTAAAAATTAACTTTGACATTAAAAGAAATATTTCTTGTTGTCGGCATAGGTCCTGATTGGTATCCTTGTGTGTTACCTGAAGATAATCCAGCTTCCGGATCAGCATATGGTAAGCTTTTGTCAATTATCCAAAGATTGTTACCTATTAAGCTAAATGAAGCTCCTTTTATAGATTTTCCGATTATACTTTCTGGAAGATTATAAGTAAAAACAACTTCTCTTAATTTTACAAATCCAGCATCATAAATAAATGCTTCAGCAGGTGGATCTGTACCTAAAACTTGGCTAGATTGAGATCTGTCTAATCTGGTTGTGTTTGTGATGTATTGTGGTTGGTTACCTCCTGGCGTGTAAGCAGGGTTAGCCATTACACCTTTTAGAATTTCACCTCCATTATTTGCTAATGTGTTTCTTATTGGGAATCCTAGGTCATTGTTTCCAACTGAGTTAGCGTAAATACCAGTTCCATATCCATAATATTGATCAAGAGAGAACATCTCTCCACCTTTCTTGATGTCAATTAAGAAGCTGAAAGAAAGATTTTTGTAAGTGAATTTATTATTGATACCACCAGTCCAGTCAGCTTGGTAGGTTCCTAATTTGTTGTCAGTTGTAGTAGAAACTACATAAGCACCATTGTCTCCGATGATTCTGTTTCCAGAATTATCTAACACATAAGTTGTTCCCCAAATTTGACCGTAATCTTGGTTAAGAGGAGCATTGATACTGATACCACCTTGTAGTGAGTTGATATTGATGTTTTCGATACCAGGAGCTAGTTTTGTAACTTTAGTATTTGGGTTTGACCAGTTAATGTTTACATCCCAAGCAAAGTTGTCTGTTTTAAAAGGAGTAGCATTAAGGGTAACCTCAAATCCTTTTGTTGTCAATGTACCAGCATTTACTGTGTTAAATGAAGATCCGGTAGCTGTTGATACAGGTAATGGTAAAATTTGATCGTATGCTTTGTTTTGGAACCAAGCAACATCAAATCCAAGTCTGTTTTTTGCGAATTGCATGTTTAAACCTAACTCGACATTGTCTAACTGTTGTGGTTTTAGGTTTGCATTTTTCTTAGTAGTGTTGAACGAATAAACAGGTGTTCCGAATGGATTTCTTGCTGTATAGGTGTCCATTAATTGGTTAGGATCAGTGTCAGAACCTACTTGAGCGTAAGCTGCTCTGAATTTACCAAAATTAATGAATTCAACATCTTTTAACCAGTTTGAGAAAACAACACTTGCTGATACTGCAGAGTACCAATATGCATTGTTGTCTTGAGGTAATGCAGATGACTCATCTCTTCTTACAGAACCTTCAAAGTAGTAAGTTCCTTTGTATCCTAATGTTGCCTGTGCAAATAAACCAAGTACTTCTTTTCTTGTGTCTATGATTCTAGGTAAAGCAGGAGCTGATACTGAATTCGAAATAGTATACAATCCTGGGATGTATAATCCTCCTGATGTCATTTGTTGGTTGATAAATCTGCTTTGTACGTTATAGTTTGTTCCTAAAACAACATTAAGATTTAATTCTTCAGCTAAGTCTTTTTTGTAAGTAGCTAAGAAGTCATAGTTTTGTTCACTAAAATCATAGATGTCCAATGCATAACCAGATGGTTGAACAGGTAAGTTTTGACCGTTTGAGTTTGATCCAAGAGTTGCAGGAATTGAACCAGCAGCTATTCTGTCTTCAGTTCTCATTGTGAAACCGTCAGTACCCATTCTACCAGTAAAGCTTAAGCTTTTAGATACATCATAAGTAATACTAGCATTGGCAGCAAATCTTTTTCTGCTGTCATTGTTGTAATTTTGGTATCTTGTGAAATAAGGGTTGTCCCAGTATTGAGGAGCAATGTTTGTTGGACTTTTAATGTTCCATGTGTAATTTTGGTGACCTAATTCGTAAAGGTATTTTTGCTCTTTAATGTCAACGTTTGTTGCCCACCATTGTCTGAAACCAGCCACGTTGTTTCCACCGTAACCAGTCGTATTTCTGTTTCTGGTGTTTTGCGATACGTAAGTAGCGTTAAAAGTTGAACTTAATTTATCGTTAAACTTGTAAGTAGCACTAGCATTAAAGTTGTTTTTGCTTAATAAAGCATTTGGCATAATATCATCACTGTTGGTGTTAGCATAAGTCAATCTGTAAGTTGCCTTTTCAGTTCCACCGTTTAACGAGATGTTGTTGATTGTAGATGTCGCAGTGTCAAAAAATTCGATTGGACCATTTTTGGCAGCTTCCCATGGAGTTCTTTGTCCGTATGTTGGTGAACCAGGGATAAAGGCGTCGTATTGCCAAATTAGTGCACCATCAAATTTTGGTCCGTAAGAAGCATCATGTGTAGTACTAGGTCTTGGTTGTCCTTGGTAGCTTCCAAATGATTGTCCTAAATATCCTTGTCCGTATTGACTTTGATATTCAGGGAAAGTTTTTTTGTCTACAGAAGACATAGTGTAAGAAGATGAAAATTCTACAGCTAAGTCAGTTCTTGCTTTTCCTTTTTTAGTAGTAATGATAATCGCTCCATTTTGTGCTCTAGATCCGTAAAGAGCTGTTGCAGCTGCACCTTTCAGTACGTTAATATCTGCAATGTTATTTGGGTTGATATCTGAAGCAGCGTTACCATAATCGTAACCACCTCTACCACTTTTTTGATCAGCACTGTTTACGTTACTGTTCAAAATTGGCACCCCATCAACTACGAATAAAGCCTGGTTGTCTCCCAAAAGTGATTTGAAACCTCTAAGAACTACGTTTGTAGATCCTCCAAAGTTTGTACCATTGGTTACACTAAGACCAGCAACTTTTCCTGTTAAGTTGTTTACGAAGTTTCCTGTAGGAACTGTTGATACTTGCTCAGCAGTTACTTGTTGTGCAGAGTATCCAAGAGATTTTTTCTCTCTTTTAATACCTAAAGCTGTTGTTACAACAACTGCTTCAAGTTCGTTTGCATCTGCGCCTAATTTTACATTAAGTGAGGATGAGCTTGCTGCTACTTCCTGAGTTTTCATCCCAATGTAGCTGAATACCAAAACTTGGCTTGTTGATGCTTTGATAGAGAATTTACCATCAAAATCAGTTTGTGTTCCAGATTTTGTTCCTTTGATCAATACACTTACCCCTGGAAGAGGCATTCCTGTATTGTCAGAAACCATTCCTGAAACAACTCTTTCTTGCGCGAAAGTTAGTTGCGCCACTAGTACTAGCAATAGTACTAAGAATCCATTGAACTTTAGTTTCATTTTTAAATATTTTGAATTAGTATCGCAAAACTCTTAATAATTTGTTAACTTTCCTAATAAATAAAAATCTTTTTTTGATAAACGCTAAAATTTAACATTATAACATATGTTTATGATACTGTTATATAATTGCATTTCCTGAATATTCTCGCCTCCGTTCGTTAGTGTGATTTTTAATAAACCATTTTTGGTTTGTATCGCAGTTCCAATTCCGATTCCTATTAATTTTTTGATTTCGCTTTTGTTTGAGGTGTTGGTTAAGTCTTGGTATAAGCCATAATCGACGATAGAATTTAGATATAAGTTTTTAGAGACGATATATCTGTATTCTGTAAGAATTAACGAATTGAAATTGGCTTGTAAACTGTTTTCTAAAAAACCTCTGATGGAATTAATTCCGCCAAAACGATATAGTTCATTCGAAATATAACTTTTGCTTTTTAAATAGAAATTCTGTGAATTAATACTAATAAAATTCTTTTCATTTAGTTTAAAATTGTAGGAAATTTCCAGGTTGATGAAAAATTGTTTACTTGGTCCTGCGGTATCCGGATCATTGTTTGTGTCTCTTTTTCCATAGCCAATTATGACGTTTGCAAAGGCTTTTTTAGGGAAGAGATTGTTTATAGGATCTACTTTTTTGTATTCAAAAGTTGTAGTAGTGTAGGAGTTGTTGTAGTCGCTAATAGTAGAATTGTTTGTGTTTTGAATATCGCTTGATTCGGTAGATTGATAGCCCAGATATATTTTGGAATTGTAGTTGATGTAGTATCCTAAATCAATTGCTGTTTTTGTGTTTTGAAAGGTGCTGTCTTGCTTAAATATGTTGAGTTGCGCTTTTATTCCCAATGAAGTTTTGAAAATGTATGGGATTTCTAGTTTTGTGTTAAAAGTTTTTTGCTGGTTTCCATCGCTCTTCCAGTACAAGGAGAATTTTTCCCCGGAATGAAGAATGTTTTGCAAGGTAACATCGAGGTATCCGTTAAGGTTGATTTTTTTGTTTTCGTCATTAGAGAAGCCGATGTATCCGTCAAAAGTGTTTGCTTTTCTTTTTTCTATGTAGGTGTAGATTTTGGTTGAATCGTTGGTGAATAATATTTCAGGATATTTTGTTTGGGTAATGAATTCAAAGCGGTTTATATCATCGTATAATTCTTTTGTTATTTCCTGATTAAAAGTTTTGTTGATGTATTTTTTATTGAGTTGTTTTAAGTGTCCTTTTGGAAAAAAATCTTTTCCATCACTGTTTGTGTAATTGAGAATAATTGAATTTAGGACACGTTTTTTTTCGGATTTAAAGTTTAAGTCGGCGTAAATTATTGAATTCTTTCTGGTGATATTTTCAAGTTTTATCTTGCTTAATGCGTAACCAAGCTTTTCGGCTTCAATTGTTTTTTGGTTCAGATAGTTTTCTATCTCAACATAAGGGATGACGATAGTGTCGTTTTGGTTTTTTGATGTTTTGAAAAAAGAATTATTTCTACCTATATATATACGGGCCAGTTTTATTCTGTTTTTAAGATTTATGACCGATATGTAAGTACTGTCGTTTAGTTTGCTGGTTTCTACTGTTTTGTTGTCCGGGTATCCTTTTTTAGAAAGCTTTTTTGAGGTGTTGTTGATTTCGTCAAACAATGATTTTATGTTGTTGTGTTTTGTTGTGTAATTTAGCGAATCGATAGTTTTGTTTTCAATTTGATTGGTTCCGTTTATTTTTAAATAAAAGTTTTGGGCATGGCAGCTAAGTCCAAAAATGAAAATCAATATGTTTAGAAGCTGTTTCAAGTGTTAAATTAAGTTTAATAATTGTATTGCAAATATCTATTGTTTGTTTGTAAAATCATAAGTATAAATAATGTTATTGAAAATTAATGAATTAACGTTTGTATAGTGAAAAATATTTTATACATTTGCAACCCCGTAAAAAGCGGGAATTTAATATACATAATAAATTTTTAGTATTAATTATGCCAACAATTCAACAATTAGTAAGAACAGGAAGAACTCAGATAACTAAGAAGAGTAAATCGGTTGCTTTAGATTCTTGTCCTCAAAGAAGAGGGGTTTGTACGCGTGTTTACACTACTACACCAAAAAAACCAAACTCTGCAATGCGTAAAGTTGCGCGTGTACGTTTGACAAATGGTAATGAGGTGAATGCTTACATCCCTGGAGAAGGACACAATTTACAAGAGCACTCGATAGTATTAGTTAGAGGTGGAAGGGTAAAAGATTTACCAGGTGTTAGATATCATATCGTTCGTGGAGCGCTTGACACGTCAGGAGTTGCAGGAAGAACGCAAAGAAGATCTAAGTACGGTGCTAAACGCCCAAAAGAAGCAAAAAAGTAATTTAAAACGTTAAGAGTTGGAGGTTAGGAGTTAAGGGTTTGAAGTTAAAGCGTAAGCTAAAATGGATGACACATAACATTTAACGGATAACCTATAACTTTTTATTAAAAAAAAGACATGAGAAAAAGAGCGGCAAAGAAAAGACCACTTTTACCAGATCCAAGGTTTAATGACCAATTGGTAACGCGTTTTGTGAACAACTTAATGTGGGATGGTAAGAAATCTACGGCTTTCAAAGTATTTTATGATGCAATTGACATCATTGAGTCTAAAAAGCAAGATTCAGAAAAATCTTCATTAGAAATTTGGAAAGATGCTTTAACAAACGTTATGCCTCACGTAGAAGTACGTAGTCGTAGAGTTGGTGGAGCTACATTTCAAATTCCAATGCAAATTAGACCAGACAGAAAAATTTCTATGGCAATGAAGTGGTTAATACTTTATTCAAGAAGAAGAAATGAAAAATCTATGGCACAACGTTTAGCGTCAGAATGTTTAGCTGCTGCTAAAGAAGAAGGTGCTGCTGTTAAGAAAAGAATGGATACTCACAAAATGGCAGAAGCTAATAAAGCTTTCTCTCACTTTAGATTTTAATTCGTAAAGAAATGGCTAGAGATTTAAAATATACAAGAAATATCGGAATTGCTGCTCACATTGATGCTGGTAAAACAACAACAACTGAGCGTATTCTTTTTTATACTGGAAAGTCACACAAAATTGGTGAAGTACACGATGGTGCTGCAACAATGGACTGGATGGCTCAAGAGCAAGAAAGAGGTATTACAATTACTTCAGCAGCTACAACTTGTGAGTGGAATTTTCCAACTGAGCAAGGTAAAACGTTGCCTGAAACATTGCCTTACCACTTTAATATTATTGATACTCCTGGACACGTTGATTTTACTGTAGAGGTAAACCGTTCTTTACGTGTGCTTGATGGTTTAGTGTTCTTGTTTAGTGCTGTTGATGGTGTTGAGCCTCAATCAGAAACTAACTGGAGACTTGCTGATCAATATAGAGTTCCACGTATGGGGTTTGTTAATAAAATGGACCGTCAAGGATCTAACTTTTTGGCAGTTTGTCAACAAGTTCGTGATATGTTGAAATCTAATGCTGTTGCGATCACTTTACCTATTGGTGAAGAAAATGATTTTAAAGGTGTTGTTGATTTAGTAAAAAACCAAGCAATCGTTTGGCATGATGCTACTCAAGGAGCTACTTTTGATATTGTGCCTATCCCTGAGGATATGGTTGCAGAAGTAAAAGAATACAGATCAATTCTTATCGAGGCAGTTGCTGATTACGATGAGAACTTGTTGGAGAAATTCATGGAAGATGAAAACTCTATTACTGAAGAAGAAATTAATGTTGCTTTAAGAGCTGCTACAATTGACATGGCTATCATTCCTATGATTGCTGGTTCTTCTTTCAAAAATAAAGGTGTTCAGTTCATGTTAGATGCAGTATGTAAATATTTGCCATCTCCAATGGATAAAGAAGGTATCGAAGGAATTCACCCTGATGATGCTGAATTATTAGAAGAAGATCAAGTTAAAATTTTACGTAAGCCAGATGTTAAAGAGCCATTCGCAGCTTTAGCATTTAAAATTGCTACTGACCCATTCGTAGGTCGTTTAGCTTTCTTCCGTGCTTATTCTGGTCGTTTGGACGCAGGTTCTTACGTTTTGAATACACGTTCTGGTAGTAAAGAAAGAATTTCTCGTATTTACCAAATGCACGCTAACAAACAAAATCCAATCGAATATATTGAGGCTGGAGATATTGGAGCTGCTGTTGGTTTTAAAGATATTAAAACTGGAGATACATTGTGTGATGAAAAACACCCAATTATTCTTGAGTCTATGAAATTCCCTGCACCGGTAATTGGTATTGCTATTGAGCCTAAAACAAAAGCTGACGTAGATAAAATGGGTATGGCTTTAGCTAAATTAGCTGAAGAGGATCCAACGTTTACGGTTAGAACTGATGAGGCTTCTGGTCAAACAATTATCTCAGGTATGGGTGAGCTTCACTTAGATATCTTAGTAGATCGTATGAAACGTGAATTTAAAGTTGAAGTGAACCAAGGTGAGCCTCAAGTTGAGTATAAAGAAGCGTTTACAAGAACTGCAACACACAGAGAAACTTACAAGAAACAATCTGGAGGTCGTGGTAAATTCGGTGATATCGTATTTACACTTGAGCCTGCTGATGAAGTTGATGGTAAAGTTCCAAAAGGATTACAGTTTATTAATGCTGTAAAAGGTGGTAACGTTCCTAAGGAATATATTCCATCTGTAGAAAAAGGTTTCCGTGAAGCTATGAAAACTGGTCCTTTGGCTGGTTATCAAGTGGATAGTTTGAAAGTAACTTTGACAGACGGATCTTTCCACCCTGTCGATTCTGATGCACTTTCTTTTGAGTTAGCTGCTAGAATGGGTTATAGAGAAGTAGCTAAAGCTGCTGGTGCAATTGTTCTTGAGCCAATCATGAAAATGGAAGTTATTACTCCTGAAGAAAACATGGGAGATATCGTAGGTGATATCAACCGTCGTAGAGGTCAGGTTAATGATATGGGTGACAGAAATGGTGCTAAAACTATTAAAGCTGATGTGCCATTATCAGAGATGTTTGGATATGTTACTACATTGAGAACATTATCTTCTGGTAGAGCTACTTCAACAATGGAGTTTTCTCACTATGCAGAAACGCCTTCTAATATTTCAGAAGCGGTAATTAAAAAAGCAAAAGGTAACGCTTAATTCTTAAGAAAATGAGTCAAAAAATCAGAATAAAACTAAAATCTTACGATCACATGTTGGTAGATAAATCTGCTGAAAAGATCGTAAAAACAGTAAAAACTACTGGAGCGGTTGTAACAGGTCCAATCCCGTTGCCAACTCACAAAAAACTTTTCACTGTATTACGTTCTCCGCACGTTAACAAAAAAGCGAGAGAGCAATTCGAAGTAATGTCGTACAAAAGATTGATCGATATTTACTCGTCTTCATCTAAAACAATTGATGCTTTAATGAAACTTGAATTGCCAAGTGGGGTTGAAGTAGAGATTAAAGTATAATTTTTTATTATATTTTATAAATAAAAAGCGGAACAGAAATGTTCCGCTTTTTTTATGCTTTTAAGTTTTTTCTTCCGGGTGAATTGTTGTGTTTCATTTTTGTAAAAATAATGTTTGTTTTAGCGAAAGGTCTTTATTTTAGGCTGTTGGCAACGTTTTTTGTTTTTAATTATGATGTAATTGTTAAGTATTTTGTTGTTTTTGGTTAAGGAAAATATTTTTATTTTTTCTATAATTATGCGGTAGATGAAGTTTGATTTCGGGCTTGGATTTTGATTATGAGCGATTTAATTTTTGTAACTGTTTGGTATATTCAATTTTAATAGCTACTTTTGCACTCCCTGTTTGGAAATTTCTGTTATTTTCAAATTGAAGGGAATTTTAGTAATTAATAATTAATATTTATGTCTGGGTTAATTGGTAAAAAAATCGGCATGACTAGTATTTTCGACGAAAACGGGAAAAACATTCCTTGTACAGTAATCGAGGCTGGGCCGTGTGTTGTTACCCAAGTCAGAACCAAAGGTGTTGACGGGTACGAAGCGTTGCAACTTGGTTTCGATGACAAAAACGAGAAACATTCTACTAAAGCGGCTTTAGGTCACTTTAAAAAAGCTGGAACTGTTGCTAAGAAAAAAGTCGTTGAATTCCAAGATTTCGCAACTGAACAAAAATTAGGAGATCTTATTGATGTTTCTATTTTTGCTGAAGGAGAATTTGTAGATGTACAAGGTGTGTCTAAAGGTAAAGGTTTCCAAGGTGTTGTAAAACGTCACGGTTTTGGTGGTGTTGGTCAAGCAACTCATGGTCAACATAACCGTTTAAGAGCGCCAGGTTCTGTGGGAGCTTCTTCTTATCCATCTAGAGTATTCAAAGGAATGCGTATGGCTGGAAGAATGGGAGGAGATAATGTAAAAGTACAAAACCTTAGAGTTTTAAAAGTAGTGGCTGAAAAGAACCTACTTGTTATTAAAGGATGTGTTCCTGGACATAAAAACTCTTATGTAATCATTCAGAAGTAATGGAAGTAAAAGTATTAGATTTCAACGGAAAAGATACTGGAAGAAAAGTTCAACTTTCTGATTCAGTATTCGCAATTGAACCAAACAATCACGCTGTATATCTTGATGTTAAGCAATATCTTGCTAATCAAAGACAAGGTACTCATAAGGCTAAAGAAAGAGCTGAAGTTACTGGTAGTACACGTAAGATTAAAAAACAAAAAGGAACTGGTACAGCTCGTGCGGGTAGTATCAAAAATCCATTGTTTAAAGGTGGTGGAACAATTTTTGGACCAAGACCAAGAAGTTATTCATTCAAATTGAATAAAAGCTTGAAGAGATTGGCTAGAAAATCAGCTTTCTCAATCAAAGCAAAAGAGTCGAATATCATCGTTCTTGAAGACTTTAATTTTGAAACACCAAACACTAAAAATTTCATTAACGTTTTGAAAGCTTTAGGGTTAGAAGATAAAAAATCTTTATTTGTGTTGGGAGAGACGAATAAAAATGTATATTTGTCGTCACGCAATTTAAAGGCTTCAAATGTTGTAAAGAGCTCAGAATTAAGCACTTACGCTATTTTAAACACTAATAATTTAGTGCTTTTAGAAGGTTCTTTGGAGTTAATTGAAGAAAATTTAAGTAAATAATAGGAATATGAGCATCATAATTAGACCTATAGTAACGGAAAAAGTAACCAAAGAAAGTGAAGTTTTAAACCGCTTCGGATTCGTTGTTGACAAAAAAGCAAACAAAGTTCAAATTAAGAAAGCTATCGAAGCTGCTTATGGAGTAACTATCGTTAGTGTTAACACGATGAACGTTAGACCGGATAGAACTACAAAATACACTAAAAGTGGTTTGATCAGTGGAAAGACAAATGCAATTAAGAAAGCGATTGTTCAAGTACAAGAAGGAGAAACAATTGATTTTTACAACAATATCTAAGATAGAAAAATGTCAGTAAGAAAATTAAAACCTATTACCCCAGGTCAGCGATTTAGAGTTGTGAATGGTTATGACGCCATTACAACTGATAAGCCGGAACGCTCTTTGATAGCGCCGATAAAAAACTCTGGAGGTAGAAATAGTCAAGGAAAGATGACCATGCGTTATACGGGTGGTGGTCACAAGCAGAGATATCGTATTATTGATTTCAAAAGAACTAAAGACGGAATTCCGGCTACTGTGAAATCAATCGAATACGATCCAAATCGTACTGCATTTATCGCTTTATTAGCTTATGCTGATGGTGAGAAAACTTATGTTATTGCTCAAAACGGATTGAAAGTTGGTCAGAAATTAGTTTCTGGTCCAGAGTCTCAACCTGAAATTGGTAATACATTACCTTTAAGCAGAATTCCTTTAGGAACTGTAATCTCTTGTATTGAGTTACGTCCAGGTCAAGGAGCAGTAATTGCTCGTTCAGCTGGTACATTTGCGCAGTTAATGGCAAGAGATGGAAAATATGCTACAATTAAAATGCCATCTGGTGAAACAAGATTGATCTTGTTAACTTGTTCGGCTACTATTGGAGCTGTTTCTAATTCAGATCACCAATTAGTTGTATCAGGAAAAGCTGGTAGAACAAGATGGTTAGGAAGAAGACCTAGAACAAGACCTGTTGCAATGAACCCTGTTGATCACCCAATGGGTGGTGGAGAAGGACGTTCTTCTGGTGGACATCCACGTTCAAGAAATGGAATACCAGCAAAAGGTTATAGAACTCGTTCTAAGAAAAACCCGAGTAACAAGTATATCGTAGAACGTAGAAAGAAATAATAAGATATGGCACGTTCATTAAAAAAAGGACCTTTCGTTCATTATAAGTTAGACAAGAAAGTTCAAGAAAACATTGAAAGCGGAAAAAATGGAGTAGTAAAGACTTGGTCTAGAGCTTCCATGATTACTCCAGACTTTGTTGGACAAACTATCGCAGTTCATAACGGTCGTCAATTTGTACCAGTTTACGTAACAGAAAACATGGTAGGTCACAAATTAGGAGAGTTTTCACCAACTAGATCTTTTAGAGGTCATGCTGGAGCAAAAAATAAAGGTAAAAAATAAGAAGCAATGGGAGTTCGTAAAAGAGAAACAGCAGATGCGAGAAAAGAGGCTAATAAGTCTATTGCTTTCGCAAAATTGAATAACTGCCCTACTTCACCTAGAAAAATGCGCTTAGTAGCGGACTTGGTAAGAGGTCAGAAGGTAGAAAGAGCACTTAACATCTTAAGATTCAGTTCTAAAGAAGCTTCGAGAAAACTAGAAAAACTATTATTATCTGCAATCAACAACTGGGAGCAAAAAAATAGTGAAGGTAATTTAGAAGAGGCTGGATTATTTGTTAAAGAGATCAGAGTAGATGGTGGAATGATGTTGAAAAGACTTCGTCCAGCTCCACAAGGTCGCGCACACAGAATAAGAAAACGTTCTAACCACGTAACAATCGTGCTTGGAGCTATCAATAACACACAAAGCAATTCTTAAGCAGCATGGGACAAAAGACAAATCCAATTGGAAATAGACTTGGTATCATCAGAGGATGGGACTCAAACTGGTATGGTGGAAATGATTACGGTGATAAACTTGCCGAAGATCACAAAATCAGAAAGTATATCCATGCTCGTTTATCAAAAGCTAGTGTATCAAAAGTAATCATCGAGAGAACTTTAAAACTTGTAACCGTTACTATCACTACTGCTAGACCTGGTATCATTATCGGAAAAGGTGGACAAGAGGTAGACAAGTTAAAAGAAGAACTTAAGAAAGTTACTGACAAAGAGGTTCAAATCAACATCTTTGAAATCAAAAGACCTGAGTTAGATGCGTATCTTGTGGCTACAAGCATCGCTCGTCAAATCGAAAGCCGTATTTCTTACAGACGTGCAATCAAAATGGCTATTGCTGCTTCTATGCGTATGAACGCTGAAGGTATCAAAGTTTTGATTTCTGGTCGTTTGAATGGTGCTGAGATGGCACGTTCAGAAGGTTTCAAAGAAGGTAGAATTCCTCTATCAACTTTCAGAGCTGACATCGATTATGCACTTGCTGAAGCTCATACTACTTATGGTAGAATGGGAATCAAAGTGTGGATCATGAAAGGTGAAGTTTATGGAAAGAGAGATCTTTCTCCACTTGCAGGAATGGATAAAAAACAATCCGGAACTGGTGGTGGTAAAGGTGGCGATTCTCCAAGAGGAGACAGAAAGCCCTTTAATAAAGGTGGTAAACCAGACGCTCGTAAAAGAAAGTAAATTTTTAAACTAAAGAAAAATGTTACAGCCTAAAAGAACAAAATACCGTAAGGTACAAAAAGGTAAGATGAAAGGAAACTCTCAAAGAGGGCATGAACTTTCTAATGGAATGTTTGGTATTAAATCTGTACATGAAGATGGAATGTTCTTAACTTCTCGTCAAATCGAAGCTGCACGTATTGCTGCAACTCGTTTCATGAAGAGAGAGGGACAATTATGGATCAAAATATTTCCAGACAAACCTATAACTAAGAAGCCTCTTGAAGTACGTATGGGTAAAGGTAAAGGAGCAGTTGAGTATTGGGCTGCTGTTGTTAAACCAGGAAGAATTATGTTTGAAGTTGGAGGAGTTCCTTTGTCAGTTGCAAAAGAGGCGTTACGTCTTGCAGCTCAAAAGCTTCCAGTAAAAACTAAGTTCGTCGTTGCTAGAGATTTCGAAGCATAATTTATATTATATTATGAAACAATCAGAAATAAAAGATCTTTCTGCAGCGGAGTTGCAAGAAAAACTTAGTCAAACTAAGAAAACATATGCTGACCTAAAAATGGCTCACGCTATTTCTCCAATTGAGAACCCACTTCAAATTAGAAGTGTAAGAAGAACAGTTGCAAGATTAGCTACAGAGTTAACTAAAAGAGAGTTACAATAATTGTATTCTGCTGAAAGATGGAAGAAAAAAGAAATTTAAGAAAAGAAAGAATTGGTGTTGTCACTTCAAATAAGATGGATAAATCTATCGTTATTGCTGAAGTAAGAAGAGTAAAACACCCATTATACGGTAAGTTCGTGTTGAAAACTAAGAAATACGTTGCACACGACGAAACAAACGACTGTAACATTGGAGATACTGTAAGAATTAGCGAAACGCGTCCTTTAAGTAAATCAAAATGTTGGAGATTAGTTGAAATCTTAGAAAGAGCTAAATAATTATGGTACAACAAGAATCAAGACTAAAAGTAGCAGATAACACGGGAGCAAAAGAAGTTTTAACTATCCGTGTTTTAGGAGGTACCAAAAGAAGGTATGCCTCTGTTGGTGACAAGATTGTAGTTTCTATCAAAGATGCAACTCCAAACGGAAACGTGAAAAAAGGAGCTGTTTCAACTGCAGTTGTTGTACGTACCAAAAAAGAAGTGAGAAGAGCCGATGGTTCTTATATCCGTTTCGATGACAATGCATGTGTTCTTTTGAACGCTGCAGGGGAAATGAGAGGAACTCGTGTTTTTGGTCCGGTAGCAAGAGAACTTCGTGAAAAACAATTCATGAAAATTGTATCATTAGCACCAGAAGTGCTTTAATTCGTTTTAAGATGATAAAGCTAAAAATAAAAACAGGAGACATCGTAAGAGTAATTGCCGGAGACCATAAAGGTGCTGAAGGTAAAGTTGTACGTGTTTACCGTGAGAAAAATAAAGCGATAGTTGAAGGTGTAAACATGGTTTCGAAACATACAAAACCAAGTGCTAAAAACCCTCAAGGTGGTATCGTTAAGAAAGAAGCTTCTATACAAATATCTAACATTTCACTAATTGATCCTAAAACTAAGGAAACAACTAGAGTTGGTATTAGAGTAGAAGGAGATAAGAAAGTAAGATTTTCAAAAAAATCTAATCAAGTACTATAGTAATGGCATATACACCTAGACTAAAAGAAGAATATAAGAGTAGAGTAATCGCTGCTCTTAAAGAGGAATTCGGATATACAAACGTAATGCAAGTTCCTAAATTGGAAAAAATCGTTTTGAGCCGTGGAGTTGGTGCAGCTGTATCTGATAAAAAACTTATTGACTATGCAGTTGATGAGTTAACAAAGATCACTGGACAAAAAGCAGTATCTACTATTTCAAAGAAAGACGTTGCGTCATTCAAATTGAGAAAAGGGATGCCGATTGGAGCAAAAGTTACTTTGCGTGGAGAAAGAATGTATGAGTTTTTAGATAGACTTATCACTTCTGCTTTACCACGTGTAAGAGACTTTAGTGGTATTAAAGCTACTGGATTTGATGGTAGAGGTAATTATAACCTTGGAGTTTTAGAGCAAATCATTTTCCCAGAAATTGATATTGATAAAGTAAACAAAATTTCAGGAATGGATATTACTTTTGTTACTACTGCTCAAACTGACAAAGAAGCAAAGTCATTATTGGCTGAATTAGGTTTACCTTTTAAAAAGAATTAAGACATGGCTAAAGAATCAATGAAAGCCCGCGAGGTTAAAAGAGAAAAAACGGTAGCAAAGTATGCTGAGAAAAGAAAAGCTTTGAAAGAAGCTGGAGATTTTGAAGGATTACAAAAATTACCTAAAAATGCTTCGCCAGTTCGTTTACACAATCGTTGTAAATTAACAGGTAGACCAAGAGGGTATATCCGTCAATTCGGTATTTCACGTGTAACTTTCCGTGAAATGGCTAACAATGGATTAATTCCAGGTGTTAAAAAAGCCAGCTGGTAATATAAAAAGTTTATAAATTGATTAAAGGTTCAGGAGGCATAGTGCTTCCTGAAAACCATAATCGCAATCAAATACATATGTATACAGATCCTATTGCAGATTATTTGACTAGAGTTCGTAACGCTGTGGCTGCAAACCACAAAGTTGTTGAAATTCCAGCTTCTAATCTAAAAAAAGAAATAACTAAGATCTTATTTGATCAAGGTTATATCTTGAGTTACAAATTTGAGGACAACTCTGTTCAGGGTTCAATCAAAATTGCTTTGAAGTATGATAAAGATACTAAAGAGCCTGTAATTAAAGATATCCAAAGAATTAGTAAACCTGGTTTACGTAAGTACGCAGGTGCTGCCAAATTACCTAGAATCCTTAACGGATTAGGAATTGCTATTGTTTCTACATCAAAAGGTTTGATGACTGGAAAACAAGCTAAGCAATTAAATGTAGGTGGTGAAGTAATTTGTTACGTATACTAATTTTAAACACTAGATAAAGATGTCAAGAATAGGTAAAAGCCCAATTGTAATCACTGCTGGTGTAACTGTAGAAGTTAAAGACGGTATTATTACAGTAAAAGGAAAAAAAGGTCAACTTACTCAGGAGTTTTCGGACGTAACTGTAAAAGTTGAAGGCGATCAGGTTTTAGTAGAAAGATCGTCTGATCATAAAGATCAAAGAGCAAAACACGGATTATACAGATCATTAATCAATAACATGATTATTGGTGTATCTGAAGGTTTTACAAAAGAACTTGAATTAGTTGGAGTTGGTTATAGAGCTTCAAACCAAGGTCAAAAGTTAGATTTAGCTCTTGGATATTCTCACAATATTGTTTTAGAAATTGCTCCAGAAGTAGCTTTAGAAACAATATCTGAAAAAGGTAAAAACCCTATCGTAAAATTAACATCATTCGATAAACAACTTTTAGGTCAAGTAGCTGCGAAAATCAGAGGTTTCCGTAAGCCTGAGCCATATAAAGGAAAAGGTGTTAAATTTGTGGGTGAAGTATTAAGAAGAAAAGCAGGTAAATCAGCTTAAAAAATAAGATTATGTCATTAACAAAATCTGATAGAAGACAGAGAATTAGATTCAGAATTAGAAAATCGATCAGTGGTACAACCTCTAATCCTAGACTATCTGTATTTAGAAGTAACAAAGAAATTTACGCTCAACTTATTGATGATGTAAATGGAGTTACTATATTAGCTGCATCTTCAAGAGAAAAAGAAATAGGAAAAGGTACTAACGTTGAAATCGCTGCTGCTGTTGGAAAACTAGTTGCTGAGAAAGCGTTAAAAGCCGGGATTGATACCATCACTTTTGATAGAGGTGGATATTTATATCACGGTCGTATTAAATCATTAGCAGAAGGCGCAAGAGCGGCTGGACTTAAATTCTAATATATTATGTCTAAATACAAAAATGTAGAATTGGTAAAACCAAGTGGTCTTGAACTTAAAGATCGTCTGGTAAGTGTTAATCGTGTTACTAAAGTTACAAAAGGGGGTAGAGCTTTCGGTTTTTCTGCTATTGTAGTTGTAGGTGATGAAAATGGAGTAGTTGGTCACGGATTAGGAAAATCTAAAGACGTTTCTGAAGCAATTGCGAAAGCAGTAGAAGATGCTAAGAAAAATTTAGTAAAAATTCCTTTGAATGGACAATCTGTTCCTCACGAACAAAAAGGTAAATTTGGTGGTGCACGTGTATTCTTAATTCCTGCGTCTCATGGTACAGGAGTTATTGCTGGTGGAGCTGTTCGTTCAGTTCTTGAATCAGTAGGTATTCACGATGTATTATCTAAATCTCAAGGATCATCAAATCCTCATAACGTAGTGAAAGCAACTTTTGATGCTTTATTACAAATGAGAAGCGCTTACACTGTTGCAAAACAAAGAGGTGTTTCTTTAGAAAAAGTTTTTAAAGGTTAATTCAAGGAAATTATGGCTAAATTATTAGTAAAACAAGTAAGAAGCAAAATCAACTGTCCTCTTTCTCAAAAGAGAGGTTTGGAAGCTTTAGGTCTACGTAAAATGGGACAAGTTGTAGAGCATGATTCAAACCCTGCTATCCTTGGTATGATAAACAAAGTTAAACACTTAGTTTCTGTCGAAGAAGCTAAATAACAAATACTGTTATGAATTTAAGTAACTTACAACCAGCTGAAGGGTCAACACACAATCAAAATAAAAGATTAGGTAGAGGAGAAGGTTCTGGAAAAGGTGGTACTTCTGCAAGAGGTCACAAAGGAGCAAAATCTCGTTCTGGTTATTCTAAAAAGATTGGTTTTGAGGGAGGGCAAATGCCACTTCAAAGACGTGTGCCTAAGTTTGGTTTCACAAACATCAATCGTAAAGAATACGAAGGTGTTAATTTAGATACGCTTCAATTATTAGTAGACAATGGTGTGATTACTGATTCTGTTAACATGACAGATTACGTAGCAAACCGTCTAGCTACCAAAAATGAAATCGTTAAGATTTTAGGTAGAGGAGAATTGAAAGCAAAATTAAAAGTAACTGCCCACAAATTTACTGCTACTGCAAAAGCTGCTATTGAAGCTGCTGGTGGAGAAGCTGTAACTATATAACTTATCTACTAAGATGAAGAAATTTATTGAATCAATAAGTAATGTTTGGAAAATCGAAGAACTGAAAAATAGAATCTTAATTACATTAGGATTACTTTTAGTATATCGTTTTGGTGCACACGTAACGCTTCCTGGTATTGACGCAACTCAATTAACAGGTTTAGCGGGACAGACTAAAAATGGTTTAGGATCTATCCTAGACATGTTTACAGGAGGTGCTTTCTCTAAAGCTTCAGTTTTTGCTTTAGGTATTATGCCTTATATTTCTGCATCTATTGTTGTTCAGTTAATGGGAATTGCTATTCCTTATTTGCAAAAACTTCAAAACGATGGAGAAAGTGGTAGAAAAAAGATTAATCAAATCACTCGTTGGTTGACTATAGCTATTACACTGGTTCAAGGTCCAACTTATATCTATAATCTGTACAGAACATTGCCTGGTAGTGCATTCTTACTAGGCTTTAATTCTCCTGAATTTTTGTTCTCATCAGTTATCATTTTAGTTACAGGTACAATTTTTGCTATGTGGCTTGGTGAGAAAATTACAGATAAAGGTATTGGAAATGGAATTTCATTATTGATTATGGTTGGTATCTTAGCTCGTTTACCGCAAGCTTTTATTCAAGAGTTTACAACGAGAGTTACCAACAACAATGGAGGTCCAATGTTGTTAGTTATTGAAATTATTGTGTGGTTATTAGTTATTATTTCTTGTGTATTGCTTACAATGGCAGTACGTAGAATCCCGGTTCAATACGCTCGTCGTACGACAACTGGTGACTATGAGCAAGATTTAGCAGGTGGTAATAGACAATGGATTCCTCTTAAGCTTAATGCTTCTGGGGTTATGCCAATCATTTTTGCTCAGGCAATTATGTTTATACCTGCGGCTGTAGCTGGATTGTCTAAATCAGATACATCACAATCAATCGTTGGAGCATTTAGCGATATGTTTGGTTTCTGGTATAACTTGGTATTTGCAACTTTAATTATTGTATTTACATTCTTTTATACTGCGATCACCGTACCGACTAACAAGATGGCTGATGATTTGAAAAGAAGTGGTGGTTTTATTCCTGGCGTTCGTCCGGGAGCTGAAACTTCAGACTTCCTTGATAAAGTGATGTCTTTGATAACTTTCCCAGGATCTTTATTCCTTGCTTTGATTGCTGTGTTCCCAGCTATTGTTGTAAGTATTATGGATGTACAACCATCTTGGGCAATGTTTTTTGGAGGTACCTCATTAATAATTATGGTTGGTGTTGCAATAGATACTATTCAACAAATCAACTCGTACTTGTTAAACAAACATTATGATGGTTTAATGAAGACTGGTAAAAATAGAAAAGCGGTAGCTTAATATATTTATGGCAAAACAATCAGCAATAGAACAAGACGGATCAATCATTGAAGCATTATCAAATGCGATGTTCCGTGTGGAGTTAGAAAATGGACATATCGTGATTGCTCATATTTCCGGAAAGATGCGTATGCATTACATCAAATTATTACCTGGTGATAAAGTGAAACTGGAAATGAGCCCTTATGATTTGTCAAAAGCAAGAATTACTTATCGATATTAAAGGATATTCACTATGAAAGTTAGAGCATCAGTAAAAAAGAGAAGTCCCGAGTGCATCATTGTGCGTAGAAAAGGGAGATTGTACGTAATAAACAAAAAGAATCCTAGATTTAAACAAAGACAAGGATAATTATGGCAAGAATAGCAGGGGTAGATATCCCAAAAAATAAGAGAGGTGTTATAGCACTTACCTACATCTTTGGATTAGGAAAAAGTAGAGCTATTGAGATTTTAGAGAAAGCTCAAGTAAGCCAAGATAAAAAAGTTCAAGATTGGAATGATGATGAAATCGGAGCGATTCGTGACGCAGTTTCATTTTACAAAATTGAAGGAGAATTACGTTCTGAAGTTTCTTTAAACATCAAGCGTTTAATGGATATTGGTTGTTATAGAGGTATCCGTCATAGATCTGGTCTTCCGTTAAGAGGACAAAGAACTAAAAACAACTCTAGAACTAGAAAAGGTAAAAGAAAAACTGTTGCGAACAAGAAAAAAGCAACTAAATAATAAGTAATATGGCTAAAGCAACTGCAAAAAAACGTAAAGTTATCGTTGAATCAACGGGTGAAGCTCATATTTCTGCCACTTTCAACAACATTATCATTTCTTTGACTAATAAGAAAGGTGAAGTTATTTCTTGGTCTTCAGCTGGTAAAATGGGTTTCAGAGGTTCTAAAAAGAACACTCCGTACGCAGCTCAAATGGCAGCAGAAGATTGTAGTAAAGTAGCTCTTGAGGCAGGACTTAAAAAAGTAAAAGTTTATGTAAAAGGACCAGGAAACGGACGTGAGTCTGCTATCCGTTCTATTCATAACGGTGGAATTGAAGTTACTGAGATTATCGATGTTACTCCAATGCCTCACAACGGATGTCGTCCTCCAAAAAGACGTAGAGTTTAATACTCAAATTTAATTATAGTATAACCTAGATAGAATATACGATTATCGAAGGATAAGACCTGAATTCATAATCTCTATCTTAAACAATTTAAAATGGCAAGATATACTGGTCCTAGCACAAGAATCGCTCGTAAATTTGGCGAAGCAATTTTCGGAGATGATAAATCTTTCGAGAAAAGAAATTACCCACCTGGACAACACGGGATGGCTAAAAAAAGAGGAAAAAAATCTGAGTACGCTGTTCAGTTAATGGAAAAGCAAAAAGCTAAATATTCTTACGGAATTTTAGAAAAACAATTCAGAAATTTATTCGAAAAAGCATCAGCTACTAAAGGAGTTACTGGTGAAGTTTTATTACAATTATGTGAAGCAAGATTAGATAACGTTGTTTTCAGAATGGGTATTGCTCCTTCTAGAAGAGGTGCTCGTCAAATCGTATCTCACAGACACGTTACTGTTAATGGTGAAGTTGTAAATATTCCTTCTTACCACCTTAAGCCTGGTGATAAAGTTGCAGTTCGTGAAAAATCTAAATCTTTAGAAGCTATCGAACGTTCTTTATCAAATTCAAGTCATGTTTACGAATGGATTACTTGGAACAATGATCTTAAAGAAGGAACTTTCGTTTCTGTACCTGCGAGACTTCAAATTCCAGAAAACATTAAAGAACAATTAATCGTAGAGTTGTACAACAAATAATAATTGACTTAGTCGAAATTTATGGCAATATTTAATTTTCAAAAGCCCGATAAAGTTATCATGATCGATTCAACCGATTTTGAAGGTAAATTCGAATTTAGACCTTTAGAACCTGGTTATGGATTGACTGTTGGTAATGCACTTAGAAGAGTTTTGCTTTCAGCATTAGAAGGTTATGCAATTACATCTGTTCGTATCGAAGGTGTAGATCATGAGTTTTCTACTATTTCAGGTGTTGTTGAGGACGTTACCGAAATTATCCTTAATCTAAAGCAAGTACGTTTCAAACGTCAGATTGAAGATATCGATAATGAAGCAGTTACAATTTCTGTTTCTGGTAAAGATCAATTAACAGCAGGTGATTTTCAAAAATTTATTTCAGGTTTTCAAGTTCTGAACCCAGACCTTGTTATCTGTAATTTAGATTCAAAGATCAAATTGAACTTCGATTTAACAATCGAAAAAGGTAGAGGATATGTTCCTGCTGAGGAGAACAAAAAACAGAATGCAGCAATTGGTACTATTTTTACAGATTCTATTTTTACTCCGGTAAAAAACGTAAAATATGCTATTGAAAACTTCCGTGTGGAACAAAAAACAGATTACGAAAAATTAGTTTTTGAAATTAAAACTGATGGTTCTATTAATCCAAAAGATGCCCTTACTGAAGCTGCTAAAGTTTTAATTCACCACTTCATGTTATTTTCTGACGAAAGAATTACACTCGAGGCTGACGAAATTGCACAAACAGAATCGTATGATGAAGAGTCATTGCATATGAGACAATTGCTTAAAACTAAGCTTGTTGATATGGATTTATCTGTGAGAGCATTAAATTGCTTGAAAGCGGCTGAAGTTGATACACTTGGTGATTTAGTATCGTTCAATAAAAATGACCTAATGAAATTCCGTAATTTTGGTAAAAAATCTTTAACTGAACTTGATGAACTTGTTGCAGTTAAAAATCTAACCTTCGGAATGGATTTAGCTAAATACAAATTAGATAAAGAATAATTCAATCCGCTGCGGCGGATTAAATTTAAAATAGCAATGAGACACGGAAAAAAATTCAATCACTTAAGCAGACAGACTGGACATAGAAAAGCTATGTTGGCTAATATGGCTTGTTCTCTTATCGAGCACAAACGTATTAACACTACTGTTGCTAAAGCTAAAGCGCTTAAACAATTCGTTGAGCCTTTAATCACTAAATCAAAAGAAGATACGACTCACAACCGTCGTATTGTTTTTGCTTACCTACGTAGTAAATATGCGGTAACTGACTTGTTCAGAGACGTAGCTGCTAAAGTTGGTGACCGTCCAGGTGGATACACTCGTATCATTAAAGTTGGAAATCGTTTGGGAGATAATGCTGATATGGCAATGATCGAACTTGTAGATTTCAATGAACTTTACAATGGTGGTAAAAAAGAAGTTAAAAAAGCAAAAAGCCGTCGTGGTGGTAAAGCAAAAAAAGCTGAGGATACTCCAGAAGCTCCAGCTGCTGAATCAGAATCGACTACTGAAGCTTCTGAATAATTATGAAAGTAATGATTCTATAGAAATCAAGGATAAACTAATTTTTAGTTTATCCTTTTTTTTTGATTTTTTTTAAAAGGAAATCTAACTTATTTGAATTTTTAGGTTTCATTTTTATGAATGAAATTTTTAAAAAATCTTGGAGACACTCTTTTAAAGAAGTAAATTTACAAAATATCTAATTACAATTGAAACAGGCTTCGCCGGTTTTATAGGACGATTAAAAACAATACAATTAAAGAATGAAATACACTACACGTCAAAGCGCCATTTTATTACTAAGTGATGGAACTATTTTTCATGGAAAATCTATCGGAATTAGCGGTAAAACTTTTGGAGAAGTTTGTTTTAATACTGGAATGACCGGATACCAGGAGATCTTTACTGATCCTTCTTATTTTGGACAAATTATGGTGGCTACTAACACGCACATCGGAAATTATGGGGTTAATGATTCAGAAGTTGAATCAGATTCTATAAAAATTGCCGGTTTAGTTTGTAAAAACTTTAGTTTTAATTATTCCAGAGAAGATGCTTCCGGTAGTTTGGAAGATTATTTTACAAAACAAAATCTAATTTGTATTTCTGATGTTGATACACGTGCATTAGTAAGTTACATTCGTGATAATGGAGCTATGAATGCTGTTATTTGTACAGATGGTACTGCTGTGGAAGATTTAAAGAAAGAGTTGGCAAATGTACCCAACATGGAAGGTTTAGAATTGGCATCGAAAGTTTCCACTACTGAGCCTTATTTTTTTGGTGACGAAAACGCTACTTATAAAATCTCTGCCTTAGATCTTGGTATTAAAACAAATATTCTTAGAAATCTGGCTAAGAGAGATTGTTATATAAAAGTATTCCCATACAATTCAACTTATAAAGATTTGGCTGCGTTTAATCCGGATGGGTACTTCTTGTCAAACGGGCCTGGTGATCCGGATCCGCTTTTCGGGGCAATTGAAGTTGCAAAAGAAATTCTGGCGAATGATAAACCCTTATTTGGGATTTGTTTAGGACATCAGGTAATTGCTTTAGCAAATGGAGTTCAGACTTATAAGATGTTTAACGGGCACCGAGGAATAAATCACCCTGTAAAAAATATCATTACAGGTAAAGGTGAAATTACGTCTCAAAATCATGGTTTTGCTGTTAATAAAGAACAATTAGATAACCACCCGGATTTAGAAATTACACACCTGCATTTGAATGACGGAACTGTAGCTGGTATGCGTATGAAAAATAAAAATTGTTTTTCAGTACAATACCACCCGGAAGCAAGTCCTGGTCCTCATGATTCTTCTTATTTGTTCGATCAGTTTGTAGAGAACATCAAAGAGGCTTCTGCTAAAACGATATAGTTAATAAATAAAGGTTTTTAATAGTTAAAATGCGTATTTTCTATTGGATATTTTTATAATTTCGAAAAAAATATATAATTTATTAATAAAAAAGTAAAAATAATGAGTATTATAATTAAAATTCACGCAAGACAAATTCTTGATTCCAGAGGTAATCCTACTATTGAAGTTGATGTAATAACTGAAAACGGAGTTTTAGGTAGAGCAGCTGTTCCTTCTGGAGCGTCAACTGGAGAGCACGAAGCGGTTGAATTACGTGATGGAGGTAAAGCTTACCTTGGAAAAGGTGTTTTGAATGCAGTGAATAATGTAAATACTGTTATTGCTGAAGAGTTAGTTGGAATTTCTGTTTTTGAACAAAATGTGATCGATCAGACTATGATTGATTTAGACGGAACTCCAAACAAATCTAAATTAGGAGCTAATGCAATTTTAGGAGTTTCTTTGGCTGCTGCAAAAGCGGCTGCTAATGAGCTTGGATTGCCTTTATACAGATATGTAGGTGGCGTTTCTGCTAATACATTACCTGTACCGATGATGAACATCATCAACGGTGGTTCTCACTCTGATGCGCCAATCGCATTTCAAGAATTTATGATTTTCCCTGTAAAAGCAACTTCTTTTACACATGCGATGCAAATGGGAACTGAGATTTTTCACAGTTTGAAAAAAGTATTACATGATAGAGGTTTAAGTACTGCTGTTGGTGATGAAGGAGGTTTTGCTCCAAACTTAGCCGGTGGAACTGAAGATGCTTTAGATACCATCAAAAAAGCGGTTGAAAATGCAGGATATTCTTTCGGAGACGAAATTATGATTGCACTTGACTGTGCTGCTTCTGAGTTTTATGTAAACGGTAAATACGATTATACTAAATTTGAAGGAGAGACTGGAAAAATCAGAACTTCTGAAGAGCAAGCGGATTATTTAGCTGAACTTGCTGCTAAATATCCAATTATCTCTATCGAGGATGGTATGTACGAAGATGACTGGAATGGATGGAAATACTTAACAGAAAAAATCGGTGATAAAGTGCAATTAGTTGGTGATGATTTATTCGTTACTAATGTAGAGCGTTTGTCTACAGGAATTCAAAAAGGTATTGCCAATTCAATCTTAGTAAAAGTAAACCAAATCGGAACTTTAACAGAGACTATTGCAGCTGTAAATATGGCTAAAAATGCAGGGTATACTTCAGTAATGTCTCACCGTTCAGGAGAAACAGAAGATACTACAATTGCAGATTTAGCAGTGGCTTTAAACTGTGGTCAGATTAAAACAGGTTCAGCTTCTCGTTCTGATCGTATGGCAAAATACAATCAATTATTGAGAATTGAAGAAGAATTGGGAAGTACTGCTTATTTCCCTGGCTTAAATGCTTTCAAAATCAAATAATTGTAAACAATTATAGACTATATTTAAACCATCCGTTTTTACGGATGGTTTTTTTTTGGAGTTTTAACAAATTCATAGCAGGATTCTTTTTTTAATTAGTCTTAAATTCCTTAGATTTGGTAAATTATTATTTTAAAGATTTATTTCCGATATATTATGTCAAAAACAGCTACATTAGAAGTAGATGGTAAGAAAATTGAACTTCCGGTAATCACTGGGAGTGAAAATGAGTCTGCTGTCGATATTAACAAATTACGTGATTTAACTGGCTTCATTACGCTTGACCCAGGATATAAAAATTCAGGATCTTGTACAAGTGAGATTACTTTCTTGGATGGAGAACTTGGGATTTTGCGTTACAGAGGATATTCAATCGAAGATTTAGCTGAAAAAGCAAGTTTCCCTGAAGTATCTTATCTTTTAATTTTTGGTGAATTACCAACAGCCCAACAATTAGCTCAATTTGATGCTGATATTAAAAAGCATACTTTGGTTAACGAAGAAATGAAGAACATCATTGACGGTTTTCCAAAAACGGCTCATCCAATGGGAGTTTTGTCTGCTTTGACAAGTGCTTTAACCGCCTTTAATCCAAAAGCTGTAAATGTAGAGAACGAAAAAGAAATGTACGAAGCTATCTGTAAAACTATAGCTAAGTTTCTTGTAATCGCTACATGGACGTATAGAAAAACAATGGGGTATCCATTGAACTATTATGACAATACACAAGGGTATGTAGAGAACTTTATGCAATTAATGTTTAAATTGCCTACAGGACCTTACGCTGCAAACCCTATTATTGTTAATGCATTAGACAAATTATTTATCTTACACGGAGATCACGAGCAAAACTGTTCAACCTCTACGGTAAGAATGGTTGGTTCTTCTCATGCAGGATTGTTTGCTTCAATCTCTGCAGGTGTTTCTGCGCTTTGGGGACCACTTCACGGTGGTGCTAACCAGGCAGTTCTTGAAATGCTGGAAGAAATTAACAAAGACGGTGGAGACACTGATAAATTCATGGCTAAAGCCAAAGATAAAAATGATCCTTTCCGTTTAATGGGATTTGGTCATAGAGTTTACAAAAACTTTGATCCAAGAGCAAGAATCATCAAAAAAGCAGCTAAAGAAGTATTAGAAACTTTAGGTGTTGAAGATCCGATTTTAGAGATCGCGAAAAAATTAGAGGCAGCAGCTTTAGAAGATGAATACTTCAAATCAAGAAATTTATATCCAAACGTTGATTTCTACTCTGGAATTATATACAGAGCCTTAGGGATTCCAACAGATATGTTTACCGTGATGTTTGCTATTGGTAGATTACCAGGTTGGATTGCGCAATGGAAAGAAATGCGTGAGAATAAAGAACCAATCGGAAGACCAAGACAAATATACACTGGGCACCCGTTGAGAGACTTTAAGTCAAATAAATAAAAACATTTTAAAGCTTCACCTAACTGTGAAGCTTTTTTTATCTTTGTTCAAAATACAATAAAGTTATGTTGCAATTAAATGTAAAGAACGAAACGTCAAGATTACGTGCTGTAGTTTTGGGTTCAGCGGTTCATAATGGGCCAACTCCATCCTTAGATGAGGCTTATGATCCTAAATCATTGGAACATATTAAAGCAGGAACCTACCCTCTTGAAAAAGATATGGTTGTTGAAATGGATGCTTTTAATGCTGTTTTTCAAAAATATGATGTAACGGTTTATCGTCCTGAGATGATAGAAAATTACAATCAAATTTTTGCGAGAGATATAGGGTTTGTTATTGATGATACTTTCGTGAAATCTAATATTTTACCGGATAGAGAGCGAGAATTAGATGCGATTCAATATGTAATCGACCAAATGAATACTTTAAAGGTGGTTCGTCCACCGGAAGAAGTTCATATCGAAGGTGGTGATGTGATGCTTTGGAACGATCATATTTTTATAGGAACCTATAAAGGCAGTGATTACAAAGATTATATTACAGCTCGTACCAATATGGAGGGTGTAAATTATATTAAAGAATTATTCCCAAACAAAATTGTTAAAGAGTTTGATCTGGTTAAATCTAAATTAGAAGCCAGAGATAATGCTTTGCATTTGGACTGTTGCTTTCAACCTGTTGGAAAAGACAAAGGGATTATTTACAAACGAGGTTTTCGTGAAGAAGCAGATTATTTGTATTTGGTAAACCTTTTTGGAAAAGAGAATTTATTTCATATCGAAAGAGACGAAATGTATCATATGTTTTCTAACGTATTTTCTATTGATACTGATGTAGTGGTTTCAGAAAAAAACTTTACCCGCTTAAACAATTGGTTGCGTGCAAATGGTTTTACAGTTGAAGAAATTCCATATGCTGAAATTGCGAAACAAGAGGGATTGTTAAGATGTTCGACTTTACCATTAATTAGAGATTAAAAAGTAGTTTCAAGTTTCAGGTTTCAAGTTCACGACAACTTGAAACCTGAAACCTGAAACAAAAAAAATATTAAAACATGAAACAAACAACGAATGCAATTGTAATGATTCGCCCTGTTGCTTTTAGAATGAATGAGCAAACGGCTGTCAATAATTATTATCAAAAAGTTTTGGACGGACTTTTACCGAGTACAGTAAATGCAAAAGCACAACAGGAATTTGATGTTTTTGTTGAGAAGTTGAGAGCTGTAGGGGTTGATGTTACCGTTATAGAAGATACTTTAGAAACAGATACTCCGGATAGTATTTTTCCAAATAACTGGGTTTCGTTTCACGAAAACGGAGACGTGGCTTTATATCCAATGTTTGCAGAAAATCGTCGTCAGGAGCGTCGTGAAGATATTTTAGATACACTTGAAGACAAAGGTTTTGAAATTGCCAATATAATGGATTATACCTCGGCAGAAGAAGACGGTATTTTTCTTGAAGGCACCGGAAGTTTGCTTTTAGATCGTGCCAACGGAAAAGCCTATTGTGCTTTGTCTCCGAGAGCTGATGAAGAATTGTTTATCGAATTCTGTGAAGACTTTGATTATGCTCCGGTAATTTTTGAAGCTTTTCAGACCGTTGATGGGGAACGTAAATTAATTTATCACACCAACGTAATGATGTGCTTGGGTGAAACTTTCGCTGTTATTTGTGCGGATTGCATCGATGATAAAAAAGAACGCAAAATGGTTCTGGAGAATCTAAAAGCAGATAACAAAGAAGTTATTTTGATTACAGAAGCTCAGGTAAATAATTTTGCTGGTAATATGCTAGAAGTTAGAGGAGCCGATGATAAGAAATATATTGTTATGAGTGCTTCGGCTCATCAGAGTTTAACACCAAAACAAATTACGCAGTTAGAAGCTCATGCTGAAATTTTAAGTTCAAGCTTAGATACAATCGAAGCGTGCGGTGGCGGAAGTGCAAGATGTATGATGGCAGAGGTGTTCTTGCCAAGAAGTTAAATTTTATAATTTTCAATAAAAAAATTCCAAATTCCAAAAGCTGAATAGTACAGTTTGGAATTTGGAATTTTGTGTTTGTGGATTAATCGTTAAGCTTAATTTGACTTGTAAACTTCAGGATTATATAATTCCATGTAGAATTCAGGATTGGGTAATTTTGTAAAATTGTATTTTTCGTAAAGCCATTCAGCTGTAGATGTCAATAAAATCCAACGGCGTAAACCTTGTAAATTAGGATGGTTCATTACTTGTTCCATCAAAGCTTTAGAAAGTCCTCTTCCTCGATATTCTTCCAATACATAAATGTCGCCCAAATACCCAATAGTAGCAAAATCTGAAATTACCCTTGCAAAACCAATTTGTATATTTTTATAGAATAATCCAAAATTTAGAGAATTTTCAATAGAAGTTTTCATGGTCTCAAAAGGAATACCATCACTCCACCCGGATTTTTTTGATAAGAAATCATGAATGGCATGAAGATCCAATTTGTTTTTATTGGTTGTAATAGTGAAATCTCCAAAAGAGAAATTAATTTCTTTCATTTTTTTTCGGCTAGAATTAAAGTAAACAACAGATTTACATCAAATTTCCTTTTACAATATTGATAATCGAACTCACGATATATTGAATTCCGATAGAGATTACAATAAAGCCAACAATTCTAGAAATCGCAACAATTCCCGAAGCACCTAAAATTCTGGCAAGATAATGAGCACTTTTTAGTATCGCAAAAATCGCTATTGCAATGGCTGCAATAGCCAAAGTCGAAATAATAATTTCATTCATTTCATGATGCTCCTGATAAAAAGCAATTAATAAAGACATAGAACCCGGACCGGCGAGCATCGGAATTGCCAAAGGAGTCAAGGCAATGTCGTTTCGTTGTTGTGCCTCGTTTTCAATCTTTTTGTTAATACCTCTTTTCTTGTTGAATTTTCCAGAGAGCAAAGAGAAACCTGAATTTACGATTACAATTCCACCGGCAATTCGTAGCGCATCAATACTAATTCCGAAGAAAGTCAATACGTATTGACCAATGAAGTAGGAAACTAATAAAATGATAAAAACGTTGATCGCCGTCCATAGTGAAATCCTGGAACGTTCTTTTTGAGAATCGTGCTGTGTCAGTCCAACAAAAATTGGTACGGTACCGATTGGGTTTAGAACCGAGAAAAGAGCAGCAAATAAATAAATGAATAAATCCATATTGTTTGGGTTAGTAGGGTAAAAATAGTCTTTTTTTAATATTTAAGTGTAAATTTATGGTGAGATATTGCTTTTTTATTGTTGTTAAGTCTATGCTAAATTACCTGAATTTAGCTCGTACTTTTTGATTACTTTTGTACGATATTTAAAAATGATGAAAAATAAAAAAACTTTAGTTCTGGGAGCAACTACAAAACCGGAGCGTTATGCTTTTAGAGCTATAAATGCATTAGTTGAAAAAGGACACACCGTTTTGGCAATAGGTCAAAATACAGGCGAAGTTGCCGGGGTGAAAATTTATACAAAAGCGATTCCTGTTAAAAATATTGATACTATTACATTGTATTTGAATCCGGCACGTCAGCGTGATTATTATAATTATATTGTTGAAGCACAACCAAAGAGGGTGATTTTCAACCCTGGTTCTGAGAATCCGGAGTTGTATCAATTATTGGAACTGAATAATATTAAAGCAGAAGTTGCTTGTACATTGGTTTTATTAGCTACAAATCAATATTAATTCACTTTTTCGATACCGATTGATTTTTGGTGCCTCAAGGCCGCTAAATTATTAAAAACAGTATTTTTGTCGTCATGGAATTTTCATCAAAACTAATAGAAAAAGCAGTCAACGAAATGTCGCAATTGCCAGGGATTGGTAAACGTACGGCATTGCGCTTGGTCTTGCATTTATTAAAACAGCCTAAAGAACAAACCGGTTTTTTATCTCAGGCATTGTTAAACATGCGAGAGGATATTAAATTTTGCAAAAGCTGTCATAATATTTCAGATACTAAAGTTTGTGAAATTTGTGCTAATGTGGCAAGAAACCATGAGTTGATTTGTGTCGTTGAAGATATTCGCGATGTAATGGCTATTGAGAATACGGGGCAGTACAAAGGGATTTATCATGTTTTAGGAGGGAAAATTTCCCCGATTGAAGGTGTTGGACCCAGTCAGCTAAATATTACAACTTTAGTAGAAAAAGTAAAATCAGGGAAAGTAACAGAACTTATTTTTGCGCTAAGTTCAACCATGGAGGGTGATACAACGAATTTTTATATCTACAAGCAAATAGGAGGATACGATATCATAGTTTCTACAATTGCACGAGGGATTTCTGTTGGAGACGAATTAGAATACGCAGACGAAGTTACACTCGGAAGAAGTATTTTGCACCGCGTCCCGTTTGAAAAAACTTTCAAAAACAACTAAATAGAGTCAATAAAAAGCTAGATTTCCTGAAGATTAAAGGAAAAGCTATATTTGCGGATAAAATATTAATAATGACAAAGAAAAGTTTTTATATATTACTATTAATTAGTACAGTATTTACATCTTGTATTCCTGTAAAAGATCTGGTGTATTTGCAGGATAAAAATACTTCGGGAGAACAAAATACAGTTGCTGCCGTTGAATCTAAGCCTTATAGATTGCAGGTAAATGATGTTATAAGTGTTGATATTAAAGCAATAGATCCTAAATTAGTTTCCATTTTTAATAAAAATGATGGTGCTGCAGCGGCGTCTGGGAAATCAGAAGCAGCTTTGTATTTTGATGGTTTTACAGTTGATGATCATGGAAATATAAGAATGCCAATTTTAGGAGAGCTAAATGTTATCGGATATACGCTTGAAGAAGTACGAGTGATGATTGAAAAAAAATTACTTGAAGAATATTTTAAAAGTGAGGCCAATATTTTTGTAACAGTAAAATTGGCAGGTTTCAGATATACAATAAATGGTGAAGTAGGGAGCGTAGGGACTAAGACATTATTTCAACCGCATGTAAATATTATGGAGGCTATTGCAAATGCAGGAGATATTACGACAGTTGGAAACAGAAAGGCAGTAACGGTAATTCGTCAAACCCCGACAGGAGTTCAGATGCATGACATTGATCTTACTGATGCCAATGTGATGAAATCGCCTTATTATTACTTACAGCCTAACGATTATATTTATGTGAAGCCTCTAAGGCAAAAAACATGGGGGACTGGGCAGACAGGAATACAGTCTATAGGTACTGTTATTACTTTGTTGTCATTGGCAACGACAGTTTATTTGATTCTTAAAAATTAAAACTCAGTTCAAAAGATGTTAGATATAAAAGATTTTTCGATTTTTGAGAATCATTCGAATTTTGATTTTAAAGGACTTTTATTAAAAATTATAAGTTATTGGAAGTGGTTTCTGGTGAGTTTAATAATTGCGTTTGCAATAGCCCATCAGGTAAATATTCGTAAAGAAAAAATTTACGCCATGCAAACCATGATTTCTATTAAAGAAGAAAGCAATCCGTTTTTTACTTCGAATACCAGTTTGGTTTTTAATTGGGGTGGGATTTCTGATCAGGTAAATGGAATTTCTACCATCTTGAAGTCAAGATCACATAATGAATTGGTGGTTGACAAATTGCAGTTTTATATCGATTATCTTTCGCAAGGGAAATACAATTTGGTTGATTCTTATGGCGAAGTACCTTTTTATTTGAATATTGATAAATCAAAAGGGCAGCTTGCCAATACTCTTATCGGGGTTAAATTTATAAGTGAAAATGTATATGAAATCAGAATTTTATTTGAAAATAATTCTGTTTCGGTATTAAATTATTCGACTAATTCTTATGCTAATACGGCGGTTCAGCCTATGGAGTTTGTTAAAAGATATAAAGTCGGAGAACAAGTTTCACTTCCTTTCCTAAATTGGAAATTGCAAATAAATGACAATCCGGGGCTCTATAAAGGAAATGAGTACTTCGTTAGATTTAATGATTTTGACGGTACAGTGTCTAATTACAGAGGAATAAATGTTAGTTCTGATGATAAAGGAGGTTCGTTGTTAACTTTGTCATTGCAGGGTACGAACAAAGCCAGAATGGTTGATTATTTGAACTCAACAGTAAGGATGTTGATTAAAATTCAGCTTGATGGTAAAAATCAATTTGCAAACAACACGATCCGATTTATAGATAGTACTCTTGTTGCGATGGAGTCTCAGTTGAAAGAAAACGGCAACGAGCTAAAAACGTTCAGAAAGGACAAGAATATCTACGAAATTGAGGGTGGAGGTGTTAAGTTTTCAGATAAAATAATGGATTTCGATGTTGAGAGAGATTTGATTTCCAGAAAAATAGCCTATTATAATTCTTTAAAAACATATCTAAATAATAGTGTAGACTACTCTCGTTTGCCTGCTCCTTCTGTTGCAGGAATTGAGGACCCGAATATTATTACGAATGTTTCAAAACTTATCGCGCTCTCTGCACAAAGGTCAGAAATGGCGTATGCGGTAAAAAGTGATAAGATTTTCAAGGATTTTGATAATCAAATGAATGCTGTTAAAGGTGTTCTGTTGGAAAATATTACAAGTGCAAAATCATCCTTGTTGTATGACCTGTCAATGATAAATGCTAAAATTGGTCAGGCAGAAAGTACGGTTAAACGACTTCCTGAGGAACAGCAGGAGTTGTTGAAGATTAAGAGAAAATACGATTTAAATGATAATATTTATACGGAGTTTTTGCAGAAACGAAATGAAGCAGAAATTGTAAAAGCATCTAATTTATCAGACATTCATTTTATTGATCCTGCAAAAGATATAGGTGGAGATTTGGTAGGCCCCAAAACTTCTGCCAATTATGTTTTGGCTTTGTTTCTGGGGATGTTGGTTCCTTTGTTGTTTGTTTTTGTAATTTTCTTCGTTAATAATTCAATTCAGAATGTTGAGGACATAAGTAAATTAACGCAGATTCCTCTTATTGGGGTAATTGGGGTTGATAAAGAAAATATGAGCTTGGCGGTTTTTGACAGACCAAAATCGGCGCTTTCAGAATCTTTTAGGGCTGTTCGTTCTTCGTTACAGTTTTTGTATAAAAAACAACGTGTTAGCGGCGCAAAAACATTAATGATTACTTCGTCGGTAAGTGGTGAAGGAAAAACATTTTGCTCCATAAACATTGCGACAGTTTTTGCTTTAAGTGAAAAGAAAACGGTGATTGTCGGTTTGGATTTGAGAAAACCGAGGTTGGCTGATGAATTTAATTTGACTAAGAATGTGGGTGTAGTTAATTATTTGATTAAACAAAAAAGTTTAAGTGAAATAACAAATCCAACACAGATACCAAATCTTGATGTTATTTTGTCAGGCCCAATCCCTCCTAATCCTTCCGAACTTATTTTAAGTGAAGCGATGAAAGAGCTAATAGATGAGTTAAAGCAAGAATACGATTATATTATTTTAGATACGCCTCCCGTTGGTTTAGTTTCTGATGCTTTAGAGTTGGCTCAGTATGCTGATGTTACTTTATATATTGTAAGGCAGAACTATACCAAAAAAGATATGATCACGTTGTTGAATAACAGAGTGAAAAGAGGAGAGCTTAACAATGCAAGTATCGTTTTAAATGGATATGAAAATAAAGCCAAGTATGGTTCTGGGTACGGATATGGTGCCTATTCTAACGGCTATTATGAAGAAAGAGAAAAAGAAGGTGTTGTGAAATCTCTTTTAAACAAATTCAATAAAAAATAATTTGAAGCATATGGAAGTATCGGTTCAATACAAAATTTTAATTACAGGAGGTGCTGGTTTTATTGGTTCAAATTTGTGTGAACACTTTTTAAAATCAGGTCACAAGGTGGTTTGTTTAGATAACTTTGCGACAGGACATCGCCATAACCTGAAAGATTGTATGGAGAACCCCAATTTTAAATTGATTGAGGGTGATATTCGCACCATAGCCGATTGCGTCGCTGCAGTTGATGGAGTTGATTATGTTTTGCATCAGGCCGCTCTAGGTTCTGTTCCAAGATCTATAAACGATCCGATAACTACTAACGATGTTAATGTGTCGGGTTTTTTAAATATGTTGACAGCGTCCCGCGATGCTAAAGTAAAGCGATTTATATATGCGGCAAGTTCCTCTACCTATGGAGATTCTGAAGGATTGCCAAAAGTAGAAGAGGTTATCGGTAAACCCTTGTCTCCATACGCTATTACAAAATATGTAAATGAATTATATGCTGAAATTTTCAGTAAAACCTATGGTTTGGAAACGATTGGATTGCGCTATTTTAATGTTTTTGGACGAAAACAAGATCCTAATGGCGCCTATGCAGCTGTAATTCCTAAGTTTGTGATGCAGTTTATGAATTATGAAAGTCCGGTTATAAATGGTGACGGAAATTATTCACGTGATTTCACTTATATTGACAATGTGATTCAGATGAACGAATTGGCGATGTTAAGTCAAAATCCGGAAGCAGTAAATACAGTTTACAATACGGCATTTGGAGATCGGAATACTTTGAATGACTTGACAGGATATTTGAAAAAATACTTAAGTGAATTGGATTCAAAAATTGCTGATGTAGAAGTTGTTTACGGTCAAAATAGAGCAGGAGATATTCCGCATTCGTTAGCTAGTATTGCTAAGGCCAAAAAAATGCTGGGATATGATCCGAAATATTCATTACAAGAAGGATTAAAAGAAGCTGTCAGCTGGTACTGGAGCAATTTGAAATAAAGTCAAAGATTAAGATATTAAATTAAATTAAATGGAAGTAACAAAAATTTGTTGCATTGGTGCAGGTTATGTTGGAGGTCCGACGATGGCAGTAATTGCTCAAAAATGTCCACATATTCAAGTGACTGTTGTTGATTTGAACGAACAAAGAATTAAAGATTGGAACGATCCAAATACTGATAATATTCCGATTTACGAACCGGGACTTTCCGAAATTGTGGCGGAGGCAAGAGGAAGAAACCTTTTCTTCTCAACCGAAGTAGAAAAAGCGATTGATGAAGCTCAGGTGATTTTTATATCAGTAAATACGCCAACAAAAACCTACGGAAAAGGAAAAGGGATGGCAGCTGATTTGAAATATATTGAATTATGTGCCAGACAGATTGCAAAAGTGGCAAAAGAAAATAAAATTGTAGTTGAGAAATCGACTTTGCCGGTACGTACTGCAGAAGCCATAAAAAGTATTTTAGATAATACCGGAAACGGAGTTCAATTTCAGATCTTGTCTAATCCTGAATTTTTAGCAGAAGGAACTGCTGTTACAGATTTATTAAATCCGGACCGAATTCTAATTGGTGGCGACACCACTCCTGAAGGAGAAGTGGCTATTAAGGCCTTAGTAGATGTATATGCCAACTGGGTTAGTAAGGATAAAATTCTGACTACAAATGTGTGGTCTTCAGAATTGTCTAAACTTACAGCGAATGCCTTTTTAGCGCAACGCATTTCATCTATAAATGCAATGTCTGAACTTTGTGAAAAAACAGGTGCTGATGTAAACGAGGTGGCAAGAGCGATAGGAATGGACAGTAGAATTGGACCAAAATTTTTAAAAGCTTCCGTTGGTTTTGGTGGATCTTGCTTTCAAAAAGATATTTTGAATTTAGTTTATATTGCAAAAACATACGGATTGAATGAAGTGGCGGACTACTGGGAACAGGTTATTATTATGAATGATCATCAGAAGCGAAGATTTTCAAATAAGATCGTTCAGACTTTATACAATACGGTTGCTGATAAGAAAATTACCTTTTTGGGCTGGGCATTCAAAAAAGATACCAATGATACCCGTGAGTCTGCAGCAATATATGTAGCTGATGATTTGATTAACGAACAGGCGAAAATTGCTGTTTACGATCCTAAAGTTTCAAGGACTAAAATGCTTGCGGATTTAAATTATTTAGAAACAAGAGCAGTTGAAGAAAATAATAAGGCAGTTTTAACGTTTGATAATCCTTATGATGCCTGCAAAGACGCCCATGCGATTGCAATTCTTACCGAATGGGATGAATTTACAACATACGATTGGCAAAAAATTTATGATGCAATGCACAAACCAGCATTCGTCTTTGATGGTAGAAATATATTAAATGCACAAGAGTTAGAGTCTATTGGGTTTGTTTATAACGGAATTGGTTCATAGTCGATTATTAGTCTTGATTTAAAATTTGGCAGAAAGCGAATAAAGCGATAGAATTAAAAATTTTATTTCATTATAAAAGAGATATGAATTGGTACGTAGTTTATACTAAGCCCAAATGGGAAAAGAAGGTTGCAGAGCGGCTAAATCAAATCGGAATCGAATGTTATTGTCCGGTAATTACTCAGATAAAGCAATGGTCGGATAGAAAGAAAAAAATTGAAGTACCTCTTTTTAATTCCTATGTATTTGTTCAATTACCAGATATGGATCGAAATGCTGTTTTTCAGGTCGCTGGTGTAATTCGCTATTTGTTTTGGCTTGGAAAACCGGCAATTGTTAAAGACGAAGAAATAGCTATAATAAAAAAGGGTCTTTCGGATTCAAATGTAAGCGATGTTTCGGTAACGGCATTTCAAGTTGGAGATCGTATAAAGTTAGAATCCGGGGTTTTCAGTAGTCAAAATGCAATTGTTCAGGAAATTTCTAATACCCATTATATTTTGGTGTTGGAATCTTTAGGTTGTGTTTTGAAAATTAAGTACAAGTAGTATATTTTATGTACGAAATTAAAATATAAATTAATTGAGAGTGAAATTCGTTTTTGGTGTTTTTCATTCTCTTTTTTTTGCAAATAAAATGGCACAGCTTTGATTTGTAAAGGTTTGTGTTTATAGGTTTTTTTGTTTTTAAGTCTGCAAAAAAACGTATTGAATTAATTGACTTAATGTGTTATATTTGCCAAAAATGATTTTTCCAAATTCTGTGTCGATTACTGTGACAGGGAACGGCGTAGCCGTGAATTTTACGGACTAAATCGTATAAAAAAGAAAACAATTTGAATGAGAATATAAAAATAGCGGTTATCGGTCTGGGCTATGTCGGACTACCTTTAGCAAGGTTGTTTGCCACCAAGTATGCTGTTATCGGTTTTGATATTAATACATCAAGAGTAGATTCTTTAAAATCAGGATTTGATACTACACTGGAAGTGGATGATGTTACTTTGCAGAAAGTATTGGTAGATAATCCTAATGTTGAAATTGGACTGTACTGCACTACCTCTTTGACGGACATCGCAGATTGTAATTACTTTATAATAACAGTTCCAACACCAGTTGATAAAAATAACCGTCCGGATTTAACCCCATTGTATAAATCGAGTGAATCTGTTGGTAAAATACTGAAAAAAGGAGATATTGTTATTTATGAATCGACGGTTTATCCAGGCGTTACAGAAGAACAATGTGTACCTGTGTTGGAAAATGTTTCAGGTTTGAAATTTAATGAGGATTTTTTTGCAGGATATTCACCTGAAAGAATAAATCCCGGAGATAAAGAACACACGGTTGAGAAAATTCTGAAAGTAACTTCAGGATCAACTCCTGAAATTGGATTAAAAGTTGATGCACTATATAAATCTGTTATTACAGCAGGAACTCATTTAGCCCCTAGCATAAAAGTGGCAGAAGCCGCAAAAGTGATAGAAAACTCACAAAGGGATATTAATATCGCTTTTGTTAATGAATTAGCTAAGATATTCAACTTAATGAATATTGATACACAGGAAGTTCTGACTGCCGCTGCAACAAAATGGAATTTTTTACCTTTTAAACCAGGTTTGGTCGGAGGTCATTGTATAGGAGTAGATCCTTACTATTTGGCACAACGAGCACAGGAATTTGGGTATCATCCTGAAATAATTTTGGCAGGACGACGTTTAAATGACAGCATGGGAGAGTATATTGCTTCTCAAGTGGTTAAATTGATGATTAAAAAAGGGATTTCTGTAAATGGTGCCAATCTGTTAATGCTTGGAATTACATTTAAAGAAAATTGCCCTGACGTTCGAAATACTAAAATTGTAGATGTTATAAAAGCATTGAAAGAGTATGGAATAGCGGTAACGATATACGACCCGTTAGCAAGTATTGACGAGGTTAGAAAAGAATACAAGCTGACAACAGTAGATTCAATTCCAAAGGAGAAATTTGATGCTATTGTTTTAGGTGTCGCACACAAAGAATTTTTGAAACTGGATTTTTCCGGTTTGCAAAAATCAAATAGTTTAGTATATGATGTAAAAGGAGTTTTAGGTACTGTAGCCGATAATAGGTTGTAGTAAATAAAGTTTCTTTTTTAGTTTAAAAAAAATGGAAATAAGCAGTTCAATCATACATGTAATTTTGACTGGCGGAGTTGGGAGCAGATTATGGCCTTTGTCACGAAAAAGCCAACCCAAACAATATCTGGAGATATTTGAAGGGAAGTCTTTATTTGAAATGACGGTAGAAAGAAACAGTCATTTGGCTAATAAAGTTATGGTGGTGGGTAATGTTGATAATCACCACTTAAGCAGTAAAGTGATGGATAAGACCAAGACTGAATTTCTAAATATTGTAGAAGCTACCCCAAGAAATACGGCTGCAGCTATTGCTTTTGCGGCATTTGCATCTCATCCTGATGATGTATTAATTGTGACGCCCTCAGATCATATTATTGATAAGATGGAAGAGTATAATAAAGCCATACATGAAGCTATTTTAAAAGCAAATGAAGGTTATATCGTAACATTCGGAATTATTCCAACCAAACCGGAAACGGGATATGGTTATATTGAATCTAATGGAGATAAAGTGATTTCATTTCGTGAAAAACCAAATGAAACAACAGCTAAAAACTTTATAGCTAGAGGTAATTTTTTATGGAACAGTGGTATGTTCTGTTTTAAAGCAGGGGTTCTTTTAGATGAGCTAAAACAATTTCAACCTGATGTTTATGAAAAAGCAAAGATAGTTTGGGAATCGGGTAAGAATGGAGTACTTGATTTGGATTTGTCTTTAGAAATTCCATCCATTAGTATCGATTATGCTGTAATGGAACGAAGTAAAAAAATTAAAGTGGTTCCCGCTTCATTTTCCTGGTCCGATTTAGGATCTTTTGAATCTGTTTATGACTATTTGGTATCTAAAGGGCATCCTGTAGATAAAAATGGAAATATGGTTATAGGAAGCGAAAAATATACAGCATTCTTAGGATTAAAAAATACTATTTTTGTTTGTACGGATACTGCAAATCTACTATTGCAAAAAGAGAATTCACAAGACGTAAAAGACTTATACGGTGAATTAGAAAAAGCAAATTCACATTTATTAAATTAATTGAAAGCTAAAATGAAAAAAATTCTTATAACCGGTGGTGCTGGTTTCATTGGGTCACATGTTGTAAGACGTTTTGTAAATAAATATCCGGAATATCAGATTTATAATTTAGACGCATTGACTTATGCCGGCAATCTTGAAAATATTAAGGATGTTGAAAATCAATCTAATTATACTTTTATAAAAGGTGATATTGTTGATGAAATTTTTATAAAAGAACTTTTTTCTGCACATAATTTTGATGGCATTTTGCATTTGGCAGCCGAATCCCATGTGGATCGTTCTATTGAAGATCCTTTAGCTTTTGTGAAAACAAATGTTATTGGAACGATGAATTTGTTAAACGCTGCAAAGAATCAATGGAAGGATGATTTTCAAGAGAAACGTTTCTACCATATTAGTACAGATGAAGTTTATGGCTCTTTAGGCAGCGACGGACTTTTTACAGAAACTACTCCCTATGCGCCTAATTCTCCTTATTCAGCTTCAAAAGCAAGCTCAGATCACTTTGTCAGAGCATATGGAGAAACGTATGGATTGCCATATGTTTTAACAAATTGTTCAAATAATTACGGATCCTATCATTTTCCTGAAAAATTAATCCCACTTTTTATCAATAATATTATAAATAATAAGCCTTTGCCAGTTTATGGTGATGGGAATTATACCCGTGATTGGTTGTTTGTAGAAGATCATTCAATTGCGATAGATTTAGTTTTTCATGAAGGAAAAAATCATGAGACTTATAATATTGGTGGCTTCAACGAATGGAAGAATATAGATTTGGTCAAATTATTATGCCAGATTATGGATCAAAAGTTAGGAAGGGACGAAGGGACTTCTCAGAAATTGATTACTTATGTTAAAGACAGACCGGGGCATGATTTGCGTTATGCAATAGATGCCTCAAAAATTAACCAAGAACTTGGTTGGAAACCATCTGTAACTTTTGAAGAAGGTTTAGAGAGAACAATTAATTGGTACCTTAACAATGGAGAATGGTTGCAAAATGTAACTTCAGGTTCCTACAAAGAGTATTATAAGAAACAATATTCCTAAATTTTACAGATAAATTATTTAGGTCAAAATTATATTCAATATGAAAAAGCTAACATATATACTTTCTCTTTTTTTTGTTCTTTTAATGTCTTTTAGTGCAAATGCTCAGGATATTTTTAAATCTAGAGATTTAAGCACTATAAAAGTAGATTATTTGTCTGATGATGACTTAGGTAAGATCAGTGCACAATTAAAAAGCAACAATATGACTATCGATCAGGCTGAATCTATGGCACTATCGAGAGGTATGAGTCAAGAAGAGTTTGATAAGTTAAAAATCAGATTAAATAATTTCTCAAAGACATCTGATACTGCCGACAATAAATCCAATCAAAGTAAGAATAATAAAACGCAATTCGGAAGAAATCAGGAAGTGATTACAAATGTTAAAGTTAAAGACTCGATAAATGCTTTAATTTTTGGTTCTGAATTATTTGATAATCCGACTTTAAATTTTGAGCCTGATTTAAAATTAGCAACTCCAATGAATTATATCCTAGGACCTGGAGATGAATTGCAAATTAGCGTTTATGGTGTTCAGGAGTTTAATGCCAGTATACCAGTAAGTGTTGAAGGGAAAGTTAGTATCCAGTATGTAGGTCAAATTGCGGTTTCCGGTATATCAGTTGAAGCAGCAACACAAAAAATCAAATCGGCAATTGCAAAAGTCTATAGTACAGTTCGATCAGGACAGTCAAAAGTTAGTGTTAGTTTAGATAAAATACGTACTATAAAGATAACGGTTGTTGGAGGTAAGCAACCGGGTAATTACTCTATTTCATCCTTAGCAACTGTTTATAATGCCCTACATTTAGCAGGAGGTCCAGGTAAAAACGGCAGCTATAGAAACATCGAATTGATTAGAAATAATAAAGTTTTTAGAAATATTGATATTTATAGATTTTTAGTAAAAGGAGATCAATCTGATAATGTAAGTTTAAAGGATAATGATGTTATTAGAATTCCGGCTTATAGTCAAAGGGTAACAGTTCAGGGAGAGGTCAAGCGTCCAGGGATTTTTGAAATAAAAAAGGGAGAAACTTTTTCAGACTTATTGAATTTTGCTTCAGGATTTAATGAATATGCTTATACGGCTTCAGTAAATGTGGTGCAGAAAACAGGGAAAGAGTTCAAAGTTCATGATATAAATGAAAGCGAATTTGGTAGCTACAATCCTAAATCAGGAGATGTTTTCAGAGTAACGAAAATTTTAGGTCGATTTGAAAACCGTATTAAAATAGAAGGTGCAGTTTTTAGACCAGATTATTATTCCTTTAATGAAGGGATGAGAATTTCGGATTTGATTACTAGAGCTGAAGGACTAAAAGAGGATGCTTATAGTAAAAGAGCCAGAATCATACGTTTAAAACCTGATTTGACTACAGAGATTGTTAATGTAGATATAAGTGCTGCTTTGTCAGGTGATTTAAAAGCGGATTTAGAATTAAAAAGAGAAGATGTATTAACTGTCTATTCTATTTTGGATTTCAGAGAAGAGTATAAAGTTACTATAGATGGAGAAGTGAAAAATCCAGGCGTATATGATTATTTTGAAAATCTAACGTTGAATGATTTAATTGTTCAGGTTGGAGGTTTGACCGGTTCGGCCTCTAAGAGAGTAGAGATTGCAAGAATGATAAAATCGGACACGATAAAGGATACGGATATGAAGCGTATCGAATTAATGCAGCTTGATATAACAGAAGATAATAATGAGCAAGTCAAAAATTTTCTTTTAAGGCCTTTTGATGTAGTTAATATTCGAAGAGTGGCTGTTTATGAAAAGCCTCAAATGATTACTATTAGCGGTGCTGTAACATATCCTGGTAAGTACGTTTTGGCTAATAAAAAAGAAAAAGTGTATAATTTAATCATGAGAGCTGGAGGATTAACATCTATTGCTAATATAGAAGGTATGAAAATCAGAAGGCCGATTAAGCAGGATGAAATAGCTAAGATAGAAAGCGTAGATTTAAATTTATCTAAAACGGATACGATAAATGAAGATTTAGTAGAAAAGTTGAAAAATGAGGTGAAGTTTTCTACAATTCCTATCGACTGGGAAAAAATTATTAAAAATACGGATCATTATTCTAATGTGACCTTATTCCCAGATGATGAAATCATAGTAACGGATTATAATGAAGGAGTAAAAGTGACAGGAAATGTCTTGTTGACTTCTGAGATTCCTTATAGAAGTGGGAAAGGGTTTAAATATTATATAAATTCTGTTGGTGGAGTAGATAATAAAGGTTGGAAGAAGAAGGCCTATATAATTTATCCTAATGGTAAAGCCGATGTTACAAAATCATTTTTATTTTTTAGATCATACCCAAAAGTTTTGCCAGACTCACAGATTATTGTTCCAGAAAAACCTGAAGGAAATAAAATGTCTACCGGGGAGTGGGTGAGTATAGGTAGTGTAATAACAAGCTTGGCTTTGTTGATTGTAACAGCTTTTAAATAAATAATAGAATTTTAGCATGGATAATAAACCTGAAATTAATGATGAAATTTCATTACAAGAGATACTTGAAAAAGCTAGAGATTGGTATTTTTATTTATTGTCAAAATGGAAAATAATCGCATTGGCAGGAGTTTTGGGAGCAATTGGAGGACTGACATATTCAGTTGTTAAAAAGCCAATATATACTGCTAGTTTATCATTTGCTTTGGAAGATGAAAAGTCTGGCGGAGGAGGTTTAGGTGGAGCATTGGGACTTGCAAGTTCATTAGGAATAGATGTTGGCGGCGGCGGTGGAAGCATTTTTACAGGAGCAAATTTAACAGAACTGTTGAAATCAAGGACGATGGTGGAGCAGACCTTGCTAACACCTGTCTCAACGCCAAAAGGTAAGGTTATTTCTTTGGCGGAAATGTATGTTCAGAACAATGGTTGGCGAGACAAATGGGCAGACAATCCCAAGTTAGCTTCCGTAGAGTTTCTGCCTAATAGCAAACGAAAGTATTTTTCGCGGGTACATGATAGTATCTTAGGAGCAATTTATGAAAATTTATCTGGTAAAGGATTAGTAATAGGACAGAAAGACAAGAAAATTGCAATTGTTACAATAGATATGTCATCTACAAATGAATTGTTTTCTAAATATTTTGCGGAAGCCTTAGCTAAAGAAGTTTCAGATTTTTATATCAGTACAAAGAGTAAGAAAGCGCGTATAAATATGGCTGTTTTAAACAAACAAACAGATTCAATACGAGCAGAACTCAACGGTGCAATTACCGGAGTAGCAGTAGCAGAGGATAATACATTTAATTTAAATCCTGCATTAAATGTTCGTCGTACTCCTTCGGCAAGAAGACAGGTAGATGTACAGGCAAATACCGCTATTTTGACAGAACTTGTTAAACAATCTGAATTAGCTAAAGTAACATTAAGAAAAGAAACACCCTTAATTCAGATTATTGATAAGCCAATTTTGCCTTTGAAAAAAGACAAATTGGGTAAGTTTAAAGGGATGCTAATTGGATCTTTTCTTTTTGGATTCATTTGTGTTTTGTTCCTTATGAGCAAAAAGTATATTAGAGAATCCCTTTCTTCATAGTTGATTGTTTAGCTATGTTTCATTTAATTTAAAGCAAGAATAGTATTAAGATGAAGATTAAAAATTTAATCATATTTGGCACAAGACCGGAAGCAATCAAAATGGCGCCTTTGGTAAAAGAATTTCAGAAAAACACTAATGATTTCGAAACTAAAGTTTGTGTAACTGCACAGCACAGGGAAATGTTAGATCAAGTATTGGAGTTTTTTAAGATTATTCCCGATTATGATTTAGATTTAATGAAAGCAAATCAAAATTTATATTCTTTAACTGCAGATATTATTACGGAGTTAAAAATTGTTTTAGAGGATTTTAAACCAGATTATGTTTATGTCCATGGAGATACAACTACTACTATGGCGGCTAGTATTGCGGCCTTTTACTCCGGGGCAAAAGTTTGTCATGTAGAAGCAGGTTTACGCACGCATAATAAACGATCTCCATTTCCTGAAGAAATTAATCGACAGGTAACCGGTCGCATTGCAGATTTTCATTTCGCTCCTACAACAGCCTCCCAAAATAATTTATTAGCAGAAAATGTTAATGAGAAAAGCATATTAGTAACAGGAAATACGGTTATAGATGCTTTATTGGAAAGCGTATCTATAGTTGACACTGTTGAGAATGAGGAAATCGACTATCTAAAAAATATTGTTGATTTTTCGAGAAAAATAATTTTAGTGACAGGTCACCGACGTGAAAATCATGGACAAGGATTTATCGATATTTGTGCAGCTTTAAAAGAAATTGCGTTGCAGCATCCAGATGTTCAAATCATTTATCCGGTACATTTGAATCCAAACGTAAAAGGGCCAGTTTATGATATTTTGTCAAATGTTTCTAATATTCAGCTGATAAATCCTTTAGCATATCCTGCTTTTGTTTGGTTAATGAAACAGTCCTATTTGATTATTACCGATTCTGGTGGTGTACAGGAAGAAGCACCTAGTTTAGGCAAGCCCGTTTTGGTAATGCGTGACACTACAGAAAGACCGGAAGCAGTTGATGCAGGAACAGTAATTTTAGTAGGGACTAATAAAGAGAAAATTGTCTCAGAAGCAAATCAGTTATTAATAGATAATGAGCGCTATCAAAATATGAGTGCTCTGCATAACCCATATGGAGATGGTAAGGCTTGCCAAAGAATAGTAGAATTCATACGAACAAATTAAATATGAAAACTTCTTCTTCGGGCCATCTTGGAAAAAATTTGTTTCGAGAAACATTAATTTATTCTATTGGAAGTTTTGGTTCAAAAATATTATCTTTTTTATTACTTCCTTTTTATACCTTTTTACTCACTAAGAAGGATTTAGGAGAGTATGACATATTTATCACAACAATAACATTGTTTGTTCCCTTGGTTTCCTTGCAAATATCAGATGCAGTATATCGATGGTTGATTGATAAAGATAGAGAAGACGAAGTATTGAAAGCACAAATAATATCCAATACAATGATTGCATTTGGTATTGGTTTTTTGTTTTTTTCGATCTGTTTTCTAGTTTATTGCAGTTTTGAAACTTTTCAATATAAAGGATGTTTCTTTGCGCTAATGTTCTTGAATTGCTTATTACCGATTCTGCAAAGTATATTAAGAGGAGAAGGAAATACTAAAAAATTTGCTTTAAATGGTCTTATCACCACATTTTTAGTAATTGTTTTCAATGTGTTTTTTATATACATATTGCGTTTAAAAGTAGAAGGTATTTTGCTTGCTAATATTGTTGCTTATGCAATTGCCTGTCTGTTGATACTTTTTCAGATTAAGATTTTTAAATATTTTTCTTTTCGAAAATTTGATAAAAAATTATTGAAAGAAATGTGTAATTATTCACTTCCTCTTATTCCTAATTTGATGAGTTGGTGGGTAATAGGGTCTGCAAGTAAGTTTATTATTCTTCATTATTTAGGAGCTGAAGCGAACGGTATTTATGCAATATCTTCAAGATTTCCATCGATCATAGTAATCATAAATTCGATTTTTGTTTTACCAATTCAAGATGCTTTTCTTAAGAAGGATACTAAAATGGAAGATTTTAGTAAATTGTTAGTTTACTTCATGAAAATAGAATTTAGTATAATTGCTGTTCTAATTGCCGGCGCACCGATCTATACAAAATACGTTGTGAATAGTGAGTTTTATGAATCCTGGAAATACATGTCCTTTTTGTATCTGGGAGTTGGTTTTAATACTATTGCTGCATTGATTAGTCTTGTTTATCAAAAAAGTAGAAGTACTTTAAAGATAACTTTTACTACGGTAATTGGGGGATTAGTTTCTGTTGGTTTAGGTTTTCTACTGGTTGAACGATGGGGCTTATACGGTATATCAATTTCCTATTTTTTTGGTTTTTTTATTATATATTTATTGAGATATTTCGATTTAAAAAAAGAATTAAACCTCATAATAAATGAGTTTTATTATATATTATCTCTCGTTCTTATGGTTGCTTTGATTACTTTAATGAGTATTTTGGAATTTCAATTTCAGCTGCTTTTATTCGTTTTGGTACTAATTTTAATCTTGTTTATTAATAAAAGTTTAATATTAAAATTTTTAAAAAGATGATCATAAAAAGAATATATGAATTTTACCAGAATATTAGATTAAAGCGATTGTTACGTGGTTTGAAACATATTGGAGCTAATAATAAAATTAGTTCTTCTACATTAATTTATTATCCGGATAGAGTATCGCTAGGGAGTTACATATATATCGGACCTAATGCGGAAATTAATGGTTTAGGCGGAATAGAAATAGGGAATGGAGTGATTATAGGTCCCAATTTAGTGGTGCATTCGGCAAATCATTGTTTTAAAAATTCAAAATATATTCCCTACGATGAAACCTTTGATTTTAGAAAAGTAACAATTGAGGAGAATGTTTGGATAGGAGGGAATGTAATAATAACCCCAGGAAGTACTATTGGCGAAGGATGTATAATTGGGGCTGGAGCAGTTGTTGCCGGATCAATTCCTGCTCTTTCAATCGTTGTAGGAAACCCTTGTAAAGTTATTAAAAGTAGAGATTCGGAACATTATTACAGATTAAAGAGTGAGAATAAAATTTATCTTAAAGAAAAAATAGAAAAGAACCTAAAGCCAGATATAAATTTAAATTTTCATATATAAATTTGAATTACGCGAATAATAATTCATTTGTAGAATTAAAGTTGTATAAAAATATATTGCGCTAAAATTAATTATGAGTTTCAATTATTTAAAATTAACTTATTTACTACTATAAAATGGATTTTATAAAATTACGATTGCCAGTTTTTTTGTTATTTAGTTTCCTTTTTTGCTTTTCTTGTGCAGATGATGATTTTCAAGAGGTAAAGCCGATTTTTAATTTTGAAACTACTACGGGAGTTGAGAATGTTGACGTAGCTAAAGAATATGATGTTGTGGTTTATGGAGGAACAGCCGCAGGTATTGTAGCAGCTGCAGAGGTTGTAAAATCTGGTAAAACAGTTCTTTTAATCAAACCTTCAAATACAGCTCTTGGAGGGATGACTACTAATGGACTCGGAATTACAGATGTGGTGAATACAAATACATTAGGAGGTCTAACAAGAGATTTTTATAAATCAATAAAAGAATATTATAGTGATTCTCGAAATTGGTTTGTTGGTAATTCAGGAAATTATGCCAGATACTCATTTGATGGAGATGTAATGATTTGGTTTGAACCAAAGGCAGCCAAGTATATTCTTCGTGATTTTATTGTTAAAAATAATGTCCCAATTTTGCATAACGAAAGACTTGATTTATCTGAGGGGGTTAAGAAAAATGCACAAAATGCAATAGTTTCCATAAAGATGGAGTCTGGTTTAGTGATAAGAGGTAAAATGTTTATTGATGCAAGTTATGAAGGAGATCTAATGGCTAAGTCAGGTGTTTCTTATACTTATGGTAGAGAAAGTAACAGTCAATATAACGAAATAAATAATGGAGTGCAGAGGGTTCCTCACAATGATCGAAACCAGTTACCGGATGGAATAAAAAAGTATAGTTTGGGAGGTTCTTTGAGTTTACCTGGTAATGGAACAGGAGATAGAAAAATTCAGGCCTATTGTTATAGAATGTGCCTTACCAACGTTAGAGGTAATCGTATAGCAATCCCAAAACCAGTTGATTATAATGAAGATGATTATAACATATTATTTGAGTATCTTAAGACTTATGAAGGGAATACTTTTTTTGATTTAATGCCGTTACCTAATGGTAAAACAGATTCAAATAATTTTGGACCAGTTTCAACGGATTATGTTGGTAAAAACTATAATTATCCGGAAGGAAATTATGAGGAAAGAGAAAGTATTATAGCAGATCATAAACGTTATCAGATTGGGTTATTGTGGACTTTAGCAAATAGCCCGAGAGTACCGGAAAGAATTCGTGATTTTTATAAAGAATGGGGTTTGCCAAAGGATGAGTTCGTTGAGAGTAATAATTGGCCAAATCAACTTTATGTTAGAGAAGGCAGGAGGATGATCGGGGAGTACGTTATGACAGAAAGAAACTGTAATGGTCAGATAAAAGCGGAAAGAAGTATTTCAGTAGGGGATTATCCAATGGACTCTCACATTGTTCAACGCCATATTGATAATAATGAAAATGTTAAAAATGAAGGTCAGCTGATGGCAAGAACACCTAAGCCATATCCAATTGACTATCGCTCTATTGTTCCTAAAAGAACAGAATGTACAAATTTGTTTGTTCCCGTTTGTTTGTCAGCTACGCATATTGCATTGGGTTCTATTAGAATGGAACCGGTTTATATGTCGTTGGGTCAAGCTTCTGCGATCGCCGCTGTATTGGCTTTAAACAAAGGCACAACGGTACAAAATTTGCCATACGAGAATTTAAGAAATGAGTTATTGGATAAAAAACTCATATTGCAATAATATATTTCTAAACATGAAAATTAATATTAGAGGAGCTTACGGAGAAACCAATTTTGGAGATGATCTCTTAATGTGTGTATTTGAAAACTATTTTTTAAAAGAGTTCGATAATGTGCAATTAAATTTTGTTGGTGATGAAAATGGTTATGTTGATAAACTTCTAATTGATAGCACTTATTTAGAACCGGATTTTTTGCCAGATTGGGAGATATACGGAGGTGGAACACAGTTTTTTGCTTTTCAGAACAAATATGAGACATCTTTGTGGCAAAAACTTAATATTGTTTTAAAGAATCCCGGACTAATAAAAAGGAAATTAAAGAATGTTTTTGGAAAAACCACTTTAAATAATTCTAAAATCGCATTTATAGGATTTGGTATTGGACCATTTTATGAAAATCAGGAAGCAATTAGTAATGCTAAAGAAAAGATTTTAGAAGCTGATTTTGTAGGTGTAAGGGATGAAGTTTCAAGTCAATATTGCGCTGATTGGAATATTCCGGCAACCTTAGGAGCAGATGTAGTTTTCTCTTCCTATTTCATGAAAATTGACGTAAAAAAAGCAATAGATACTAGACCAAAAAAGAAAATTGGAATTATTGTTAGAGATTGGGAATGGGAAGAATCCGGAAGAAATTATATTGATAATCTAATTAAATTCTCTAAATCTTATTCAGATGTCGAAATGCAATTTATTGTTTTTGCTCCTTCGAAAGATAAAGGATGGCTTGCAAAATTAAAAAACGAAAATGCTTTAATTTGGGATCCGCAAAAATATTCAATCAATTTATTTTTAGAAGAATTAAATACATTTGATGGCTTTATAAGTGCACGATATCATGGTGCAATTATAGCAGCTTTATTACAGAAACCTGTTATATGTGTTGAAATAGAGCCAAAATTAAAAATCTTAACCGAGCAGGTAAAAGAAATAAAACTATGGCAAAAACCGTTTGATATTGAGGAATTGGTCAAACTAGTCAATCAGTTAAATTATGATGTTGATTATGCAAATTCTTTAGAAGAGAGAAAAATAAAGGCAGATCATATGTTGTTGGAATTCAAAAAAAGATATAACGAATTGTACTAGATTACCTAGTAATTGATTTTTCTTCCGATGAAAAACTTTTCATCGACTTTAAAATTAGCATAAGATTTTAACTTGTAAAAATAGTAATAACGATATGGATATAATCATTATCTATTAATAAGCTATTAAAAAAAGAGATTAATGAGAGCATTTTTTTATCTGCCTGAAAGTGCCATGAATGAGGCAACAGAATACTACACTAATTTAATAATAAAAGCTTTTGAGGGGTATGAGGTAATTATCTCGCAAGAACCTTTTATCGAAGAAGATGTTGATGTTATCGTAACTATACGTGTGGCGGATCAAAATGAATTGAAGTATCAGAACAAACATAAAAAATACTTTTTTGTAAATTGGTTTCAAGGGATTGGTCCAGAAGAATATGAGTTGTTGCACAATTATACATTAAGATCAAAACTTGGTAAAGCTTATTTAAGTTATTTTGAAAAAAAGGGTCTTAAGAAAACAGATTTGTGTCTCTTTGTTTCCAAAGAAATGGAACGCTTCTACAAAAAAAAGTATGATTTAAAGTTTGAAAATAAATCACTTATTATTCCATGTTATAATAAAGCATTGGATGAAGCCTCTTTCTTGGTTGAAAAAAAATATGAAAATTTTAGTTTTGTATATGCCGGAGCATTATATGGCTGGCAATGTATAGAAGAAAGCGTGCAAATATTTAAAAAAGTTTATGAATTTGATCAATCAGCAACATTGACCTTATTAACAGGACAAAAAAGAGAAGCTGAAGAATTGATTAAGAAATATGACTTAAAAAATGTAACAGTTGGTTTTGTAAAACTGGAAAAATTGCAAGATGAACTTATGAAGTATAAGTATGGGTTTCTGTTGAGAAAGGATGATCCAATAAACAATGTGGCAACACCTACTAAAATGAATTCTTATCTCGCGGCAGGGATTATTCCTATATATACAGATGTTGTAAAGGATTTTGAAGAGCATATCAATTTAGGAGATTACTCTCTTAAATATAGGATAGAAGAGGATACTTTACTAGAGATTGCAAATAAAATTATCACTTTTAATACAAAGAGTATTAATGTAGAAGAGATAAAAAGGATTTATAAAGAGAATTTTGATAAATATTATTCAGATCATAAATACATTAAGCTTATCCAGGATAAATTAATGATCTTATCTAATAAGGTATAGGTAATTCGTTAATTCTGCTCTTGTAAAATTCACCATAAAATAATTATGTTAGTTTCAGTCGGTATCCCAATATATAATGCAGAACAGTATCTTAAATTAGCTATTGATTCTGTACTACAACAAACTTTTAAGGACTTTGAATTATTATTAGTTAATGATGGCTCTACAGATAATTCCTTAGAAATAATGACTTCATATAATGATTCCAGAATTAAAATTATTAATGATGGTGTTAATAAAGGGTTGATTTTTAGATTAAATGAAATGATCGAGCTTTCAGAAGGGCAATATTTTGTAAGAATGGATGCTGACGATGTGATGTTTCCAGATAGATTACAAAAACAATTGGACTTGTTGAGAGATAATCCGGAAATAGATGTTGTTCATGGAGATGCTGTCAGCATTGATAAGGATAATAGTATTTTGGGCTATAAAAAATCACAAGAAGTAAAATTGAAAAATGATATTCTCAGAGGAATTTTTCCAATACACCCTACCGTAATGGCAAAAAGAGAAGTGTTGTTGAAAAATCCGTACAAAGAAGGTTTCATACAGATGGAAGACATGGAATTGTGGTATAGGCTAATTGATAAATGTAGATTTCAAAACTTAAGTGATCCTTTGTTATTTTATAGAGAAGACAGCAGTAATAATTCTCGAAAACATTTAAAAATGATTAAAGGAAGGTTGAAATTTGCAGAAACTTATCGAACGTCAACAATTAATAAGCTAAAAATTGTATTAGAATCTTACCTCAAATACACTATATATTTGATTTTAGAAAAAGCGAAGAAGGAGCATATTTTACTTAACAAAAGGTTTCAACAATTACCGCAAACAGCAAAAATAGATTTTAAAAAACAGTTAGATTTGATTATAAGTGGAGCAATATAAAACTATATATTACATCATTTATTCAATAGCTGCATTGTTGGCTATTTTTACAGCTATCAATATAGATTTTAAAAAAAAGAATTATCAAAGTATAGCTAATTATATAGTTTTGGTATTAATGCTGGCCTATATTTTTTTGTTTGGTTTGCGAACAATAGATGTTGGTACAGATACAGAAATGTATCATTGGCAGTATACTCATCATAATGAAATTACTTTTGGTACAGATGCGCCTGTCGGATATATGTTTAAGTTCTTAAATATCTTTAGTGAAAATCCTCAGATTTTTCTCTTTGTAATGAGCTTTTTATTCGTAATGTTAAATTTTTACGCACTAAAGAAGTACACAAAATTTTATAAATCAAATTTTTTTCTTTCAGTATTTTCATTAATCAGCCTTTTTTTCTTTGAGTCCCTGGGTATAAATGTTATACGACAAGGATTGTCTCTGGCTTTTTTCGTACTGGCAATTATTTTTCGCGATTTTTCGCCTAAGAGAAAATTTAAATGGATTTCGTTTTTAGTATTAGCAGTTTGCTTTCATTTTACAAGTCTCATACCAGTTGTTATATATTTGTCAGTTGCTTATTTCAAGAACGTACGGATGTATTATTATTATGGGATATATATAATTTCTGTTTTTTTGTCTGCGGCCAGTATAAGTATTTTATCTTTCAAAGATTATTTTATTGGGTTTTTATTAATAGATGAAAGAAGAAGTGGTTATTTAGACGGAGATGATTCTTCTTATTTGGTAGGATTCAAGCCTCAGTTTGTTGCATTTAATACGATATTTTTAATTCTATTTATCTATTTAAACAATATTGAGAAGAATGATTTTTATACAAACTTATTGAAATATTATATTGTTATAAGTGCTATATTTTATATGATGTTTCAAATTCCTTACTCTGATAGGTGGGGAGTTATGTCTTGGTGTGTTATTCCTTTTCTATTTGCACCAATGTTTAAAGTTTACCGAAATAAGAAAAGTATGAAAGCTGTTTTCTCTATAGTATTCTTAATATTTATCTTTGTTTTTTTTCAATCTAGATAATTTCAAGCTTATGAAAATTACTCTTTTCCTTAAAACAGTATTCTTTTGTTTTTTTATTTCTAATATAGCAAATGCTCAAGACTATGTCTATGCAACTCCACCAAAGCTACTTGTAAAAAAGTATTATAAGGGCTATCAAAAGTATGTTTTTCCAAAGAACGCCTACTATCTTGAGAAAAGTCTGCCAACAAACCCGAATAAAAAAGCGACAGTTGATTATACAAACAAGCTTCAGGATGCGATTAATAAATATTCAGTGGTCGTGATGCCCAATTTTCCGATTTTAATAAACAGTAAGGGGCTTTTTATTCCTTCAAACCGTAAAATATATTTTAATCAAAATTCAATTATACTATTTAAAGGACCGGCAATAGGAAGATTAAATGATATTATAAAAATTTATAATGCTTCAAATGTAAAAGTGTATAATGCAAATATCATTGGTAGTAGAAATGAGAAAAGTGATCAGAAAGGAGAATGGAGTGCAGGTATTTGTATTTTGAATAGTTCTAATATAGAAATTAACAATTTTCAGATAAAAGATACTTGGGGGGATGGCGTTTTCGTTGGATCGGAAGACGGAAATGTAAGCAGCAACGTGGTTGTCAAAAATGGATTCATTGACCGGGCACGTAGAGATGGTATATCTATTACTTCTGCAGATAATCTACTAGTAGATTCTGTATTTATCTCTAATACGTTTGGAACTTTGCCTATGTCAGGTATACAAATTGAACCTAGTCTTCATAAAGAAACTATTAAAAATATAAACCTAAGTAATATCTATACTTATAACAATCCAGGTGGAATTGTGGTTAATTTGCAATCTTTCTCCATTAAAAAAAGTGCACAAAAGGAAGTAGCCATTAAGGTGCTAAATTATACGGACGAAGGATCTAATTATTCTTTTGGAACATCAATAAATGATGATGAATCAATCAAAAATCCAATGGGTACAATTACGATATCCAATGCAGTTTTTAAAAACCCAAAAAAGGATTTTTATTGGAAAAATTCAAGTAAATATGAAGTAAAGGTTATTTTTAATAAGATAAAGAAATATAAAAATAACGAGTTAATTAATACAAATGATTAGTTTGTGAAAACGTAATTATTGAAAATTTAAAGAGTTGCTGCTTTTTGGGATCAATATTTGAAAAAAAAGTAAAGAAGCTACTGATTAATATAAAAAATGAATAAAATTATTCGATTATCTACTGTTCCATTATCATTAAATGTTTTATTAAAGGGACAGCTAAAGTTTTTAAATAGTTATTATAATGTTTTAGGAGTTTCAGGGAAAGGATTGGATCTGGACGAGGTAGCAAAACGAGAAGGGATTACTGTCCATTCTATTGAGATGCAAAGAAAAATTGCACCATTAAAAGATCTTGTTTCTTTGGTAAGATTGTATTTTTACTTTCGAAAAGAACGTCCATTTATAGTGCATTCAATTACACCAAAAGCGGGTCTGTTGAGTATGATCGCAGGAAAGTTAGCCGGCGTTCCAATTAGGATCCATACTTTTACAGGGTTAATTTTTCCATCAAAATCTGGTTTTTTTCAAAAAATTCTTATTGTAATGGATAGATTGTTGTGTCTATGCGCAACAAATGTTTATCCGGAAGGACAGGGGGTTAGTGAAGATTTAGTAAAATACAGAATTACTAAAAAACCATTGAAAGTGATCGGAAACGGAAATGTTAATGGGATAGATACAGAATATTTTGATCCGGGATTATATACTTTAGAAGACAAAATCAAGCTGCGAAAAAAAATAGGGGTTTTTGAAAATGACTTTGTATTTATTTTTGTAGGTCGTTTAGTTAAGGATAAAGGAATTAATGAACTGGTTACTGCTTTTTTAAAACTAGAAGTTAATTTTAAAGAAGTGAAATTAGTATTAGTGGGACCTTTTGAGAATGATTTAGACCCTTTAAATGCAGAAACTATATCAGCTATAGAAGAATCTGATGCTATTGTAACTGTTGGTTTCCAACAAGATGTAAGACCTTATTTTGCAATGGCTGATACTTTGGTTTTTCCGAGCTATCGTGAAGGTTTTCCTAATGTCGTAATGCAGGCAGGGGCTATGGAGTTACCAAGTATTGTTACAGATATTAATGGTAGTAATGAGATTATAACAGAGAATGAAAATGGGATGATTATTCCGGTAAAAGATGTTGATGCAATTTACAATTCAATGAAAAAAATAGTGACAAATACAGAATACAGGAATAAACTCGCACACAATGCCCGTTTTAATATTGTCTCGAAATATGAACAGCAATTAGTTTGGAATGCTCTTCTGGAAGAATATAAAAATTTAGAAAAAGATGTATAATAGCTATTTGAAACGGACAATTGATTTTATCTGTGCTTTGTTTGGTACATTGTTACTAAGTCCACTATTATTATTGGTAACAATTGGTCTTTTAATAGCCAACAATGGTAAACCTTTTTTTATTCAAAGAAGACCAGGAAAGAATGGAAAAATATTCCAAATTTTAAAGTTTAAGACTATGAATGACAGGAAAGATTCAGATGGGAAGCTTTTATCGGATGCTGATAGGTTAACTAAAATTGGAAGTTTTGTGCGCAAAACTTCGTTAGATGAAATTCCTCAACTTTTAAATGTAATAAAAGGTGATATGAGTCTTATTGGACCAAGACCTTTATTACCAGAATATTTGCCGTTGTATAATGATTCGCAAAAAAGAAGGCATGAAGTAAAACCTGGAATTACAGGATGGGCACAAGTCAATGGGCGAAATGCTATAAGTTGGAATCAGAAATTTGAATATGATGTGTGGTATGTAGATCATATTAGTATGAAAACAGATCTAAAAATAATTTTAAAAACAATAAAAAAAGTTTTCATTTCAGAGGGAATAAGTTCAACAGATTCTGTCTCAATGAGACCTTTTACAGGTAATTAGTATGTTTTTATTTGGAGCAAGTGGGCATTGCAAAGTCATAATTGATATGTTTGATTATGGAGAGGTAAGTTTTATTATTGATGATAATCCATTAGTGGATAGTATATTTAATATACCAGTTTTCAGGACGGAAGATAAAACCATTGCATCAGATGAGAGGTGTATTATCGCAATTGGCAATAATTCAATAAGAAAAAAAATAGCAAATAATCTGAATTTAAAATTTGAATCAAAAGCACATCCAAAAGCAATAATTTCTAAATATTCAGAGATAGGAGAAGGGACAGTAGTTTTTGCCGGTGCGATTTTAAATGCCAATTCAGTGATAGGTAAACACTGTATTGTTAATACAGCTGCAGTTATTGAGCATGATTGTATTTTGGCAGATTTTGTTCATCTTAGTCCAAATGCTAGTTTGGCTGGAAATGTTATTATAGGTGAAGGAAGTCATATTGGAATTGGAGCAACAGTAATTCAGGGCGTGAAGATTGGAAAATGGGTGACAGTCGGAGCAGGGGCTGTAGTAACAAAAGATATACCAGATTATGCAGTTGCGGTTGGGATACCCGCAAGAGTTATAAAAATAAATAATAAAGAGGATGAGTAATAAAAAAATATGGCTTTCTTCTCCACATATGGGAGGAAGCGAACAAAATTTTGTAAAAGAAGCTTTTGATACGAATTGGGTAGCGCCATTGGGGCCTAATGTAAACGGCTTTGAAGCTGATTTGGAAAATTACCTCGGAAATGATTCTTTTATTGGAGCGCTAAGTTCCGGAACTGCAGCAATTCATTTAGGACTTATACTTTTAGATGTAAAGCCGGGTGATGAAGTAATTTGTCAAAGTATGACTTTTTCGGCATCTGCAAATCCAATAATGTACTTGGGAGCAACTCCAATCTTTGTTGATAGTGAAATTGAAACATGGAATCTTTGTCCAATTGCTTTAGAAAAAGCAATTGTTGATAGAATATCTAAAGGAAAAAAACCAAAAGCCATAATTGCGGTACACCTTTATGGAATGCCTTATAAGGTTGAAGAAATTAATTCAATTGCAATTAAATATGATATTCCTGTTTTAGAAGATAGTGCTGAGGCATTGGGGAGTCATTTTAGAAACCAAAAATGTGGAACTTTTGGAGAAATTGGAGTTTTATCTTTTAATGGAAATAAAATAATTACAACTTCGGGAGGTGGTGCAATAGTAGCAAAAAATAAAGCAGTAAAAGATAAAGCTGTTTTTCTGTCTACTCAGGCACGTGACAATGCTCCGCATTATCAGCATAGCGAAGTTGGATATAATTATAGAATGAGTAATATTTGTGCTGGTGTTGGTCGTGGACAAATGGAAGTGCTGGATGCTCATATTCAATTAAGAAGAGGAATGAATAGTTTTTACAGTAACTTTTTTAAGAATGTTGAAGGAGTAACTGTTTTAGCAGAGCCAAACGATAATTATTTTTCAAATCACTGGCTTTCAGCAATAACAATTGACCCTGAAAAAACTGGAGGAAAAACAAGAGAGGATTTAAGGCTTGCTTTTGAAAAACAAGATATTGAGAGTAGACCTCTTTGGAAACCAATGCATTTACAGCCAATATTTGAACAGTATCCATATTATGGAGAAAAAATAGCTGAAGGCTTGTTTGAAAATGGATTGTGCTTGCCTTCAGGATCTAATCTGACCAATGAAGACAGAGATAGAATAAAAGAAGTAATGGTTGCTTTTTTTAAATAAATTAAAAATTTATGTCAATGAATTTTAATTCATTTATCATTTGATATGGATATAGAAAAAACGTTTATAGAGGATTTAATAATTTTAACTCCATCAGTTTTTGAAGACACTAGAGGTTCCTTTTTTGAATCTTTTAATAGTAATACGTTTAGAGATCTAGGTGTAAATTTTCAATTTGTTCAGGATAATCAGTCTTTTTCTAAAAAAGGAACTATAAGAGGTTTACATTATCAAAATCCTCCGTTCGCCCAAACAAAGTTGGTACGTGTTCTGCAGGGCCAAATTATGGATGTTGCGGTAGATTTAAGGAAGGACTCGCCTACTTATGGAAAATCATTTAGTGTTATATTATCGGATACAAATAGAAAACAATTATTGGTACCCCAAGGATTTGCACATGGGTTTTCTGTTTTAAGTGATACTGCTTCGGTACTCTATAAATGTGATCAATTTTATAATAAAATAGCTGAAGGAGGTATTAAGTTCGATGACCCAAGTCTACATATAGATTGGGGAATAGATATTGAAAAAGCAATCGTTTCTGAGAAAGATAGAATTCTTCCTTTTATGGGAGAATGTAATAGTGAGTTTTGATGAGAAAAATTTTGGTTACAGGTGCAAAAGGCCAATTAGGTTCTGAACTTTACCTCTTGTCGAGTAAATATCTACAGTATGAGTGGGTTTTTGCAGATAGAGATAAAGTGACCCTTGACGATTTAGAGTTATTAGAATGTCAGTTATCTCAAATTAAGCCTGCTATAATTTTAAATTGTGGAGCTTATACAGCGGTAGATAAAGCTGAAACAGAGAAAGATTTGGCTTTTACTATTAATCATTCAGCAGTTGAGTTAATTGCAAAATATGCTCAAAAAAATGGAACTAAATTAATTCATATCTCAACGGATTATGTCTTTGACGGCAGTTCTTCTATTGCTTTAGACGAGGAAGCGGTGACTAATCCTGTTAATGTTTACGGTGCAAGTAAAAGAGAAGGAGAAATTGCTTGCCTTAAGGAATGTGAAGATGCAATTATAATAAGAACTTCCTGGGTGTATAGTAAATTTGGCAATAATTTTGTGAAAACAATGCAAAGATTATTGCAGGAAAAAGAATCAATCAGTGTCGTAAATGATCAAAAAGGTTCGCCAACATATGCAGGTGACTTAGCCGAGGTTATCATGTCGATAGTTGATTCTGGTAAATGGACAGGAGGAATTTACAATTATTCGAATGAAGGTGAAATAAGCTGGTACGATTTTGCGCTAAGTATAAAAGAATTTGGGGAATATAATTGTGATATTTTAGGTGTCTCTTCCTCAGTTTATCCCTCTATAGCAAAGCGCCCTGCTTTTTCGTTGTTAAATAAAAGAAAAATAAAATCTGTTTATGGGATTGAGATTCCAGAATATAAAGATAGTTTAAGGAAAATGTTTGCCTAAAAAAAGGATTTTATTATTATAAAATAAATGTTGAGAATCGACTTTGATAATGAAATTTAAAATTATAGTATTATGAAAGGAATTATTTTGGCAGGAGGTTCAGGTACCCGTTTGCATCCTCTAACACTTGCAGTAAGCAAGCAAATGATGCCCGTGTATGATAAACCGATGATTTATTACCCATTATCAACGTTGATGATGGCAGGAATAAATGAAATATTAATCATTTCTACTCCTTATGATTTACCAAATTTTAAAAAATTGTTAGGAGATGGGGAGGCATTAGGTTGTAAATTTACTTATGCAGAACAAGCTGTTCCTAATGGTTTAGCCCAAGCATTTGTAATTGGTGAACAGTTTATAGGAGATGACGATGTCGCTTTGATATTAGGTGATAATATATTTTTCGGTTCAAACATGCAAGAGCTTTTAAAATCTAATACGAAACCAAACGGAGGTGTAGTTTTTGCGTACCATGTTTCAGATCCAAAACGATATGGAGTAGTTGAATTTGACATAAATCTAAAAGCGATCTCAATTGAAGAAAAGCCTGAAAAACCTAAATCGAGTTATGCTGTTCCCGGATTGTATTTTTATGACAATTCTGTAGTTGAAATTGCCAAGAATATAAAACCAAGCGCTAGAGGCGAATATGAAATAACAGATGTCAATAAAGTATATCTTGAAAGAGGTAATTTAAAGGTAGGCATTTTAAGCAGAGGTACAGCTTGGTTAGATACAGGGACATTTAACAGTTTAATGCAAGCGGGTCAATTCGTGCAGGTTCTGGAAGAACGTCAAGGCCTAAAAGTAGGGTGCATTGAGGAAATAGCATGGAGACAAGGTTTCATAACTTCAGAACAATTAAAAAAACTGGCAGAGCCATTAAATAAATCAGGTTACGGGGAGTACTTGATAAATCTTTTAAATTCTGATATAAAAGACTAAAGCTATTATTTTTAATTGAAATGAATTTTTAATATCTTTAAATTTGTATTTTTGTAGAAATTACATATTAAGATTTTCAATGCAAATCAAACCAAATTGAATACAGATAAACCAACCAGAATCACGGATTTCCTGCATAGTTATTTTTCGCCAAGAAATCTAAGAGCCAATATTAATAACTTAAGTTACTTACCTAGGTGGATTATTGTTGGTATAGACGTAATGGTATTAGTCTTTTCCTTTACTTTTACTTATATGTTGTTTGAAGGAACAGCATTGGGATACATTGTTACTTCACATCATTTTTACTTTGTAACCAGTTTAATTTTTATTAATATCTTTTTCTTTTGGTTATTTAGGACTTATTCAGGAATTATTAGACACTCGTCTTATATTGACGCTATAAAACTGCTGTTTTCACAAATGTCAGTTTTGGTGTTCTTTTTGTTTTTTAACCTGGTATTTGAGTTGTATTTCGGGCACAAAGCGTTTTTAAATACAGCACTGTTTATAAATTTAGTTTTATCTTTTTGCGGTTTGTTTTTATACCGTGTAATTGTCAAACAAACTTTCGAATTGTATTTTTCTGAGAAAACCAGTTCTAAGTTAATCAGAACCGTTATTTATGGTACCGATGCAAATGCTATTTCGGTAGCCAATGCATTAAAATTTGAATCCCCTTCCAGATTTAAAATCGTTGGTTTTGTAGATAAAAACAATCAAAATGCATCTAAACGAATGTTAGATCTGCCGATTTTGATTTTGAGAAAAAAATTACCGGCATTAATGCGTTCTGTTGCTGCAGAAGGCGTAATTATAGCGGATAAAAGTTTATCGAAAGAAGAACAATTGATTATCGTTGATCAGTGTTTAGAGTTTAATTACAGGGTTTATACAGTACCTCTTATTTCTGACTGGGAGAATCAAAAAGAGATTTCTCAGAAAGTAAAAAATATTCAAATTGAAGATCTATTAGAGCGAAAACCTATCGTTTTGGATAGTAAATCAATTTCGAAACAGCTAAAAGACAAGACAATTCTTATTAGTGGTGCAGCAGGGTCAATAGGGAGTGAGATAGTAAGACAAGTATTAGGGTTTAACCCTAAAAGAATCATTATTTTGGACAATGCCGAAACTCCCCTTCATAATTTATGCTTAGAAACTTTAAGCATGAACAGTGAAACAAAAATCGTTGCTGTAATTGCTGACGTGAGGAGTAAAAAAGCATTGGAAAAGGTTTTTAAAACCTATAATCCACATGTTGTGTATCATGCTGCGGCATATAAACATGTTCCTTTAATGGAAGAGAATCCGTCTCAGGCAATTTTAACAAACATTAAAGGAACTAAGAATTTAGCCGATTTATCCTGTAAGTATAACATCAAAAAGTTTGTTATGGTTTCTACGGATAAAGCTGTTAATCCTAGCAACGTGATGGGGGCTAGTAAAAGAATTGCAGAGAAATACGTGCAGTCTTTATTTTTGAAAAATCAAAAAGAAGAGAATCAAACTGCAACAAAGTTTATTACGACTCGTTTCGGAAATGTTCTGGGGTCAAATGGATCTGTTGTGCCTTTGTTCACCAAGCAAATTGCTGAAGGCGGACCGGTAACGATTACGCATCAGGATATCATTCGTTATTTTATGACTATTCCCGAAGCATGTCAGTTGGTGTTAGAAGCCGGAGCGATGGGTAACGGTGGAGAGATTTATATCTTCGACATGGGTAAACCGGTAAAAATTATTGATTTAGCAAAAAAAATGATTAAACTGGCAGGTTTTATTCCTGACAAGGAGATAAAAATAAAAATTGTTGGATTAAGACCGGGAGAAAAACTATACGAAGAATTATTAAATGATACTTCTAAAACATTACCCACTTATCACAATAAAATCATGATAGCGCAGGAGATACAGGATGAATATGAAAATTTACATACAGAGATCGAAGAGCTTATCGGTATTGCTGATTTTTATGATAATGACGATATTGTTACTAAAATGAAAAAAATAGTTCCGGAATTTAAAAGTATGAATTCGACTTTTGAAGTTTTGGATAACTAGTTTTGGTAAATTAAATTTTGATTATAAGAGTATATTAAAAGGTGTTTTTTTAAAAAACGCCTTTTTGCTTTTTAAATAATTTTTAAGGAAGCAAAAATCTTGTTAATTGAATATACCGATAAAAAAGCAAGCCCCAATTTTAAATAATACTATTGCAATTTTATTGTGATATAAGTAAAAATGAACAATACAAATACTACTAATGACTGGCTGTTTGAAATAACACCAAAAAACAGATTCTTTTCGCTAAATCTTAAAGAGATCTGGCAATATCGGGATTTACTGTTTCTTTTTGTAAAGCGCGATGTTATTACGGTTTACAAGCAGACCGTTTTAGGACCGCTTTGGTACCTGATTCAACCGCTGTTTACGTCAATCACTTTCACTATAATATTTAATAATGTTGCCGGAATTAATACCGGTACTGTTCCTCCGTTTTTATTTAATTTGGCAGGAATAACTGTATGGAACTATTTTACAGCCTGTCTTAACGGAACATCAGATACTTTTAAAGCAAATGCCGGAATCTTTGGTAAAGTCTATTTTCCCAGAATCATAACACCGCTTTCAGTTGTGATTTCTAATTTAATCAAGTTCGGAATACAATTTTTTATTTTTATTGCTTTCTATTGTTATTATGCTATTCAAGGAAGAGACTTAAGTTTTAATAGCATTGTATTGTTTTTCCCTGTTCTTATTCTCATCATGGGAATTTTAGGATTGGGATTAGGAATGTTGATTTCCTCAATGGTAACAAAATACCGTGATTTTAGCTACTTAATTGGTTTTGGAATACAGTTACTAATGTATTTGTCTGCCGTAATGTATCCAATGGATTTGATTAAACAAAAACTGCCGAATTACGGTTGGATTGTAACGTATAATCCTTTGGCTTATATTATAGAAACTTCCAGATACATGCTTTTAAATGTTGGTGAAATATCAATTTTAGGGTTATGTTACACCGTCACGATCACTATTGTAGTATTTTTTATTGGACTTTTAGTTTTTAACAAGACTGAAAAAAGTTTTATTGATACCGTTTAGTTTAAAATTTTAAAAGAGTCAACTTATAATTTACCATTGGAAAAAGATATCATATTAAAAGCCGAAAATATTTCTAAACAATATCGTTTAGGTCAGGTTGGTACAGGAACCATAAGTCATGATTTAAACAGATGGTGGCATCAATTGCTAGGAAAAGAAAATCCTTATCTGAAAATCGGAGATACAAATGATCGTTCTACCAAAGGAACTTCAGACTATGTTTGGGCCCTTCAGGATATTAATTTTGAAGTTGAACGTGGAGAGGTGTTGGGAATTATCGGTAAAAACGGAGCAGGGAAATCTACACTGTTAAAAATATTATCAAAGGTAACGGCGCCAACAACGGGCAGTATAAAATCACGCGGTCGTATTGCTTCACTTCTTGAGGTAGGTACAGGTTTTCATGGTGAAATGACCGGTCGTGAGAATATTTTCTTGAATGGTGCCATTCTGGGTATGACCAAGAAAGAAATCGCTTCAAAACTGGATGAAATTATTGAATTTTCAGGTTGTGAACGTTATATTGACACACCTGTAAAAAGATACAGCTCCGGAATGACGGTTCGTTTGGCTTTTGCAGTTGCAGCTTTTTTAGAACCCGAAATTTTGGTAATTGATGAGGTTTTGGCTGTTGGAGATGCCGAGTTTCAGAAAAAGGCAATTGGTAAAATGCAGGATATTTCTAAAGGAGAAGGGCGTACAGTTTTGTTTGTGAGTCACAATATGGCAGCAGTGAAGAGTTTGTGTACCAAAGGGATTATTTTAGAAAATGGTAAAGTTGTTTTTGAAGGCGAAATAGAAAATGCAGTAAGTTATTATCTTGGTGGTGGTGCTGAAGCAATCAATTTGAAAACATTTGGAAAAGAGTATGACCTTCCGATTTTCAAATTAAACGAAATTTCTTTACATAATTTAGGAAGAAGTTCTGATACTGTATTACTGGAGAATGAATTAATTATTCTGAATACAAAAATAGATATAAAAGTAAATGATGCACAGAGATATCATATAACCTATCACTTGTTTAACGAAATGGGCGAGGCAATGTTCTCGTTCTCTAATGCAGGATCATTTTCTTTAAAAGGTGGAGTAAATAGGATTACATGTAATTTTCCGGCGTCTTTTTTCCAGTCAGGGCAATATTTTCTGTCGCTTTTTATAATTGAGGATGCAAGAAAATCAGTTTTTGTCGAAAATGATATTATTTCTTTTACGGTTGTAGATTCCGGAAGAGAATTGGGGACCTATATGGGTAGAGAGCCCGGTTATATAAAACCGCAGTTTGAATGGAAAATAGAATAAATTTTTAATAGATCAATAAATGTCGGAAAAAATAAAGGTCAGCGTATGCATGATAACTTATGGCCATGAGAAATTTATTGAAGAAGCAATAAACGGTGTTCTGATGCAAGAAATTGATTTTGAGATTGAATTAATTGTTTCTAATGACGCATCCCCTGACAATACTCATGAAGTTGTAATGTCAATTATTGAAAATCATCCAAGAGGTAGCTGGATTAAATATATAAAACAGGAGTCTAATCTCGGAATGATGCCAAATTCGGTATTTATTTTAAAGGCATGTAAAGGTGAGTTTATTGCCATTTGTGAAGGAGATGACTACTGGATCGATCCGTTAAAATTAAAGAGACAAGTCGATTTTTTAGAGTTAAATGATGAATATGTTATACATAGCGGGAATGCAATCCAATTAACTGCAGATTCTAATTTATGTGGCAAGCCTTTATTAAATATTGAAAAGAGTAATTGTTTTGAGTTAAAAGATTTTTTAACTCAAAACAATATAATTACATGTACAGTAATGTTTCGAAATGTTAAATTTAAATTTCCTAAAGATTTTGAAAAAGTAACTTTCGGTGATTGGATGCTCTATGTTATTTTAATTAAGAATTCTGGACAAAAAAAAGCATATTTGTCAACTGACTGTTTATCTGTTTATAGAAGCCATAGTGAAGGAGTTATGAATAATTTGAGTAAATACAATTATTACAATACTCATATTTTTCAAATAGTAACTATTTATAAGTATTTGAAAATTAAAAGACTTGATAGAAATGTAATTTCAATTCTAAATAATTTTTACTTGGAGAAATTCAGAATTGAAGTTAAAAGTAGGTCTTATATAAACATCTTTAAAACTTCATTTTTACATTTTAAAACTACTTCTACATCAATGCCTTTTAGAAAATATTTAAGTGCACTAAAACAAGAATTCTTAACATTTTAAACAAGTAATTTTGAATAAAGTTTCTATAATTGTCCCCTGCTACAATCAAGCACATTATTTGCCCGAAGCTTTACATTCAGTATTATGTCAAATGTACATTAATTGGGAATGTATTATTATCAATGACGGAAGTTTTGATAATACAGAGCAAGTGGCTCGTGAGTGGTTGTTAAAGGATAATCGATTTAAATACATTTTTAAAGAAAATGGAGGGCTGAGTAGTGCAAGAAATGCAGGTTTAGATTTTGCAAATGGAGATTATGTGCAATTTTTAGATGCAGACGATTATTTAGATAGTGAGAAACTTTCTAAATCAGTAAACATTATCCGGAAAGACTCAATTAATACTGTTATTGTATCAAATTTCAAGTTTTTTAAAAAAAGCCTTGTGGATGAATTAGGATATGGTTCTAATCTGGATATAAATTTGTTTACTTTTCAAAAAATTTTATTTGAATGGGATTCTACTTTTAGTATTCCAATTCATTGTGGTTTTTTTAGTTCTTCATTATTTGACGAGTTTAGATTCAATGAAGATATACGAGCAAAAGAAGACTGGATAATGTGGTTATATATTTTTCAAAGAGAAATATCTTTTGACTTTTTAAACGAAAAGTTGGCTTTTTATCGACAACATTCAGAAGGAATGACTAGAAATAAAAAACATATGTTTGAAAATACAATTAAGGCTTTCAGTTATATAGAAAATTTGGTTACAAGAGAAGATTATAATTTTTTTTTGCTGCATATGATAAGTAAAAAAATGAGAGAATATGACGAATTGAACCTTAAAGTTGAGGAATTAAAAAAGAGAATAATAAATTCAAATAATAGTATAGGATTTAAAATTGAAAAAAAAATAAAGAAGTATTTAAAGAAACTAAATTTTATTGGATTTTTTTAGTCTCTACAGGATGATTCTAAAAAAAAACTTAATGATTGCTTAAAAAAAGATAGAAATAGATGATTAAGTTGCCGCTTGTTTCTGTAATTGTACCCAATTTTAATCATGCTATTTTTCTGGAAAGAAGATTAGAAAGTATATTCAACCAGAGTTATTATAATATTGAAGTAATTTTATTAGATGATTGTAGTACAGATAACAGTCGTCAAATTCTTTCAAACTACGCTAAAAATCCAAAGGTAAGTCACTGTATTTTTAATGAAATTAATTCAGGAAATACATTCATACAATGGCATAAGGGTATACAATTAGCAAAAGGAGATTTTATTTGGATTGCTGAATCAGATGATCATTGCGAACCCAATTTTATAGAGGAGTTAATTAAACCTTTGATTGAAGATGTAAGTATTGTTTTATCTTATTCTCAATCAAATAAAATGAATGAGTTAGACGAAATTACAGGAAGTTGGTTAGATTATACTTTAAATTTGGATGATTCAGCGTTTGACAAAAAAAATGTAATGGATGGTAATATATTTGTAGAAAAATTTTTAATTTATAAAAATGTCATCCCAAACGCAAGTGCTGTTATTTTTAGATTTAAGAATGATTTTCAAGCCGAGTATATTACAACAGACAAAGAGTTACGATATTGTGGCGATTGGATTTTTTATTTTAAAGTATTACTGAACAATAAAGTAGCATTTACTCCAAAAAAATTAAATAATTTTCGCTACCACAACAAAAGTGTAATTGCAAAAGCACTCAAAGCGGATGATAAGATGAGATTGTTGAACTTAGATCTTGTTATGCGTTCTAATATGAATGATTTTTTATACTCGAAGAAACCTTTTAATTATCTGAATATTGCGGCGGTGAATACTAAAATTATTAGAGAGATCAAGTACAATAAAGCACTACTTTTATTTAAAAGTAAAGAATATTCGAAGTGGTTTGGATACCTTATAATGATTCCAGGTACATTTATTACTAAAAATAAATATTTTAGAAGGTTTAAGAGAAGATTGTTTTTGTATTTAAAGCTCAATGATAAGTGATGATTTCTATTATTATATGCTCGCGTAAAGATAAAATCGATCCCAAATTTGAAGATAATATTCGAAATACAGTTGGAACTAATTTTGAACTTGTACTAATTGATAATTCTACTAATAAATATTCGATTTTTCAGGCATACAACCTGGGTATTCAGAAAAGTAGAGGAGATATATTGTGTTTTATTCATGATGATATCTTATTCCATACTAAAAATTGGGGACTGCTTTTAAAATCAGAATTTAACAATTATCCTGATTTTGCTCTTATTGGAATTGCTGGTGCAAAAGTCAAAACCCAATTTCCCACAGGTTGGTGGGATTGTGAAGATAAGGACAAAGTAATAAACATCATTCAACATGAAAAGGGAAATGTTACAAAGGAAAATTTTGGATTTGAAGATGGTGATCTAAGCGAAGTTTATGTTATTGATGGTGTATTTATGGCTTTAAAAAAAGGTCTAAATATAGAATTCGAGACAAGTTTGGGTGGATTTCATGGTTATGATTTAAATTTATCGTATGAAGTAATTGAAAAAAACAAAAAAATAGGAGTAACAAATAAAATTCTTATAGAACATCTCTCTATTGGGAGATTAGATAAAACATGGCTTTTTTCAATGATGCTTTTTCATAAAAAGTACCAGAAGAAATTAAAAAAGTATAAATATAGTTACGAGCAGGAGTTTTTTGCCGGTAAGGCGTATATAGATCATTGTTTGCGTATTTTAGGCAAAAAAGAAGGATTGATTTATCTTTTTTCAATTTTTCAGTTTAGCTCTTCAATAAAAATAATTTTTTCTTTAGAAAAGTACTTCTTCAATAAGTTAAAAAAATCATGAAAATAAGTGTAGTCATAGTTACTTTCAACGGTATGAAATGGATCGAAGATTGTATAAAATCTATCTTGGAAAGTGCATTGTTACCAGAAATAATAATTGTAGATAATTGTAGTACTGATACTACAGCTGCGTTTTTAAAGCATAACTATTCTCAAAAAATTAAGCTCATCGAATCTAAAGAAAATTTAGGATTTGGACGAGCAAACAATAAAGGCATTTTACTAGCACTTGAATTAAACAGCGATTTTGTTTTTTTATTAAATCAAGATACCGTTATAGAAAAAAAGACTATCGAAAAACTCTTGGAGGTCGCAAATAATAATACGGATTTTGGCATAATCAGTCCGATACACTCAGATGGGAAAGGCTCTTCGTTAGACGTAAGTTTCTTGTATTACATAAATCGTCAATGTTCAGATTTAATTTCTGATTCAATTTTAAATAATACATTGAAGGAAATTTATTCAGTAGAAATGATAAATGCTGCTGCCTGGTTTTTACCAAAAAAGACATTTGAGGTTGTGGGAGGTTTTGATCCTATGTTTTTCTTGTATGGTGAAGACGATAATTTTTGTCAAAGAGTGCTTTATCATAATTTAAAAATAGGAATTACACCTTCAACGGTTATAAAACATGATAGTGATAACAATTATACTGTCAATTTTTCCAAAGGTTCTGAAAAATATTACAATAGATTTTTAAATAGAATAAGAGTTAAGTACGCTGATGTAAATTCAGAAGAGTATAAAAAAATTGATAGAATAAAAACATATTTTTTTAAAGAAGCAATTGTGAGTTTATTAAAACTTGATTTTAAAGGATATTTAGTAAATAAGACCAAATGCAGATTGATAGATAAAAAAAGCATTAAAAATAGTGTTTTGCAAAATAGAGAAACTGGTAAAAAATATTTAGTGTAAATGATGCAATCAAATGTAAATAATCTTGTATCTGTAATAATTCCTTGTTATAATGACCAGAATTATATTCAGCAAGCAATAAATTCGATTAATAATCAAACGCATAAAAATGTTGAGATTATTATTGTAGATGATGGCTCAGACTTTGCCACAAAAGAAGTTCTTAAAGGGATAAGACAGGAAAAACTCATCATTTTATCTCAAGAAAATGCAGGGCCGAGTGCTGCGAGGAATAATGGAATAAAACAAGCTAAAGGAGATTTTATTTTAACGCTGGATGCAGATGATTATTTTGAGAAAGATTTTATTTCAAAGGCTTTAAATTGCCTTGTTGAAAATACTAAAGTAGGGTTAATTAGCTGTTGGTTTGAGACCTTTACTGATGAAGGTATCAAAGAAAAATTTAAACGTACTGGTACAGATTTGAAGACATTAGTTCTCTATAACGGAGCATCTGCCGGTAGTGTGCTTTTTAGGAAACAAAGTTGGCTTGATGCAAACGGTTATGATGAGAAAATGAAAAAGGGATATGAAGATTGGGAGTTTAATATTTCAATTGTTAAAGCAGGATGGGAAATTAATATAATAGAAGAATATTTGTTTAATTATAGAAAGAAAGCAAGATCAAGAAACTTGAAAGCAGATGAATTTCACAAGTATGAGTTATGGAAATATATCTATATAAAGCATAAAGACTTATGGGTTGCTAATTATGAGTTAATGATAGATAGTACTTTTTCTCAAATGGAGGTTTTAGAAATGGGGTCACATAATCTTCGAAAATCAGCAGATTATAGAATAGGTAAAATGCTTTTAAGGCCTTTTCGTTTTATTAAAGGTTTAGTTTTAAAATAAAATAAACAAAGTGAAAAATCCCATATTAGTTTCGATTGTTATTCCATGTTATAATGACAAGGATTACATAGAAGAAAGTGTTAATTCTGCTTTAAGGCAATCCTATGAAAATACTGAAATTATTATTGTAGATGACGGATCAAACAAAGCGACCAAAAAGATTTTATCAAGTTTTAAAGATAGAAAGATAAAAATAGTTACTCAAGAGAATAAAGGATTAAGTGCGGCTAGAAATGTTGGGATTTTAAATGCCAACGGAGATTATATTTTAACCTTAGATGCAGATGATTTTTTTGATAAATCTTTTCTAGAAAAAGCAGTTCCGGTTTTAAATTCAAACCCATCTGTTGGTGTTATTGGTTGTTTAGTAAAATGTTTTATTGTTAAAAATAAGATTATATTTAGATATTCTCCAAAAGGGGGGGACATTAATGATTTTTTGTATTCTAATAATGTAGCAGCAAGTTCTTTATTTAGAAAACAATGCTGGCTTGAAGCTGGTGGATACGATGAGAAAATGAGGAGGGGTTACGAAGATTGGGAATTTTGGATTTCGGTTACCAAGCGAAACTGGGAAGTATACATTTTAGAGGAATTTCTCTTTAATTATAGAAAGAAAGAAAATTCAATGCTGCAAACAACAAATCTTTTATACGAAGAGGAAAACTATAGATATGTATTGAATAAGCACAAAGAATTGTATGTTGAGAATTTTGACAGAACAATTGCGTTTTTGCAAAAAGGAACCTTGAAATACAAGGCAAATGAGATTAAAAGGTTAAACTCAATGGATTATAAATTAGGAAATAACATTTTGAAACCTTTCAGATTTTTAAAAAACATATTCCAAAAATAATTTATGACTAAGCCTTTAATTTCCATCATTATTCCTGTCTACAATCGTGCTCATTTAATTGGAGAAACGTTAGAAAGTATTTTAGTACAAACCTATTCGAATTGGGAGTGTATTGTTATAGATGATGGTTCAGTAGATAACACAGAAGGTATTGTAGGTGAATACGTAAAAAAGGACAATCGTTTTCAGTTTCATAAAAGACCGGACAATAGAGTTAAAGGAGCTAATGCTTGTCGGAATTACGGTTTTGAACTTTCTAAAGGAGAATGGATTAAATGGTTTGATAGTGATGATGTACTTCTTAAAAATGCTATAAGTACAAATAGCTCTTATTTTAATAGCGAATTTGATGTTGTCATTTCATCTTTGGAATACGTTGATTACAGAGGGATCAAAATGGATAAAAAACACAATTTTATTTCAAAAAACACAATCGAAGATTATTTAATCGGAAAAATTACTTTTTTTACTTTTACACCAACTTGGAGGCGAATGTTTTTGATACAACAACTATCTCTTTTTGACGAAAACATATTTAATTTAGACGATTGGGATTTTAACTTGAGAATGTTGTACGAAGATCCTTCTATTGCGTATATAGAGGAACCTTTAATTCAATATAGAATTCATGCAGATTCGCTTTCACATGAAATAGGCAAGTTAAATTTTAAAGAAATCAGGTCTGAAATGCATGCACGAGCGAAGCATGTCAACTTAATAAAGCAAAATAAGAGGGCCGATATAACTGTTTTGAAAAAATTTATAATTGGTCGCTATAAATATTTTTTTAAGGAGGCAATGGTACAAAAAAATGATTATCGTCTTTATTACTTAAAAAAAGTATTGCAAAAAGAACTGCAAATATTAGACTTTAAAGGAATATTTAAAACACTATTTGGCTCTGTTGTATTTTTGGTTTTTAATAAAGGATATAAATTATTAAAATGAGAATCCTTTTTATATCAATGCCATCCATCCACGTCATTCGCTGGATTGAAAATCTAAAAGATACTTCTTTTGAATTGTATTGGTATGACATTCTTGGAAGAGGAAAGTTGGAGACTTTAGAAAATGTCCGACAATTGCTAGAAACTTCAAAAAGAAAAATTCCGCACATAAAGGGGGAATTTTTTCTTTCTAAAAAAATGCCCGGATTTTATTCGTGTATTCGCCCTTTTCTTGAGGTTACGGAAAATGAAGCCCTCGAAAAAATTATCAGAGAGATAAGTCCAGATATAATTCATAGTTTTGAGATGCAGTCCTGTTCTTATCCAATTGTCAAAACGATGAATAAGTTTCCAAATATCAAATGGATATATTCTTGTTGGGGCAGTGATTTGTTTTATTTTCAGAAGGATAAGAAACATAATGCAAAAATAAGAAGTGCGCTTTCAAGAATAGATTTTATACATACAGATTGTCTGAGAGATTATCAGATTGCCAAAGAATTAGGGTTTAAAGGGAAACACTTGGGTGTAATTCCGGGCGGAACAGGTTACAAATTAGAAGCGTTGGATAAGTTAAAAATCCCTTTCGAAGAAAGGAGAATAATTCTTGTGAAAGGGTACCAACATAAATTTGGAAGAGCTCTTAATGTAGTGAAAGCATTGCAGAAAAAATTACCCAATTTGAGTCAATATGAGGTAATTATTTTTGGAGCACATCCGCAGGTCATAACCTACGTAAAACAGAATAATCTTCCCTTTACGGTATTTGACAGAGATGAATTATCGCAAAATCAGGTAATGGAATTGATGGGAAAAGCACTTTTGTATATTGGAAACAACATTTCAGACGGTATGGCAAATACAATGCTTGAAGCAATAGTTATGGGAGCCTTTCCAATTCAATCTAATCCAGGTAATGTTTCGGCCGAAATTATTGAACATGGCGTTAATGGTTTTTTAATTCAGGATCCTGAAAATGTTGAAGTTATTGCAGCGTTAATTATTCAAGCAATTGAGAATAAAGAAATGTTGGTTAATGCGAATAAATTAAATGAAAAAATTGCTTTGGAAAAATTAGATTATGTCCTTAATCAGCGAAAAGTAATAGCTTTATACCAAAATATTGAAATAAATTTCTAAATGCGAATAGGCTTTAATCCGAATAAAGATAAACCACAGGAATCAAATGATTTTTTTCATCAGATTGTAATTCCTGTTTATATTCCCGATCAGGAAGGATATTTTAAGGAAAGTTTTAAAATTTTGCAATATTGTCTGGAATCAGTATTCAAGACTGTTCATCAGAAAACGTACATTACGGTTGTAAATAATGGGAGCCATGATGATGTGGTTGAGTACTTAAACGAGCTTCAAAAAGACGGAAAAATACAAGAAGTAATCCACTCTACAAATATCGGAAAGCTAAATGCTATTGTCAAAGGTATTTCAGGACATGATTTTACTTTTATTACCGTTGCTGATTGTGATGTTTTGTTTTTAAAAGACTGGCAAAAAGAGACTTACGCTGTTTTTGAGATGTTTCCAAAAACGGGGACAGTTTGTCCAACTCCATCTTCGAGGTCTCTAAAAAGTTATACCTTTAATATATGGTTTGAACTGCTGTTTTCAAAATCACTTCGTTTTAGAAAAGTTAAGAATCCCGTGGCATTAAAGGCTTTTGCGGCAAGTGTCGGAAAACCTAATATGTATAGTAGTTTGCATCTCGAAAAATATCTGACGGTTGCAAATGGTAATTTTAAAGCTGTTCCCGGAGCAGGTCACTTTTTAGCAACATATAGAAAAGAAGTTTTTGAAAAAATGGAGATTAAACACTCCGCCTTTATGCTTGGAGGAGATAGTGAAGAAAAATTTCTTGATCTTCCGGTAGTGAAGAATGGAATGTGGCGACTTTCAACCGAGGATAATTTTGCTTACCATTTAGGAAATGTAGAAGAGAAATGGATGCAGGAAACCTTGGAACAAATAAAACCGAATGATTTTTTTCCTGTTGAACCACCTGTTTTAAGAAAAATAAAATCATCGGAAATTGCATTTTTATTAAAATATAAAGTATTCTCAAGGATCATTACACAAAAAATGATATGGCAATATTGTCTAAAGCTAAAAGGACTTTCCCGAGAAGAAGTACTCCAATATACCCGGAAATATGAATAATCCGGCGCAAGTAATTCTGATTTCTCAAACCTCTCTTCCTTATAGTAAGATTGGGAGTTGGACGACTCTGTATAAAAATTACCTCGAGAACAATCATAAAATCGATTATATCATATGTCCGAAACCGCAAAAATTGTTTGATGGAATACAATACCATTTTGCAAAACTTACGTTCTGGCACAAATTGCAACGTAAATTTCTGAAGTGTAAAAATCTGGAATATTTTGTGGCTCTTGATAAAATAATTGACCCCAAGCAAAAATATATCATCCAGGTTGTTGATAATTATGGAATGGTTAAGTCACTTAGAAAACATCTTGTTTCAAAAGGAATTGAGAAACAATGTTACATCCAGTTTTTTTACCACGGTTTTTCACCCTATACAAAATCAGGTTCTGGTCAGGATTTTTACGAAATTATTGATGAAATGATCTTGTTAACGATGGACAGTTATAAAGCGCATCAAAAAAACAATATTATACTTCCAAGCCATTTTTCAATTTTAAATAACGGAATTGATACAAAGAAGTTTAAGAAAGTTTCTGAAACCGAAAAAATAAAATTAAAAGAAGAATTAGGCTTTGGCAATAAAAAAACCTTCGTTTGGTGTTCGCAAGACCGACCAAAAAAAGGACTGGACTTAATTTTAGAGGTTTGGAGAAAAATCTATTCCGTTGAAAAGAAAATACAATTAGTTGTGATTGGTTGCGATCCAAGACAAAAAATGGAGGGAGTGGTTTTTCTGGGGAAAATTCCAAACGAAGAACTTCCAAAATATTATCAGGCTTCTGATTGTTATCTTTTCCCTACTTTATGTCAGGAAGGTTTTGGGCTTAGCCTGATAGAAGCTTTGCATTGTGGGAATTATTGCATTGCATCTGCTTTTGGGGGTGTTCCGGAAGTGCTGCACTACGGGAAACTTGGAAAGCTAATCGAAAATCCTCATTTTATTTCAGAATGGGAAACGGCAATAAATGCATTTTTAGAGGGAAATATTAAGCTTCCTGAATTTTCAAATGAATTGTATGCTATGGAGAATTGGAATATAAAAATGAACCAGATTATTGATCAGGCAAAATGCAGACTGGCAAACAGTCAAATAGCATTATGAGAATAGAGCAGTTAACCTTTACCAGATTTCTGGCTGCAGTTTCAGTTGTTGTTTTTCATTACGGTGGAAAAAGCTTCCCTTTCTACAATGAGAATATTGCTTTTATATTTCGCAATGCTGACGTATGTGTTAGTTATTTTTTTATTTTATCAGGTTTTGTAATGATACTGGCCTATGGAAATAAAGCTTTTATTTCAGCGGGAGATTATTTAAAAAACAGGCTGGCCAGGATTTATCCACTTTATTTTTTGGCTATACTGATTATGCTTTTACTGCAATTCAGAGAAAAAAATATAGACTATTGGGGTTTGTTCTTAAATGTTTTTATGATTCAGGCCTGGATTCCAGACAAAGTTTTATCTGTTAATCCGCCAGGATGGTCGCTGTCTGTTGAATTACTTTTTTATGCCATCTTTCCTTTTGTATTCAATAGATTCCTCAAAAAAATGACCTTGGAAAGAATTACGGTCGTTATTGTTTTGTTTTGGGTTTTGAGCCAGATCATCTTTCAGCTGTATTTTTTCAGGTACGAAGAAAATCAATTAAGCATTATCAAGGATGTTTTGAAATACAATCCGTTACTGCATTTGAATGAATTTCTAGTCGGGAACCTCGCCGGATTGTTTTTTATTAGAAATTTAAAAGAGAAAAAAGGCAACTATGATTTCATCCTTCTGATATTGGTCGCTTTATTAATTTTGGGATTAAAATTTCCACTAGGTTTAAATTTTCATAATGGATTATTAGCAGTGCTTTTCATTCCGATGCTGTTTTTTATTTCGTTAAACAATGGAATCATAACAAAGCTGTTCAGGAATAGAGTCTTTGTATTCTTGGGAGAAATTAGTTTTGGAATTTATATTTTACAACATCCGATTTATGCTTTAATAAGTGCTTATAGTGTTAACAAATACCTGCATATTAGTGATCCAACAATTGTCTTTTTTCTAAGGCTTTTTATCTTGATAGTCTTTTCTTCAGTAGCTTATATTTATTTGGAGAAACCAATTCAAAGTAAAATAAGAATTCGAAATAAGGCTGCCCTTCAGATAAAAAATGCCTCTTGACAGCTCTGGCCTTGAATTTAGAGTGTTTTTTTGATCTTGGAAGTAATTACAAAACAATAAAATTAAGTAATAGATTAGATTTAATGAAGAGCCTTGTAAGTATTGCATATCAGGTATGCTGATTTTGGTTTCTTCCATAACTTATATTTATCTTGAGAAACCAATTTTAAACCAATTGAAATCAAAGAAAAAAGGTTGGCACTTTCTGAAAATGCAGTTTGATAAAAATAAAAAAATTATGAAAACTATAGCTATTATTCCCGCTCGGGGAGGTTCAAAGAGAATTCCGGATAAAAACATTCAGATTTTTGGAACATTGCCTTTAATAGTACATTCTATTTTATATGCTCAGCAAAACGATACCATAATTGACGAAATTTATGTTTCGACAGATAATGTCGAAATAAAAAAAACAGCCCTGCAGTTTGGAGCAAAGGTAATTGATCGACCTGCCGCAATTTCAGGTGATTTAGAGCCCACTGTTTCAGCATTAAAACATGTTTTGGAATCTATTGAAAGTAATGACATCGAAAACGTAATTTTACTGCAAGCCACTAATCCGTTGCGCCCAGGGAATTTGTTAGCAGAAACTTTCAAAGCCTATCAAAAAGAAAACGTTGACAGTCTATTTACAGTGACCAGAAATCATCAGAAATTTGGAAAAATCACTAATAAAAAGTTTACTCCGTTTAATTATACTATTGGACAACGGAGTCAGGATTTAGAGCCTCTTTTCTTCGAAAATGGATTGTTATACATCACAAAAGCATCCTTAATTTTGAATGATATTATTATTTCAGAAAATGCATTTCCGTTCGAAGTAAATCATATTTTTGCACAAGTTGATATTGATACTCCGGAAGATTTGGATTATGCGGAATATCTGTTTCAAAAACGATTACAACAATAAAAACAATTCATTTTATGAATCCATACATAGAAATTGCCGGTAGAAAAATCGGAACGGTTTTTCCACCTTTAGTTATTGCCGAAATCGGAATTAATCACGAAGGATCTCTTGAGGTTGCCAAAGAAATGGTTGATGCAGCACATAGAGCAGGAGTTGAGGTTGTAAAACACCAGACGCATATTGTTGCAGACGAAATGAGTGGTGCTGCCAAAAAAGTAATTCCCGGTAATGCAGATGTTTCTATTTATGAAATCATGGAGCGTTGTTCTTTAAATGAAGAGGAGGAACTGGAACTTAAAAATTACGTTGAAAGTAAAGGCATGATCTTTATTTCAACACCTTTTTCACGGGCAGCAGCAGAAAGATTAAAGAAATTTGACATACCGGCTTATAAAATTGGTTCAGGAGAATGTAACAATTATCCCCTACTGGAACATATTGCTTCTTTTGGGAAACCGGTTATTTTGAGCACAGGTATGAATACGATTGAAAGTATTCAAAAAGCGGTGGCTATTTTTGATAAACATGCGATTCCCGTTGCTTTGTTGCATACGACTAACCTATATCCAACACCAATTCATTTGGTTCGTTATGGAGCCATGACCGAATTGCATGAGGCATTTCCTGATAAAGTTTTCGGATTGAGTGATCATACCTTAAATAATAATGCCTGTTTGGGAGCTGTTGCTCTTGGAGCCAGTATTTTAGAACGCCATTTTACAGATCATATGCAACGCACAGGTCCGGATATTGTTTGCAGTATGGATGAAAAAGCTTGTGGTGAATTAATTGTTTCGAGTGCCGAAATTGCTTTAATGCGCGGGGGAACAAAAAAACCGGCACTAGAGGAGCAGGTAACTATAGATTTTGCTTTTGCAACAGTTTGCGCGATTGCACCAATTAAAAAAGGAGAAAAATTATCAAAAGAGAATATCTGGGTAAAACGTCCCGGTACAGGAAAAATTCTGGCAGAACATTTTAGTGATCTAATTGGAAAAGTGGCAACAAGAGATATAGAAAACGATGAGCAGTTAGATTTTTCTGATTTTCAACACTAAAAAAAGCTATGATATCTATTGTTATTAGAAATAAAAATGAGGCAAAAGCTCTTGAGAATATTTTGTCTATTATTACAAATGTATATTCCGGAGACTATAAAGAAATTATAATTGTAGATAATTATTCGACAGACAATAGCGTAGAGATAGCCTTAAAATACAATTGCAGGGTGGTAAATCTAAAAGACTTTACCTACGGCAGAGCAATAAATGTGGGGATCGAAGCTGCGATAACCAAATATGTTTTATTGTTAAGTGCCCATGCAATTCCGGTTGGCACGAGTTTCTTTAAAAATACGTTAGCTGCTTTAACTGCCAATGAAAATATAGCAGGAATAAGATATATTAATAGTATAGAGAATTATAAGCGAGCAGTAAAAAATAATTTTAAAGTACTAGAACCTCTTGATAGTGGTTTAATGGCCGCCTGTGCTTTAATAAATAAAGAAGTGTGGGCGCAGTTTAAGTTTAATGAAGAGCTCGTTGCGATTGAAGATAAAGAATGGTCCGACCGGGTAGTTAAGAACGACTTTCAAATAATAGATTTGAACGAAACTTATTTTTATTTCATAAAAAGGACGGTAAAAGGAAATATTGCGAGATATAAAAACGAAACCATTGCCTCGAATGTATTACGACAAAAAGAGTTTCTCAGTACAACCGTTATTTGGGGTTCGTTTTTAAAGAATATACTATTTGCCAATACCAAAAAATATTTTGAATCAATGAATCGTGAATTCTTGCTTTTGAAAGCCAAAATTGAAATTCAAAAACAGTCCAAAAAGAAAGCTTCGAATTAATGAAAAAAATCCTTTTCCTAACCGGAACCCGAGCCGATTTTGGTAAAATAAAGTCGCTGATTTCAATTCTGGAAGAACAGCCGGAATTTGAAGTTTATGTCTTTGTGACCGGAATGCATCTGCAGGAAATTTATGGGTATACCTTAATCGAAATTGAGCGCTGTAATTTTAAGAATGTATTTACTTTCGAAAATCACACGCACGAAACCACAATGGATTTAACTTTGGCCAAAACAATCGAAGGTTTATCCAATTACTGTAAAAAGATCAACCCCGATATGATTGTGGTACATGGTGATCGTGTAGAAACACTTGCAGGAGCTATCGTAGGGTCTTTAAATAATATTTTGGTCGCTCATATTGAAGGAGGAGAAGTCTCAGGAACCGTTGATGAATTAATCCGTCATAGTGTTAGTAAATTAAGTCACATTCATTTTGTGTCGAATAAAGAGGCCAAGAGAAGATTAATTCAAATGGGAGAAATAAAAGAATCTGTTTTTGCTATAGGTTCGCCCGATATTGATATTATGTTCTCTGATACACTACCCGATTTAGAGATCACCAAGAAATATTATGAAATTCCGTTTCAGGAATTCGCCATTGTGATGTTTCACCCCGTAACGACGGAATTTCAATCCATGAAAGAATATGCAGCTACTTTTGTCGATTGTTTACTGGCGGATGATCATAATTATATTGTCATTTTTCCAAATAATGATTTAGGGAGTCAATTTATTTTAGATTCCTATGAAAAGTTAAAACAAAATACAAGATTCAGAATTTTCCCATCTCTTCGTTTTGAATACTTTCTAACCTTGCTAAAAAACAGCCAGTTTATTATAGGCAACAGCAGCGCCGGAATTCGCGAGGCACCTTATTATGGAATTCCAATCATTAATATCGGAACCCGTCAGCAGAATAGGGCCGTTCATGCCGACATTATCAATACAGATTATGCTTCCGAAAGTATAAAAGAAGCATTATCGGTTATAGATTCTCACGAAGTTCAGGCTTCTACTACTGATTTTGGACAAGGAAATAGCAGCAAATTGTTTTTGGATTCACTAAAGAAAAACGATATTTGGCAGCTGAATCACCAAAAGCAGTTTAAAGATTTTTAATGAGAAACAATAAGGTTTTTAGTTTAGGATACGCGGGGATTGGGTTACGAAATTTTGCGTCTGCCATTTTTTGTGAATTTGGTTTTGAAAATAACAGCGTTGTTTTATTTTGGAATACGAGTGCCTTTCAATTAAATGAACTATCAAGCTAAGGAAAAGTAAAATGAAACAGTTTTTTCGAAGAATAGCGTGGACAATCCTGGGAAAGGGATATTTTGACTTTTTAAAAGGTCAAAATAAAACCTATTTGCATAAGGCTAAAAATGTTTCTATAGGCTATAAAACCTATCATAATGGAGCATTTGTCTGGCAATGGCATCAAAATTCAGCATTAGAAATTGGAAAATACTGTTCTATAGCCAATGATGTGAATTTTATATTAGATTCAGGGCATCATACGATAAGTGAGGTCACAAGTTATCCGCACTTCAATCACCTTGTCAATAAAGAGTTACCGATCGGTAGCAGTACCCAGTCTGATTTTAAAAGAAATATTAGAACAGAGGAAAGTAAAACCATAGTCGGCAATGATGTGTGGATTGGAATGAATGCCATAATTTTGCCCAATGTAAAAATTGGAGACGGAGTTACAATCTTGGCAGGTACAGTGGTTACAAAAGATGTTCCGGATTACGCAATTGTTGGAGGAATTCCCGGAGCAATTGTAAAAATGAAATATGATCTCGATACCATCGACAAAATGAAAAAAATACAATGGTGGAATTGGAGCCCCGATAAAGTAGAAGAAAACGTAGGAGATTTTTATATTTCGATTCATGATTTCACTACCAAGTGGTTTAAGTAATTCATTGTAGCCATAAATAAATAGCATTTGCATTTTAATAATTAATTCAATTTATGTTTTTTAACTCCTTAGCGTTTGCTATTTTTTTACCAATCGTCTTTTTTCTATATTGGTTTGTTTTCAATAAAACCAAAAGCACCCAAAATGCCTTATTGATCGTAGCGAGTTATTATTTCTATTCGTGTTGGGACTGGAGATTTTTGTTTTTATTGGTTTTCTCTACATTTCTGGATTATTATACCGGTATTCAGATCGAAAAAGGAAGATCTGAAAAAAGCCGAAAATTCTGGTTTTGGCTTAGTATTTTAGTCAATTTAGGATTTCTGGGGATTTTCAAATATTACAACTTTTTTGCAGCTTCTTTCGCAGAATTATTAAGTTCGGCGGGAGTTAAGGCAAGTCCGATTTTATTAGAGGTTATACTTCCGGTAGGAATTTCATTTTACACTTTTCACGGACTATCCTATGTTATTGATATCTATTACAAAAGAATAAAAGCAGAATACAATTTTATAGATTATTCTCTTTTTGTAAGCTATTTTCCGCTTTTAGTGGCAGGACCAATAGAGCGAGCCACACACTTACTGCCACAGGTAAAAGTAAAACGAGAGTTTAATTTTCAACTGGCAAAAGAAGGTGTTTATCAAATCATTTGGGGTCTGGTAAAAAAAGTAGTTATTGCAGATACCTGTGCAACCTATGCCAATGCTATTTTTGATAATTATACAGGAATGAATTCGTTCTCTCTTATTTTGGGAGCCATATATTTTGCATTTCAAATTTATGGAGATTTTTCAGGCTATTCCGATATCGCATTGGGAGTTTCGAAATTGTTTGGTTTAGACTTGTTACGAAATTTTAATTATCCTTATTTTTCCAGAGATATTGCCGAGTTCTGGCGTCGCTGGCATATTTCTTTATCGTCCTGGTTTCGCGATTATTTATACATTCCATTGGGAGGAAGCAAAGGCGGTCTTGGGATGAAAATCAGAAATACATTCATCATTTTTGTGGTCAGCGGATTTTGGCACGGAGCCAATTGGACTTATGTAGTTTGGGGATTTATAAACGCCGTGTATTTCCTGCCTTTACTTTTGTCAAACAGTAACCGCAATAATATGGATGCAATTCAGCTGAAATTCAATTTCGATTCCGTAAAAGTACTAATGAGTATTCTTTATACTTTTTTACTAACCTGTGTTGCTTGGGTGTTTTTTAGAGCCAGATCTATTACAGACGCAGTTTCTTATTTAAAAAGAATAGTTACAAACAGAGATTTCAGCTTTCAATATTTAGATAACGAACGTTACAGCTACGAATTGTTAGTAATGATTGGCTTGTTTGTTTTGGTTGAATGGAATAACAGGAACAAAATTGAACCACTTTCTGGAAAAAGAAGCATGCTTAAATTGGCATTGGCCATCGTGGCTATACTAGCTTTCGGAACCTATTCAGATTATAAAGAATTTATATATTTTCAGTTTTAATGAAGAATTTTTTAATTTATACAGTCAAAATTATATTCGTAACAGCTCTTGTAGCGGTTATACTGGACGGATTGTATACCGTTGTTTTTATGCAATCAAAAAACCGTGGTAAGGTCGAAACGGTTGTAAATTCTGAAGCTAAAAAATATGATGTCGTAATCCTAGGCTCTTCTCGTGCCAATAACCATTTTGTCCCACAAATGTTTGAGGATAAAGGATTGAAAACATTTAATTACGGAATGAGCGGGGGACATTTGTTTGAGGCTTCATTGATGTTAAAATTGATGATCGAAAGAAAATATGTGATTAAGAATGTAATCTTAGAAGCCGATTTAAATCTTTCCGGAGAGGAGAAGTCCGAGGGGATTTCGGCCTTGTTTTTACCCTACATTCACAATTCTGAAACGATAAAAAAACATTTTGAAAACGAAAAAGATTTCAATGAGTTGTATTACCTGCCTTTTTATCGCTATATAAAGTACGATGGCAAAATTGGATTTAGAGAGGCTTTTTTTACGGCAATTCATAAAAAAACATCCATGCTGGATAATTCAGGATATTACCCTTTGTTCAAAACAAAAAACGGGAATATGAAAAACAATATTGTTAATCTGAATCCACTGCCTCATAATAAATACTACCAAGAGATTAAGGATATCTGCAAAGCCAATGGCATTAATTTTATAGCGGTAATGACACCAATGTGCGAGAATGTTAAAGGAATGAACTATTTCGACAAAGTAAAAAAGGCCTATCCTGAAATTCATAATTATGAAAATGTAGTAGTCGAAGACAAGTATTTCTCATCCTGTGGACACATGAACGATACCGGAGCAAAGATTTTTACGGCGAGAATTATAAATGATTTTTTTGGTAAAAAGTAACCAGACCAGTTTTAAGAATTATAAGTTAATGATTGAATTTTTGAATGGAGAAGGATAAAATTTTATTGCTCTTTCCCGATGGAGTCGGAATTAGAAATTATCTGTATTCTAATGTCTTTAAAGATATGGAAGAGGATTTAGTGTTGTTTCATAATTTTGATCCTGAAACGGTAAATGCGATTAAAGATAATGTAACAATTGATGACGAAATTACTATTCCGGCTTACAAAGAATCTGCTAAAGAGAAATTTTTAAGAGAATTAATTTGCCTTTCCAGACTCTATTATAATACTCAAAAAGTAAAAAACACTTCCTTATTGACCAATTGGAATTGGAATCAAAAGACATTTTCGAAAAAGGTTTTTTATAAACTAATTGAGATGGCAGCTCCTTTTTTTAAAGAATACTCCAATATTCTCAAATTAGAAGAAAAATACCAAAAAGCAATCCGTCAGAATATTTTTTACGATGAGGTAAAAAATATACTAAAAGAGGTACAGCCAAAAACTGTTTTTTGCTCGCACCAACGTGCGCTGAAAGTAGCCACTATATTTGCCGCTGCGACCGATCTGGGAATTAAGACAGCAACTGTAATTTATTCCTGGGATAATTTGCCAAAGGCAAGAATGGCGTTAAGAGCAGATAATTATTTGGTATGGTCCGCTTACATGAAAAAAGAATTAGAGCTGTATTATCCTGAAATTCCATCAGAAAAGATTGCTATTACTGGAACTTCTCAATTTGAGTTTTACGAAGAGAAAAAAAACAGTATTGACAAAGAGACTTTTTACAAGAGCTATAATTTAGATTTAAATAAAAAAATCATTTGCTTTTCCGGTGATGATACAAAGACATCTCCCGATGATCCGGCGTACTTAAATGATATTGCTGAAGAATTGATAAAAGCTAATTTACAGGATGAATATCAAATTTTGTTCAGAAGATGTCCGGTAGATTTTTCAGGCAGATATGATGCTGTTGTACATAAATATAAAGATTTGATAAAAGAAGCCGCTCCTTTGTGGTATTTTAATACTACAGATGAATGGAGTACAGTATATCCATCGGTTGACGATGTGAAGTTGTTGGTTAGCACTGCTTTTTACTCGGATATAGTGGTGAATGTTGGATCGACTATGGCTTTTGATTTTGCCATGTTCGGCAAACCTTGTGTCTTTATTAATTACGATCAGCCAATTAAAAATGTGAGGGATTGGTCGGTAAAAACGATTTATCAATTTCAGCATTTCAAGAGTATGCCTAATAAAGATGCCGTAATTTGGCTGAACAATAAAGCGGAAATTGTAGAAAAGCTAACGCTTCAAAAGAGTTGTAGCTCGCAGATGATTGAATGGAAAAAAACAGTACTGGAAGATTATAAAAATGCCTCAATGAGAATAAGGGAAATCATTAAAGCCAATTAAAATGCACATCTGTTTTTTAACAAATGAATATCCAAAAGAAGGATTCCCTCATGGCGGGATAGGTAGTTTTGTAAAGACTCTGGCTGTAGCATTGGTGAAAAGAGGAATTCATGTTTCGGTAATTGGGATTAATTATACTTTAAATGACGAGACCGAAATTGTAGACGGTGTGCATGTCTATCGTTTAAAAAGAAGTACTTTAAAAATGATTTCCTGGTATTTTAATTTTAAAGCAATTAACAAAAAGATAAAAGAAATTCACCAAGATAATCCGATCAATATAGTGGAGTCTTCTGAGTTAGGTCTTGCTTTTATCAGTAAAATAAAGACTATAAAATACATCATCCGACTTCACGGAGGTCATCATTTTTTTGCGGAAAGCGAAAATAGAAAAATCAATAAATGGAAAGGATTTCAAGAGAATCGATCGTTTAAAAATAGCGATGCTTTTATTGCCGTTTCTCAATATGTAAAAACGCACACCGAAAAATATTTAAGTTATAATGGGAAAGCTATTGCCTATATTAACAACCCGATAAACACAACATTGTTTCAGCCAATAGTAAAAGAAGTTCCTGAATCGAAAATTGTCTTTGTAGGTACGGTTTGCGAGAAGAAGGGAATTCGTCAGTTAATACAAGCTTTTCCATTGGTGAAAAAAGAATACCCTGAGGCAACTTTAGAAATATATGGCAGAGATTGGTTTTTTCCTGACGGTAGTTCTTACCTGCAGCTATTGAAAGAAAAAGAGTTGCCGCAATTAGGAGAGCTTGTAAAAGACATTCATTTTCATGGAGCAATTCCATATACAAATATACCAGTAGTGTATTCAGAAGCTACAGTTTGTGTATTCCCGTCTCATATGGAAACACAGGGGCTAGTCGCACCGGAGGCGATGGCTATGGGAAAAGCCGTTGTTTTTACCAAATTAGGCCCCGGGCCCGAGACAATAGAAAATTATAAAACAGGCTTGTTATGTGACCCACATAACCCAGCAGATATAGCTCAAAAGATTATTTGGACTTTTGATAACAAGGAAAAATCAATTGTAATGGGGAAAAAGGCCAGAGAAGTTGTACTTGAAAAATATGGTTTAGAGAATATTGTTCTTCAGAATATTGATTTTTATAAGATGGGAATTTTAGGTAACGAATAAATGAAAACAATTTTAATAGCACATAATTATACCGAAAGTTCATTTTCTTTTATGAGTTATTATTTAGCTCGTGATTTAACACGTGCGGGCAATAATGTTGTATTTATTTCGCACAACCCTTTTTTTAACAAACCCTTCAAAGAAAATATCGGAGAAGGAGAGCTTTCCGTTTATTCCTGGCCAACAGCAAACAGACCTGTGAAATTTAAGGATGCGCTTTGGTTCGCTAAACTCTATTGGAGATACAGGCCAACTGTACTAATAAGCCATTTTGTAAATGTTAATATCACCACCATAGTATCTAAAATACTTTCACTGGGTAAGATTAAAACATTTCCCTATTATCATACATTGTCTACTCAGATTCAGCAAGATGTTTCGAGTTCCTCTTTGAAAAGGAATTTCAAAAAATACAGAAAGAAACTGCTTTATAAATGGTTTGCAGATCAGGTTATTTGTCCTTCGGACTTAGCCAAAGAGGATCTGGAACACTATTTTGGCTGCACAAAAGGAATAAAAGTTGTGAATCCGATGAAAGACAGATTTAATGGAAAAAGTACTTTAAATTCAGACTCTATTGTAGTATCTTATTTAGGGCGGCTCGAACCATCAAAAGGAGTTATTGATTTAATTCATGCTTTTTTAGTTTATAAAGAGAAATTTAAGACATCAAAAATTATTTTGAATATTGCAGGCAGCGGTAGTCAGCACAAGCAAATTGAGGAATTAATAGGTAACGATGTCAAGATTAATTTTGTTGGGGCCTTAACTTATAATGAAATTGATAAATATCTCAATGAAAGTCATTATACTATTATACCTTCCAAATTTGATAATTTACCAACAGTGGGTTTAGAATCGATGATGAATCAGACTCCTTTGCTAATTTCAAATACCACAGGACTTTCTACAGAACTGGAAGAGGGGATAGATTGCTTTAAATTTAATCCTACTAGAGAAGAAATGGCTTTGCTTTTTGAAAGAGTAGAAAACAGTGCTGAAAATCAATATGAGATGGGGATTAAGGCAAGGAAAACATTTGTAGAAAAATTTGGTGTTGAAACCTATAGCGCAATGATGAAAAAAATAATCGAAAGAAAGTAAGGGAAATCCAATTGCATCCGGAATACTATTTAAAAGAACCCTTTCTTTCACAGAAAAAGCTCAGAATCTATGAATTTTACAATCATCACCCATGTTCTCCATAAAAAGGAAGAGACTCATTTGTACGGCTATGGTCCGTATGTCTGGGAGATGAATATTTGGTTTAAATATGTAGATCAGGTCAGTATTGTCGCTCCTTTACTTAAAGATAAAGTCGGCAACATTGATTTGGCTTATCAACACCCCGAGCTTAATTTTCAGGAAGTGCCTGCTTTGGCATTAACTACGCCTGTTGGTATTTTAAGGAGTCTTCTTTTTTTGCCCTTGGTATCGTGGAGGATTTATAAAGCAATGCAAACTGCAGATCACATTCATTTGCGTTGTCCGGGAAATATGGGTTTGTTGGGATGTCTGGTGCAGATTTTATTTCCGAATAAAACAAAAACAGCCAAATATGCAGGTAATTGGGATCCAAAAAGCAAACAACCGTTGGCGTATCGGATACAAAAATATATTTTAAGCAATATTTTTTTGACCAAAAATATGCAGGTTTTGGTTTACGGAGATTGGGAAAACCAATCTAAAAATATAAAGCCCTTTTTTACAGCGACCTATTCAGTATCTGAGAAGGAAAGCATAGAAAAACCAAGCCTTGATCCAGTAATAGAATTGATTTTCGTCGGAAGCTTAGTTAAAGGTAAAAATCCGATGTACGCAATACGACTGGCGGAGAAACTGATTAAAAAAGGTAAAAACGTCGTTTTGAATATCTATGGAGAAGGAGTTGAAAAAGAGATTTTACGGGACTATATTAAAGTAAATCAATTAGAAAACCATGTTTTATTGCACGGTAACCAAAACCAGGATATCATAAAAAAAGCATATAAAAAAAGTCATTTTGTAGTACTGCCATCTAAAAGTGAAGGCTGGCCTAAAGCGATAGCCGAAGGTATGTTTTGGGGATGCGTACCTGTTGCAACCAAAGTTTCGTGCGTTCCTTTTATGCTCGATTATGGAAACAGAGGGATTTTGTTGGATATGGATTTAGAGAAAGATGTAATTCAACTGGAAGAAATACTGGAGAATGAAAAAGCTTTTTTTTCCAAAAGCAAGCTGGCACTGGAATGGTCACAGAATTATACTACAACTGTTTTTGAAACGGAGATTAAAAAGATACTCACAGAATGAGAATTGTACAGCTTATAGACTCTTTAGAAACGGGTGGAGCAGAGAGAATGGCAGTAAATTATGCTAATGCTCTGGCTAAGAAAATTACTTTTTCGGGATTAATTGCAACCCGGAAAGAAGGGCTGCTTTTAAGTCAGATAGACGAAAAAGTGTCTTATTTATTTTTAAAGAGAAAAAAGAGTGTAGATTTTAAAGCTGTTTTTCAGCTGAGAAAGTATCTGAAGAACAACAAAATTGATATTATTCATGCGCATAGTTCTTCTTTTTTTATTGCTGTTTTAGCAAAAATAACGCTTCCGAGAGTAAAAATTATCTGGCACGATCATTATGGAATCTCTCAGGATCTAACTTTAAGAAAGAGCTTAAGTCTTAAATTTGGCTCTGTTTTTTTTAAGGGTATTATTTCAGTGAATACTGCATTAGAAAAGTGGGCAGCATCGTATTTGTTTTGTCCTGATATTATATTTCTTCCTAATTTTATTGAGAAGTCAGTAATTTTAAATGAAAAAATATCCTTATTTGGATCCGAGGGAAAGAGAATTATTTGTGTTGCGAACTTACGTCCTCAAAAGAATTATGAATTACTGTTAAATGTAGCCCGTTCAATAAAAGATAAATTTCCGGACTGGAGTTTTCATCTATTCGGCAAAGATTTTAAAGATTTATATGCGGACCGATTAAATAAAATGGTAGCCGAATTTAAACTTCAGGATACCGTCTTTTTTTACGGTGCTGTAAAAAATGTGGGCAGTGCTTTAGAACAATGTGATATTGCGGTCCTGCCTTCTTTTTCTGAAGGGCTTCCTTTAGCCGTTCTGGAATATGGATTGTACAAATTACCGGCTGTTGCAACAAATGTAGGCGAGATTTCCAAAGTGATTACTTCTGAAAAGGAAGGACAGATTATTGAATCTAATAATAGCAATCAATTTATCGAAGCCATTCAAATCTTGATAGAACAGCCAAATTTAAGAACAGAAATGGGGTTGAATTTGAATAAAAGAATCCTGTCAGATTATAGTGAAGATGCAATAATAAAAGAATATATTTTTTGGTTGCAATCTTCAACTAATTTTGTGGTGAAAAATACCAATTAAAATACCAATGAAAAACCCGAAACTAATATACATATACCTTCTCGTCATTCATGCAGCAATTGCTGTGTTGGTTTTTATTTTACCGTTTACCTCAAAGATATACGCTTTGTCAATCTGCACTTTTGGACTTATTTACATAGTGAAAAATAAAAACAAAAATAATGAAGTTCTGATAATGTCGGCATATGTTATTACAGTTGAGGTGTTTTTAAGGATGACAAACGGTGCTATTTTAAATGAATTTGGTAAATATGCTGTTATACTCTTTATGTTTATTGGGATCATCTATTCCGGTTTTTCGAACCGGGCATTTATCTACTGGATCTTTTTTATTTTACTTATTCCAAGTGTGATTTTATCTGTTTTTTCCTTAAATATGGATACAGACATCAGGAAAGCAATTGTTTTTAATATTTCGGGACCAGTTTGTTTAGGGATTTCGTCTATTTACTGTTTTCAGAGAAGAATAACTTTCGACAGATTAAAGGTGGTGATAACGGCCTTGGCTCTGCCTCTGGTTTCTATTGCTGCTTATCTTTTTATGTATTCTCCAAGTGTGAAGGATGTTGTAAGAGGAACAGATTCTAATTTTGCAACTTCAGGTGGATTTGGCCCCAATCAGGTATCAACTATTTTAGGCTTAGGAATTTTTGTGTTTTTCGTACAACTATTATTGAACTCTAAAAGTAAGTTGCTCATAGCGGTTAACGGTTTTCTTGTCCTCGTTTTTGCTTTTAGGGGAATTGTTACTTTTTCAAGAGGAGGGGTAATGACCGGTATTGTAATGATTGTTTTGCTTCTAATTGTCTTGTACAAACAAGGAAATGCAAAGTCTAAGGCGAAAGTTGGTTTAGTAATCATCCTTACATTTCTGGCAGGAGTAGGGGTCTGGGGATACTCGTCAATGCAAACCAGTGGATTGATTAATAAAAGATATGCTAATCAGGATGCAGCAGGAAGAGAGAAAAAGAGTAAATTATCGGGTAGAGAAGTTCTTATCGCTTCCGAATTTCAAATGTTTCTTGATAATCCTATTCTGGGAGTAGGGGTAGGAAAGAATAAAGAAATCAGAGAAGAAGAAACAGGTATTGAAGCGGCTTCTCATAACGAGATAACCAGGATGATGGCTGAACACGGGACTTTAGGCATAATAGATTTACTGATTTTATTGTTTACTCCGTTATTGTTTTTTGTAAATAACCGTCAAAATGTATTTGTGCTTTCATTTTGGGCGTTTTGGCTATTAACAATTAATCACGCGGCTATGCGATTGGCAGCTCCGGCCTTTATATATGCTTTAGCGCTGCTTTCTGTTCAAATTAACATTCCTGAAAAACCTGAACATTCACTGGATTAAATCCTTTTTTTTATAATACATTTGTTGCGAGTTAATTACCCCAAATTAAACTATAGAATAAATGTTTTTAAATAATAAAATTCATTTCGAAATATCGGAACGGAAAGTACTACTTCATATTTTAGATGCTATTTCGGTCTTAAGTGCACTTTTTTTGTTGAGTGTTACTTTTGATTTTAAGTATTTTGAGTTTTCAAGCGCAAATTATTACTGGGAAATTGTATTGATTTTTTACATTTACATGTTCGGATCTATCTTCGAAATGTATAATTTACAGGTCGCAAGCAACCAGCTTCAGATTCTTAAGAGTACTATATTTACTACCAGTACAACAGTAATTGTGTATTTGCTGACCCCGATTTTATCGCCGGAATTACCGAAACACAGAATCGCAATTGTGGTATTTTATTTTGCAATTCTCTTTTCATTATTAGCCTGGAGATACCTGTATGTTTATTTTTTGGCTTCTCACAGATTTGTACAGAACGTAGTTTTAATATGCAATCAGAATCAGGTCGAAGAATTGGTTTTAGGGCTTGAAAATGTTGATCCTCATTATAAAATTGTGGGTTTCGTAAACTCAGATTCGGTTGTTCAGGAGGATTTGGGTTTTCATTACGTAAAAAAAATCAAAAGAGAAGATCTGGAAGATTTTGTTTCTAAACATAATATCTCAGAGATTGTGATAGCCTCCCAGAATACGGATGGAATAACAACTGAGTTGTACCAGAAGCTACTTCATTTATTAGAAGGCGGAAACATAATTCGGGAGTATACACAAGTTTACGAAAGCAAAACGCAGCGTATTCCGGTACATTATATTTCAAGAGATTTTTATCGGTTTTTCCCTTTTAGCCGAAGCAATAACAATAAGTTGTATTTGTTTCAGGTTCGTTTTTTCGAATTCTTTTTTTCGTTCGTTGGACTGATAATCTGCTGTATTTTTATTCCTTTCATTTTTATCGGAAATTTGATTGGGAATAAAGGGAGTTTGTTCTACACCCAGGAAAGAGTAGGTAAAAATGGAGTTGTTTTTAAAATATACAAATTTAGAACAATGGTCGAAAACTCAGAATCTGATGGAGTGGCTTTTGCAACTTCAGGGGATAGACGTGTTACTCCGTTTGGAAAATTTATGCGCAAATCCAGAATAGACGAATTACCACAGTTTTTCAATGTTATTATAGGAGATATGGCCGTAATTGGACCAAGACCCGAACGTCCGTTTTTTGTGGATGAAATTGCCCAGAGAATGCCTTTTTATGAAACAAGACACGTTATAAAACCCGGCCTTACCGGTTGGGCACAAGTCAATTATTCTTATGGTGAATCGATAGAAGAAAGTCTGATAAAATTACAATATGACCTGTATTACATCAAACACAGAAGTGTTTTTCTGGATTTGAGTATTACGTTTAAAACCATTACCACAATTGTGTTTTATCGCGGACAGTAATTTAGATGATAATAGGAATCCGTTTTTTGTTTCGGATTGCTACTCGTACTAAAACAAAGCCACTCGTTAGTATCATTGGCAAAACAATAAAGAAATGTGCTTTATTGATCATGAAGATGGTATAAACGATTAGAAAAAGCAGATGTAAAACTGTAAAACGATAAGTCCATTTTTTGTTTTTGATTATAGAAAGAAATAGTAGAATCAACAACAGCGGACTGAATAAAAGCACATTATAATTCATCGATAGTTCCAGATGAAAAGAATAAAATCCAACAGAAACAAAAAAGATTCCCATTAACGACAAAATTAAAAGATAGATTTTGTCTACTATCCTGTTGTGTACTAAAATTACAAAGGCAAGTACAATAAGGTAAGTGTAAATGTTGTTCCACCAGGATGTTGGTGTTTCTTTTTCAAAACTCAAAAGTGTTTTACTTGCGCTGGCCAAAGGACGATTTTGAAAAGTAGTTTTTTCTAAACTGTTTTTCAATTCAAACGGTAAAAAGATGCGGGTTCCCAATTGGTCAACTTTGGTTCCGAAAATAATGCTCGTTCCTAACTTTTCATAAAAATGTCCGTCAAAATAAGGATACAGTATTGATCTGTATGTGATATCAGTGTCGCCTTTTTTGGTAATCGTGTTTTTTCCTAAAGTGGTATTGATTACATCTACAACCATCGAAGTGCAGTTTTTATCAATAAATTTATAAGTATAAAAACGATCTTCAGAAAGCAGTGTTGTATTTAGTTTGTCAAAAAGTCTTTGTTTTAAATCCGATGAAATAAGTAATTCCTGCTCGTAAACACTTCGTTTTTCATAGTTGTAGTTGTCAATAAATTCAGCGTACGAGTGGGCAATAACAAAATACTGCAAATCTCCTTTTGTAAATTTTGCAACAAAATTAGGAGTACTAAAATCAAAAGCACCATAATTATAGACAACATCAATATTGGTTAAAGGATCGGAAACGCGAATGGCAGTGTGTCCAAAATATGAATACGTTTCGTTGCCAAGACCGCAAGTAATAACGCTTACTTTAGCTTCTTTTGACAAGGGTACATTTTGGCTAAAACCAATAGTAGAACTTAATAATAATAAAGTAAAAAACGTTATTTTAAAAATGACTTTCTTCATGATTTAAAATTTTAAGAAGTTTAAAGGTTTGTAATTATTATCTAAAGATACCTAAATCTACTTTTATCGAAAAAATATTAGAGTACAAAGCAGTACTTTGATTACCCAAATCGGTCAAAGCATAATCTACCTGAATACCTTTATATTTAAATCCTAATCCTATATTCGGTTGAAAACTTAGTTTTTCGGTATTGTCCAATTGTGTTACATTCTGAAAATTTCCGGCTCCGGCTCTTAAGAAAACCAAGTCTGTATAACCGAATTCAAAACCTACTGCCGGATCGATACTTACAATTTTGGAGGAAATAATATCATGTGTTTGCTCAAAACGCATATTAAGATTGGTCGCAATTAAAAGGCTGTAGTCGTAATGAAAATCTATTTTTCTGGACACGCCCAATTGCGCTTTTGGCAACGTGATTTCGGTACTTTCGGGCAAGGTATTGTTCTCTCCCGGAATAGCGTCTGAGATTTTTTTATATTCTTCCTCATCAATATTCCAGACATTATAAGTAGTAGTGATGTCCCGGAGCATTAAACCAAATTTCCAGTCGTTTCTTTCAAACTGAAGTCCAAAATCGAAACCAAATCCCCACGAGTTCGCAAATTTTCCAATAATACGGCGAATTACTTTTGCATTTACCCCATATTGAAATCCTTCTATAGGCAATTTTCGGGCGTATGAAAATGTAAAACCATAATCTGCTGTTGAAAATAAGCGTATTCGGTTGTAATCAATATTCCCCTGATTGTCGATTAGTTCGGTCGTGTCCAGAATGTCATCAACACCAAAACGAATCATCGAAATTCCCCAGGCACTTCTGTCATCAATCGGACTCGCATAACCGATATAGTCGTATTGCGCAATGTTGGCAAAATAATTGGCGTGCATTAAGGAGATCTGGTGATCTTCGAGATGAGTCAGACCGGCAGGGTTCCAGTAAACGGAGTTTACATCATTTGTAGAGGATACAACAGCGCTTGACATCCCAAGTGCAGCAGCGTCAACGCCGATATTCATAAACTCATTCGAGTATTTTCGAATCGTTTGTGCATAGTGCATAGTAGAGCTCCAAAATAGTAAAAGCGCGAAAAGTTTCTTCAACGGATATTTTTTTTGTAAACCGGGGTCTGTTTTAAATTTTATCAAAAATATAATATTTTAATCATCTAATTTGTTGATTTTGATAAATATTACAAAACTCAAAATTTTAGACAAAAAACTCCTTAAAAAACGTGTTTTGGATGCAGTTATTGTACTAAATTTGTTGCTCACTATTATCAAAATTTAGTACAGATGAATATTAAAAAACACATTCCTAATTTAATTACATTAATCAATCTTTTCTGCGGTTGCATAGCAGTTGTTTATGTTTCAGAAGCCAACTATCTTATGGCTTTTTACATGGTTTGTTTAGGAATATTTTTTGATTTTTTCGATGGCTTTTTTGCCAGATTATTTAAAGTTTCCAGTCCGCTTGGGTTGCAATTAGACTCTTTGGCCGATATGGTAACCAGTGGAGTTGTGCCGGGTTATGTTATGTTTACTTTATTTACCAATAGTGCACACGATTTAGGGACAAATGCCTTTATTCCGTTTTTAGGATTTATAGTAACATTAGGTTCTTGTTACAGATTGGCTAATTTTAATATTGATACACGTCAGACAGATTCTTTTATTGGTTTGCCAACACCCGCGAATGCCTTGTTTATTTTGAGTTTGCCTTTGGTATTGAAATTTTCAGATTCTTTGATAGTACTGGAAATTCTGACTAATCAATGGGTTTTGTTAGTGATCGCTTTATGTAGTGCTTATATTATGAATGCCGAAATACCATTGTTTTCTTTAAAAGTAAAGAAAATGAGCTTAAAAGAGAACGCGCTTCAAATCGTGTTTTTGTCAATTTGTCTTGTACTGTTATTTTTACTTCAGTATAGTGCGATTCCGGTAATTATACTTTTTTATGTACTACTATCAGTGGTAAACAATACGTTTTTGAAAAAGTAGTTAGTTTTTATTGAATGAAAAGAAAACCGGCCAAAAGGACAAATAACAATCGAAAATCAAATTCAGGTTCTTCGATCGGTAAATTATTTCGGTACCTGACTATTTTTGCTTTTATTGGACTTTTTCTGACGGCGGCCTATCATTATCGCAGAGGATTGGCCTATTATTTAGGGTTTAAATCACATAAGGTTTCAGAAAAAGAAATCGAGGACAAACGACTTTCGGATGTTCGGAACTTTCAGGTTCTGGCCAAACGGGAAGGGAAATCAGTTGGTGTGGATGTATCTGAATACCAAGGAAAAATAAGTTGGTCTTACGTAGATACTTTAGAGCAAAAATACCCGATAGATTTTGTGTTTATAAGAGCAACTGTGGGCCGAGACAGAAAAGATTTCCAGTTCAAACGAAATTGGATTGGAGCCAAAGAAAACAAAATGATCAGAGGGGCTTATCATTACTATCGTCCCAATGAAAATTCAATAGAACAGGCAAATCTCTTTATTAAAACCGTAAAATTAGAAAAAGGCGACTTGCCTCCGGTTTTAGACATCGAGAAACTTCCTAAAAACCAATCTCTGGACAGTCTGAAAAAAGGCTTGAGACGTTGGTTGCTCAAAGTAGAAGAGCACTACAAAGTTCGCCCGATTATTTATAGCGGTGAAAGATATTATGCTGATTTTTTGAAAGAAGAATTCAGCGAGTATTTGTTTTGGATTGCCAATTATAATTTCTACCGTGAAAGAATAGAGGAAGACTGGCTCTTCTGGCAATTTACAGAGAAAGCAACTGTACCGGGCATAAAAACCACAGTTGACGTTAATATCTATAATGGAGACTTACAACAATTGCAGTTTATTACAGTGGATTAGTTTTCAGTCTCAGTTTACAGTCTCAGTTTACAGTCTCAGTTTACAGTCTCAGTTTATAGTCTCAGTATTCAGTGACTGAGACTGAATACTAAATTAAAACTCCAGCTTCTTCTTACGTAACTCGAAGTTTTGTCCGAGATAAACACGACGAACCATTTCATCTTCTACCAGTTCTTCCGGTATTCCGGCTTTTAGGATTCCTCCTTCAAACATTAAGTACGTTTTATCGGTGATGGCCAAGGTTTCTTGTACGTTGTGATCGGTGATTAGAATTCCGATATTTTTATTTTTTAATTGCGCTACAATTCTTTGGATATCCTCCACGGCAACCGGGTCAACACCTGCAAAGGGTTCATCCAGCAGAATAAACTTAGGATCTGTTGCCAATGCGCGCGCGATTTCTGTACGACGACGTTCCCCTCCCGAAAGTAAGTCCCCTCGGTTGGTACGAATATGTTCCAGACTAAATTCTTCAATTAAACTTTCCATTTTTGCAATTTGCTCTTCTTTAGAAAGTTTAGTTAATTGTAAAACACTTAGAATGTTATCCTCAATGCTTAATTTTCTAAAAACGGAGGCTTCCTGCGCCAAATAACCAATTCCCTGCTGTGCACGCTTGTACATTGGATAATCGGTAATGTTCAGGTCGTCCAGATAAATATTGCCCTGATTTGGTTTTACCAATCCTACAATCATGTAAAAAGAGGTTGTTTTTCCGGCACCATTTGGTCCCAAAAGCCCAACAATTTCCCCTTGATTAACTTCAACGGAAATTCCTTTAACAACACTTCGGCCTTTGTAAGTTTTGATTAAATTATCGGCTCTTAGCTTCATTTTTTTTAATTAGATAATGTGAAAATTAGATCATGAGATACTTTTAAAAACTAGCTCAATCTATTTTAAAAATTTGATTTGAAAGGACAAAATAAAAACAAAATAATCAATCAGATAAATCAATTAACAAATTATTGCATTTTTGAAATTATCGAAAGTATATGCTAAAAGTACATAATTAGACCATTTATAAAATTATCTCATGATCTAATTGGCACATTTTCTAATTATTGTTTTCTATTTGCTGCTCTCTTCAAGTGCTTCCCAGAATTCATAAGCTCTTCTTAAATGAGGGATTACAATTGTTCCTCCAACTAACGTTGCGATTCCCATTGCTTCCATCATTTCTTCTTTTGTAATTCCTTCTTTATAGCTGGTTTCTAAGTGATATTTTACACAATCATCACAACGTAAAACCGCTGACGCAACTAATCCTAATAACTCTTTTGTTTTTACATCAAGAGCTCCCGGAGCGTATGCGTTGGTATCAAGGTTGAAAATTCTTTTTACAATTTTGTTGTTATCTGCAAGCAGTTTCTCGTTCATTTTAGAACGGTAGTCGTTAAATTCTTGAATAATATCAGACATTTTCTTTCATTTTATTTCGATAAACAATTCGGGATATAAGGATACTTACTTCATAAATAAGTAACATTGGTATGGCAACAATTGTCTGGCTAACCACATCTGGCGGAGTTACAATTGCGGCAACAATCAAAATGATAATTACAGCATATTTCCAATATTTTCTTAAAAAATCAGGGGTAACTAAACCTAATTTCGTTAGGAAATAAATTAAGATCGGTAATTCAAAAAACAATCCACTCGCAAGTATACTTGTTTTAACCATTCCCATATAAGAATCTAAGGTAAATTGATTTTTTACGACATCACTAACCGAGAATGTAGCCACGAAATTGACTGACATTGGGATAACCACATAATAGCCAAACAATACGCCTAAAAAGAAAAGTAAGGAAGAGGTGAAAATAAAAACTTTAGCATTTTTTCTTTCTTTCTCGTACAATGCCGGACTGATAAATTTCCAAAGTTCCCATAAGATGTAAGGGAAACTTAGTACAAAACCAGCCAGAAGACACATCCATACAAAGATGTTTACCTGTCCTTCCATTTCGGTGTTCTGAATAATGAAATTCAATTCCGTAATACAGATGCTTTCAGCAAAACCCAATTGATGTGATAATTGACAAAAGTATTGGTAGGTAAAAAAGGTTGGTCGGGTAGGCCCTAAAAGAACACTGTCGAATAAATAGTCACTCACAAAGTAAGTCACAATCCCCATTACAACTACTGCTATAGTACTTCTTACTAATAACCATCTTAATTCTTCAAGATGATCTAAAAACGACATTTCGTTAAGATTTTTCTTTGCCATTATACGATTCCTTCTTTTAAAATATCATGTAAATGTAAAACACCTTTATAAGTTCCATTATCCGAAACAATCAATTGCGTTATCGAAAAATCTTCTAAAATATTTAAAGCATCTACTGCCATCGTATCGGAGGATACTAATTTTGGGTTTTTAGTCATAATATCTTTAGCGGTTAATTCGGCAAATGTATCGCGGTCGTTCAGCATTCTTCTGATATCTCCGTCCGTAATAATCCCGATTATTTTATCGTTTTCTATTACTGCCGTTACTCCTAATCTCTTTTCAGATATTTCAAATATAACCTTTTTAACTGAGGTATCAGGTGTGACCATTGGTTTTAGTGAATGCTCAATCATATCTTTTACGCGAAGTAATAGTTTTTTTCCTAGAGCGCCACCTGGATGATATACTGCAAAATCTTCGGGTTTAAAGTCGCGCATTTCCATTAGGCAAACTGCAAGAGCATCTCCCATGACAAGTTGTGCCGTGGTGCTGTTTGTTGGTGCCAAATTGATAGGGCAAGCTTCCATGTCAACCGTAGTATTCAAAACATAATCAGAACCTTTTGCTAAAAAAGAGGTTATGTTTCCTGTAATTCCGATTAAAATGTTTCCGAAACGCTTTAATAGCGGAACTAAAACTTTTATTTCAGGACTATTCCCACTTTTCGAAATGCAAATAATAATATCTTCTTTTTGAATCATTCCTAAGTCGCCGTGAATCGCTTCTGAGGCGTGTAAGAACATTGATGGCGTCCCTGTGGAGTTAAAAGTGGCTACCATTTTTTGAGCAATGATCGCGCTTTTTCCGATGCCTGTAACGATTAGTCGGCCTTTAGTTTCGTATATGCGTTGGGTTGCTTCGTAGAAATTTTCGTCGAGAAAATCAATTAGCTTTGTAATTGCTTCGCTTTCAGATAGTATGGTTTTTTTTGCTATTGCTAATATATTTTCTTTTGTGATCAAAACAGAATATTTAAAATTTGTATGTGTAAAAGAAAGTTGTATCTTTATGTGTTGCAAATTTATACAAAATACCATTAATATAAAGAATGAATTCAAACGAAATTGAAATACACAAAGAATTAAAGAAGTATTTCGGGTTTAGCCAATTTAAAGGCTTGCAGGAGCAAGTCATTACAAGTATCCTCGGTAAAAAGAATACTTTTGTGATTATGCCTACTGGTGGTGGAAAGTCTCTTTGTTATCAATTACCCGCTTTAATTCAGGAGGGAACGGCTATCGTTGTTTCTCCTTTAATTGCTCTGATGAAAAATCAGGTCGACGCGATTCGAAGTCTTTCTTCGGAAAACGGAATTGCGCACGTATTAAACTCTTCGCTCACTAAAACAGAAATCACACAGGTCAAAAAAGACATTACTTCTGGATTGACCAAGCTATTGTATGTCGCACCGGAATCTTTGACAAAAGAAGAATATGTGGCGTTTTTGCAAAGTGTGCCCATTTCATTTGTTGCCATTGATGAAGCGCATTGTATTTCAGAATGGGGTCATGATTTCAGACCGGAATACCGAAATCTGAAAAATATTATCAAACAATTGGGTAAAGTGCCTATTATAGGTCTTACGGCTACCGCAACGCCAAAAGTTCAGGAAGATATCCTGAAGAATCTCGAAATGTCTGATGCCAATACTTTTAAAGCATCATTCAATAGACCTAATTTATACTACGAAGTTCGTACAAAAACAAAAAACATAGAATCGGATATTATTCGGTTTATCAAACAACATAAAGGGAAGTCAGGAATTATTTATTGCCTGAGCCGCAAAAAAGTAGAGTCAGTAGCCGAAGTTTTACAAGTAAATGGCATTAGTGCTGTTCCGTATCACGCAGGTTTAGATGCGAAAACAAGAGCCAAACATCAGGATATGTTTTTGATGGAAGATGTAGATGTGGTCGTAGCAACAATCGCTTTCGGAATGGGAATTGACAAGCCGGACGTTCGTTTTGTTATTCACCATGACATTCCAAAATCATTAGAAAGTTATTATCAGGAAACCGGACGTGCCGGGCGTGATGGCGGAGAAGGACATTGTTTGGCATACTACTCCTATAAAGATGTAGAAAAACTCGAGAAGTTTATGTCCGGAAAACCGGTTGCAGAACAAGAAATCGGTTTTGCTTTATTACAGGAAGTAGTGGCTTATGCCGAAACTTCAATGTCACGCAGAAAATTTCTCTTGCATTATTTTGGTGAAGAATTTGACGGTGAAAATGGAGAAGGAGCAGACATGGACGACAACGTTCGTAATCCTAAAACCCGTATCGAAGCAAAAGAACAGGTTGTCAAATTGTTGGAAATTGTCCGGGATACCAAACATATTTATAAATCAAAAGAAATTGTTTTTACTTTAATTGGACGTGTCAATGCCGTAATTAAAGCACATAAAACAGATGCGCAAGCCTTCTTCGGATCGGGAGCCGATCATGACGAGAAATATTGGATGGCCCTGCTAAGACAGGTTCTCGTAATGGGATATTTGTCTAAGGATATTGAAACCTACGGAATTATAAAAATTACCAAAAGCGGATTGGATTATATTAAAAAACCAGTTTCGTTTATGATGTCGGAAGATCATGAGTATAATGAATCTGAAGACGAAGCAATAGTAACCGCCTCTAAATCATCCGGTACTGCCGATGAAGTTTTGATGGGGATGTTGCGTGAACTACGAAAAAAAGTAGCCAAAAAACTGGGAGTCCCTCCTTTTGTCGTTTTTCAGGATCCTTCGCTGGAAGACATGGCTTTAAAATACCCAATTAGCTTAACGGAGTTGTACAACATTCATGGAGTTGGTGAAGGGAAAGCAAAAAAATACGGTAGTGACTTTATTACCTTGATCAATCGTTATGTAGAAGATAACGATATCATTCGTCCCGATGACTTAGTAGTGAAATCTACCGGAGTCAATTCTGCCAATAAGTTGTACATCATTCAGAATATTGACCGAAAACTATCCTTAAACGATATCGCTTCCGCAAAAGGTTTGACTATGGATGCTCTGATTAAAGAAATGGAGCAAATTGTATATGCCGGAACAAAATTGAACATCAAATATTGGGTAGATGATATGCTGGATGACGACCAGCAAGAAGAAATTCACGATTATTTCATGGAATCAGAATCCGATAAAATCGAGGATGCTCTTAAAGAATTCGACGGTGATTACGATATTGATGAATTGCGTTTAATGCGAATAAAATTTATTAGCGAGGTAGCGAACTAGGAGTTGAATTTTAAATTCCAAAATAGAAAATCCAAATTCCAACTGAAAAGTGAATGGAATTTGGATTTTTTCGTTAAAAAAATCGCTCCAACATTGGAATTTGGAATTTAAAATATTGGAATTTTATTCTAAATAGATTTTATAAAACAATAGTCTTCATCGCTTTTTCTTCCTGAGTAATTCTAATAAATAAGATTATCAGATATACAGGTAATACATACTTCATGGTATTCCAAGCGCTACAGAGTAAAACGGCACCAATAAGTTCTGGAATTATGTTCAAAAAATAATTAGGATGTCTTACTGTTCTGAATAAAAAGGATCGCACCATTTTATGATTAGGGAGAATATATATTTTCACGGTCCAAACCGCTCTTAATTCATAAATGATATAAAAAAGGATTAGATAGGAAAAGAGTAATAACCCCAAACCGATCTGACTATTGCGATCAAATTGCGCTTGACTGGTATAAGCCTCATAGAAACAGGATAGATAAAAAGCAATATGGCATAGAGAAAGGAGGAAAGAGTTAAATTTCCCATATTGTTTTGCACCAAGCTTTTTAATTCTTCTCTCATTAAGGATTGATATAAACAGAGATACGACTCTTGCAAATAAAAATATTGAAAAAAGATATAATACAGTGCTCATTTTTTTGTGATTTTTTAAGCTGAATAACCAGTTGAATTTGAGGATTATTTAGATCTCTCTATTTTAAACTTTCAAGGTTTACAGTTGCTACAGTTTAGTCAATTGTCTCAATGCCTGTCATTACTAAAGTAAAAATTGAGACAAGTGAATTTAAATGTTTTTAAATAAATATAAGCTGTTTCTTTATAGCTGTGTAGAATAAATTAATAGCAGAAATGTAATCTAAATTTATTTGTAGCAAGCCAAGAATTTGATTGTAAAAAATCCCCAACATTGGATTTTAGAATTTCAAAGTATTAGAATTTTACCCCAGTAAATCCAAATCCCATTAACTTTCCAAAAGAAATTAGGATGCTCTAATTAAAAAAAACCGCCCCACAATTGGAATTTGGAATTTAAAATATTGGAATTTTATTCTGCATAGATTTCCCAGTTTTAAGACCGCCCCAACATTGGAATTTGGAATTTTAAAATATTGGAATTTTACTCCACGTAGACTTCCCCCCGATGCGGTTTCAAAGCATCTCTAACAGCAATCATATTCTCGTCAGTGACCACCATAAAAGCAATTGCCTGCATGTCATTTATGATTTTATAACCCGTGATATTTAACGGAAGTTTTTCTATGGCGATATATTCTTTTAAATGAATTTCGTGATGTTCGGCTGTTTTTGCAGAAGCCGGGCCACGAAAATCCCAAATCAGTTTTATTTTTCTGGACATGATTTTTTAGGTGCAAAGTTTCAAAGAGGCAAAGGTACAAAGTCTCTTTCGAAAATGGATTTTAGATTAAATAACTAGTTTCGGTTCAAAAATAGTACTTTTGCATGTTCTTTTCATAAAAAGAAAAGCTAATAGAATAAATAAAATACAATGCCAAGAGAACTTTTACTTCAGGTAACGCCCGAAATTGCAGCAAATGAATTGTTGTTACGTGACTATTTGTCTAAACAAATAAAGGTTTCGCCTAAAGAAATTCAACATGTTTCTATTTTGAAACGATCCATAGACGCACGTCAGAAAGCGATTAAAATCAATTTAAAAGTGCTGATTTATATGGCGGGTGAGCCTTTTCAGGAAACCAAAATAGAATTACCTATATATAAAGATGTTTCTAAAGCTCAGGAAGTAATTGTAGTCGGGGCAGGACCGGCAGGACTTTTTGCTGCATTGCAGTTAATTGAATTAGGTTTAAAACCTATTCTAATCGAACGTGGAAAAGACGTTCGTGGACGCCGTCGTGACTTAAAAGCTATAAATGTGGATCATTTGGTTAACGAAGATTCTAATTATTGTTTTGGTGAAGGAGGAGCAGGAACCTATTCTGATGGGAAATTGTATACGCGCTCTAAGAAACGTGGTGATGTAACCAGAATATTAGAATTGCTGGTCGCTTTTGGAGCTTCTGATGATATATTGGTGGAAGCACATCCGCATATCGGAACCAATAAATTACCGAAAATCATCGAGGACATTCGAAAAAAAATCATCGAATTTGGTGGTCAGGTTTTATTTGATACCCGAGTAACAGATATTTTAGTTAAAAATAATGAAGTAGAAGGAATTGTAACTCAAAACGGAGATACGATTCTTGCCAGTAAATTAATCTTGGCGACGGGTCATTCCGCAAGGGATATTTTTGAATTATTGGACAAAAAGAAAATCTTTATAGAGGCAAAACCTTTTGCTTTGGGAGTTCGTGCAGAACATTCACAAGAACTAATAGACAGTATTCAATACAGCTGTGATTATCGTGGCGAGCATTTACCTCCGGCACCGTATTCAATAGTGAAACAGGTTAACGGACGTGGAATGTATTCGTTCTGTATGTGTCCGGGAGGTGTTATCGCGCCTTGTGCAACAAGTCCGGGAGAAGTGGTTACCAACGGTTGGTCGCCTTCTAAAAGGGATCAGGTGACTGCAAATTCAGGAATTGTGATTGAATTGAAATTGGAAGATTTCAAGCCCTTTGCAAAATTCGGTGCTTTAGCCGGAATGGAATTTCAGAAAAGTATCGAGCAAAAAGCGTGGCACTTGGCAGGAGAAACTCAAAAAGTACCTGCACAGCGAATGATCGATTTTACACAGAATAAAGTGTCAGCAGACATTCCGAAAACATCCTATGTTCCGGGAACAACTTCGGTAGAGATGGGACAGGTTTTTCCTGGATTCTTATCACAGATATTACGTGAAGGTTTTAAAGAATTCGGAAAATCAATGCGAGGATATTTGACCAATGAAGCTATTTTACACGCACCGGAAAGCAGAACTTCGTCTCCGGTTCGTATTCCAAGAGACCCTATTACCTACGAACATTTGCAAATAAAAGGTTTGTATCCATGCGGAGAAGGAGCGGGTTATGCGGGTGGAATCATATCAGCAGCAATTGACGGCGAAAAATGCGCTTTGATGATTGCTGAGACTTTGAAATAAAATAGGTTTGCCACGAATTACACGAATTACGCTAATTTTTTTTGAATAGTCTTTCGTGATTTATTTAAAGTGAAACGTCTTTTTTAAGCTTTATTAACTATGTCTCTATGTGTTAAAATTAATTACACTTAACGGGGTGGTTGTAGAAATAAGTTAGCCACGAATTACACGAATTATAATTTAAATCTTTAGATAAAAATTAGCGAAAATTGGTGTAATTCGTGGTAAAAAAAATCAAGGAATCAATATTATTTTCCCCGTACTTTTTCGGCTTTCTAAATAATCGTGAGCCAGTTTTCCTTCTGATAGTTTGAACGAAGTTGGTGTTGAAAGCGTAATTTTGCCTTCAATAATCCAACTAAATAATTGATTGGCTCTTTTGATTCTTTCTTCTTTAGAGTTTAAATAGCTCCATAGATCTCCGCCGGTTAATGTTTTCGAAGTGTCCATCAACATTCTCGGATTTACAGGTTCAGGATCGCCACCCGCCATTCCGAAGAAAACCACTTGTCCACATTCTTTAGTGACTTCAAAACTTTCGGTCAAAGTGCTGCCGATACTGTCGTAAACAACATCTACCCCGTTCGGAATAACTTTGAAAAGATTCGATTTCCAATCGTCATTATATAGAAACACATGATCAGCACCTTGTTCAATAGCTACTTTTGCTTTTTCTGCAGAAGAAGTTAAGCCGATAACATTCGCGCCTAAAAGCTTGCTGATTTGTGTTAAAAACTGACCAACACCACCGGCAACGGCATGAATTAAAACCGTTTCGCCTTTTACTGTTTTATGACTGTCTGTCGCTAAATATTGCGCGGTTAAACCTTGTAATAATATAGAAGCGGCAGTTTCAAAAGAAATGGCTTCCGGTAAAGGAAGTATGTGATTGGTGTTTACCGCTACCAATTCTGCATTGGCAAAAGGTACGTCTGCGAAGGCAACACGATCTCCGACTTTATATTCCGAATTATTATTGGCATCAACAACAATTCCTGCACCTTCATAGCCTGCAATAAAAGGAGGATTTCCCTTTAAATGATAATTTCCTTTTCGTCTGTAAACATCGGCGAAGTTTAGTCCGATAGCCTTCATTTCGACTAAAATTTCATCACTTTTTAATTGTGGGTTTGGAATCTCAATGTACTCTAAAACAGTTGAATCTCCGAAAGATGAAAAGGTAAGTGCTTTCATTTATAATTGTTTTTTAGGAATACAAAGAAAGGAAAAATCCAATTGAAGATTGAAAAGCTTTTCATAAAACTGCACAAAAAAACCTCGACTAAATTTAGCCGAGGTTTGAATTATGTTTTTTTACAATCATTGATTAAAAGGATTGTAAAGATTTTTTAAGTTAACCTTGTTTTTTGCTATTTTGTCACGAATTACACGAATTTCCAAGAATTAAGCCTTAAAATTATTGCCAAAGATTTAAGGGAGTAGGAAGACTTAACCCCAATAAAATAGGAACAATTCGCGAAAATTAGTGTAATTCGTGGCAAAAAAGAAATCATTCTAATCCTTTAAATCTGTGGCAAAAAAAATGAGTTATATACTATATTTTAGGAAAAACCATGTCATTAAAAGTGCTTTTTTGTTTGGCTAAAGCTTCAATCTCATCCCATTTTCTTGGAGAATCAATAGATAAGTTTTCGTAAGTATTTTTTTTGATCAAAATATCATCTTCAATACGAACACCAATATTCCACCATTTTTTGTCACATTTGCTGTTTGGACTAATATAAATCCCCGGCTCAACAGTAAGAATCATATTTTCTTTTAAAAGCGTTTCCGGGCCTTTAAAATTTCCTTTGTCATGAACGTCCAGACCAAGAAAGTGAGAGCATCCATGCGGGTAGTAAAGATTGACGTCTTTTAGGTCGTTGATGATTCCTAATTTTAATAATCCCTTTGCAAGAACTTCTTTAGCGGTATTGTTCAGGTCTACAAGTGGAGTTCCTTCTTTGCAAATGGCAAAAACAGCTTCCTGAGCATCATAAACCAACTGGTAAATTGCTTTTTGTTCTTCTGAAAATTTGCCATTAGCCGGAATGGTTCTGGTAACATCAGCAGAATAACCATGATATTCGGATCCAACATCCATTAAAAGCAGTTGGTTTTCCATTTTAGTACTGTTGTTTTCTGAGTAATGCAAGATGCATCCATTTGCTCCGGCTCCTACAATTGGGGAATAACCTTCCGCTTCTGCACCATATCTGCGGTGAATGTAAGTATGAATTCCTTCTGCTTCGTTTTCGCTCATATCCGGTCCTACAGCTTTCATTACTTCGTTATGGGCAACGCAGGAAAGTTGAACAGATTTACGCATTAATACCAGTTCTTCCGGTGTTTTTATTTCACGAAGTGTACTTGTAATAGTTCTGAACAGATCTAAAGAAACAACATCTTCTTTTGTGATTCCGGCTTTGGTTTTGAAAGTTTCAAACAAACCAAAAAGATCATTACCGCTTTTGTTATTGCCAATGTCGGTGGGGATTTTGTCGTAGATTAGTGTTTTGAATTTTTTAAAATCGATATCAAAATTTTTGAAATCTTTTCCGTTAAAAGTTTTCGCAATTCCCAGTTGTGATTTTGTACCGTCAGCTCCTAGGCGTCTTCCTGTCCACATTTCTTTTGTAGCGTCTTTTTCTCTGACAAAAATGACTTCATTGTATGTTTCGGCGGTACCTTGAGCTTCTTTAAAAATCAATAAAACAGCATCAGGTTCTTTGTATCCGCTTAGGTAATACATATCGGGATTTTGATGAAAAATATAATTAATATCTCTGGAAAATACTCTTTCCGGATAAGAGAAAATTACAGCTACAGAATTATCAGGCATCAATGCTCTAAAAGCCTCGCGACGCCCCTTGTGAAACTCTTTGGTGAGGTAATCAGTTGGTAAATTTTTCTGAGAAAAAACCTGGACCGTTGTCAGGAGGGATAAAAAAAACAGAATTAAATGCTTCATTTGTAGTGATTTTGGTTGATGATATTAGTTTTTAAGCAACGCAAATTACAAAAAAAAAGATTTGATTTTGAAAAAAAGGAGTTGCCACGAATTGTACGAATTATCACGAATAAAAATGGATTCTCTTTTTTGATAAAAAAAATCGTGTAATTCGCAGTAAAAAAATAACCGCCCCTAAAAAGGAGCGGTTACTTTCTGAATTAACAATTATTTCTTTTTGAGTTGGTCTTTGAAAACTTTTTCAAATTTCTCTATTTTGGGTTGAATTACCATTTTGCAATACGGTTGATTTTTGTTGTTTGCATAATAGTTCTGATGATAATCTTCGGCCTTATAGAACTTAGTAAAAGGTTCAATTTTTGTAACTATCGGACTGCTGTATACTTTTGCTTTGTTTAGCTGTGCAATAATGCTTTCTGCTGCGGCTTTCTGTTGTGGATTGTTGTAAAAAATCACAGAACGATATTGAGTCCCTACATCTGCTCCTTGTCTGTTTAATGTCGTTGGATCGTGTACGGTAAAGAATACTTTAAAAATTTCGTTGATGTCCGTAACGGTTTTGTCGTAAGTAATCTGAACGACTTCAGCATGGCCGGTAGTTCCCGAGCATACTTCTTCGTAACTCGGATTAGAAACTTTACCACCGGAGAAACCTGAAACAACAGATTTTACACCATTTAAATTTTCGTAAACCGCCTCAACACACCAGTAGCAACCGCCACCAAGCGTAATAGTTTCAAGATTTGAAGTCTTTTTTGTTGCGGTATTCTGAGCAAAGCTGTTTAGTGATAATGCGAGGACGCATGTTAAAAATATATTTTTCATTGTTTTTTATTTAGAGTCTGGGATAAAATCAAGTGCGATCGAATTCATGCAATATCGTTTTCCGGTTGGTTCCGGGCCATCATCGAACAAGTGGCCTAAGTGGCCTCCGCATCTGCCACAAAGGGCTTCGGTTCTTTCCATTCCCAGAGAATTATCTGTTTTGTAAACTACACTTTTTTTGTTGTCCTGTTCAAAAAAGCTCGGCCATCCGCAACTGCTTGAAAATTTAGCAGTAGATCTGAAAAGTTTATTTCCGCAGGAGGCGCAATAATACGTTCCTTTTTCGTCGCTTTTCCAATATTTTCCGGTAAAAGGGCGCTCGGTATCGGCTTCGCGCATTACTGCATAGACGTCTTCGGGAAGTACTTTTTTCCATTCGGCATCACTGACATTCAGTTTGGCAGTGTCTGTGTTCGAATAATAGGGATTCCCCGGTTTGCTGATTTTATTTTCCATGCTGACCGTTTTTGAAGTTGTTTTTTTTGTGTTTTGTCCGCACGCCTGAAAAATAAACAGCGGAATTAAAAAGCAAAGGCTGAAAAATTGGGTTTTTGTTTTTGTGGTTTTCATGAGACTTTATTTTTGTAGTTCAAAGTTACGACCAGAGTAGGTTTTGAAATGTCGTACACTTTACAATTGCGTTTTTTTTAAGTATGATTTAACGTTTTAGTATTTACGTAAAGGAGCTGTTTTTAGTTTTAAGGCTTATTTTTAAAGGTTTTTTATAAAATTATCAAATACAATGTTTTGTAAATTAGCGTGTTGTGAAATTTTCAGCTCGTTAAACTTTTCACAATCTTTTCTGAGATTTTCAAGCCATTTCTTTTTTCGTATTTTTGTTTGTACAAAACGCCCTATGATAGAAGAAAACGTAATATTAGTCAATCAAAATGATGAGCAAATTGGCTTAATGCCAAAATTAGAAGCACATGAAAAGGCTCTTTTGCATCGTGCTTTCTCTGTTTTTATTTTAAATAATAAGAATGAAATAATGTTACAGCAACGTGCGCATCAAAAATATCACTCACCTTTGTTATGGACCAATACATGTTGCAGTCATCAGCGTGAAGGGGAGACAAATGTTGCAGCAGGAAGCCGAAGATTATTTGAAGAGATGGGCTTTAAAGCAGAATTAAAAGAATTATTTCATTTTATATACAAAGCTCCTTTTGACAATGGTTTGACGGAACATGAATTAGACCATGTTATGATTGGCTACTATAATGAGGATCCAGCCATTAATACGGATGAAGTTGAAGATTGGAAATGGATGAAAATAGAAGACGTAAAAGAGGATATTGAAAAACATCCGGAAATTTATACCGTTTGGTTTAAGATAATTTTCGATGAATTTTATCACTATTTAGAAGACCATAAGATTTAATGATACCAAACCAAAAACCTAAATGAGAGTAACCATATCAAGAAAAGCGCATTTTAATGCTGCACATCGATTGCACAGGAAAGATTGGACATTGGAAAAAAACAATGCTGTTTTTGGAAAATGTAATAATCCTAATTTCCATGGTCATAATTATGGTTTAACAGTAAGCGTAACAGGAAAAATTGACCCGGAAACCGGTTTTGTAATAGATGTGAAAGTATTAGCGGATATCATACTCGAAGAAGTAGAAATTCCGTTTGATCACAAAAACCTGAATCTGGATGTTCCCGAATTTCAGGATTTGAATCCAACTGCTGAAAATATTGCCGTTGTGATATGGAATAAAATCAGAAAAAGAATTCAACCCGATTTTGACCTGGAAATCGTTTTGAATGAAACAGAACGTAATTTTGTAACCTATAAAGGAGAAAAATAAAATGTCATTAAAAATAGGAGATATAGTTCCGAATTTTACTGCAAAGGACAATCATGGTGAAGTTTTTGAAAGCCAAAGTGTTTTGGGTCGAAAGCCACTTGTGGTTTATTTTTACCCAAAAGACAATACACCGGGTTGTACGACCGAAGCCTGCAGTTTTAGAGATCAATATGAAGATTTTAAAGATCTTGGAGCTGAGGTTATCGGAATAAGCAGTGATAGTGTCAAATCACATCATAAATTCGCGAATAAACATCAGTTGCCGTTTATACTGTTGTCAGATCAGGATAAAAAATTGAGACATCTTTTTGGTGTGCGGGATAATTTATTTGGTCTTTTACCGGGAAGAGTGACGTATGTTATCGATCGGAATGGAGTTGTTATTCTGATTTTTGATAGCATGAATGCTTCCAAGCATATTCCTAAAGCCTTAGCAACCATTAAAGAATTAGTACTATAAAGAAACTATAGTTCGTTAACAAAAATAATCGCCTCTTAAAAAAACATGAATTCAAAAATGTACCCTCTGCAATTTTCCCCTATTTTAAAAGAAAGAATCTGGGGAGGAGAAAAATTAAAAACAATCCTTAATAAATCAATTGTTTCCAAAATTACCGGCGAGAGTTGGGAATTATCGACTGTAGAAGGTGATGTGAGTGTGGTTGCCAATGGAGCTTTGAAAGGAAAATCATTAATGGAACTTATTGATGAAACTCCAAACGAAATTTTAGGAACAAAAGTTTACGAACGTTTTGGAAAACAATTTCCGTTGCTTTTTAAATATTTAGATGCTCGTGAGGACCTTTCAATACAAGTACATCCTAATGATGCTTTGGCAAAAGAACGTCATAATTCTTTTGGCAAAACCGAAATGTGGTATGTATTGCAGGCGGATACAGATGCCAGAATTATTGTTGGTTTTAAAGAAGATTCAGGAAAAGAAGAGTATTTGAAACATCTACACGATAAAACCTTAGTTTCGATTTTAGATGATGTAAAAGCAAAAACGGGAGATGTTTTCTTTTTAGAAACGGGGACTGTTCATGCGATTGGTGCCGGTTTAGTAGTGGCAGAAATTCAGCAGACTTCAGATATCACGTACCGTTTGTACGACTTTGACCGTAAAGATGCACAAGGAAATACGAGAGAACTTCATGTAGATTTGGCACTAGATGCTATTAACTACAATAAGGTAGATACACAAAAGAAATACGAGACTAAAACAAACACTTCTAATGTAGTAGTAGATTGTCCTTATTTTACGACCAATTTTATTCCGTTAGAAGATAAAGTGGCTGTTTCTAAATCAGGCCAGACTTTTACGGTATATATGTGTGTGGAAGGAAGTTTCGAAATAGAATACGATGGTTTTAAACAGTCTTATATAAAAGGAGATACTGTTTTGGTTCCAGCTGCGATAAATGCATTTATGTTGACCGGAAAAGCTTCAATTTTAGAAATTTACATTTCATAGCTCGTAATAAAAAGATTATATGTACTTTTGCAGACGCAAATTAAAATTAAAATAAAATGGCAAACGTTAAAAATTTAAAGAAAGACATCAATTTCGTATTAGGTGATATCATTGAAGCAATTTACTTATTCGAAATGTCTACGACAGGAAATCCAACTCCGGAAACGAATGCTTTGATCGACGAAGCTATTGCTGCTTTCGATACTTTGATCACTAAAGTGAACGCAAAAGATGTTGAAAACAAAAAAGCACACTTCAAACAAATCAATGTTGAATTGGAACAAACTGCTAATCAATTGATTGCTAAAATCAACGAATTGTAAGCAAAAAAAAGTATAAAAAAGTGCAAATTTATTTTGGAAAAACGAAAATCCACCTTATCTTTGCACCCGTAATGAGTCGCCAGCGTAGCTCAGTTGGCTAGAGCAGCTGATTTGTAATCAGCAGGTCGTGGGTTCGAGTCCCTCCGCCGGCTCAACGTAAAATTAACCATCACTTTTGTGATGGTTTTTTTTTTGCTCTAAACTTAAGGATGAATATCAAAATCTCGCGAAGTCGCAGAGTCGCGAAGTTTTTGTTCTAATTTTTTAAGGATCAACACTAAAACCTGTGGAGTAGTAAAAATTAAGCATAAATATTAGTGAGTCTAAAAAGGAAGTATTCTATATTTCTAACACCTCTGAATTTTGATCTAAACGCTTTTATTTTTGCATTGAAAGATTCTGCCGAAGCGTTGGTGCTTCTGTTGTCAAAATAGTTCAATATGGTTTGATAATGATTCATGATTGTGCGAGAGATTGTGCCAAAAGACTTAAACCC
>NZ_JBIPCV010000011.1:0-193559 GCF_044007495.1 Flavobacterium sp. FlaQc-52 | reverse complement strand
GAGTGAAAATAGCAGAAGTATTTCCGCAATCATCATTAACAGTCCAAGTATTAGTATATGTTCCGGCGTTAGCACAACCTTGAGAAGCTACAAAAGCACCGCTTACTTTTACAATGTTGGTCACATCAGTATCACAAGCATCAGTAGCTACTGGGAATTGCGCTTGAGCATTAGCCAAAGCTGTTGCATCACTACATTGAACAGTAGTATTTAATGTTCCCCCTTGTGTTGACCAAGTAGGAGCAGTAGTATCTTCGATAGTAATAATTTGAGTGAAAACAGCAGAAGCATTTCCACAATCATCATTAACTGTCCACGTATTAGTATAAGTTCCGGCGTTAGCACAACCTTGAGAAGCTACAAAAGCACCGCTTACTTTTACAATGTTTGTGACATCAGTATCACAAGCGTCAGTAGCTACTGGGAATTGCGCTTGAGCATTAGCTAAAGCTGTTGCATCACTACATTGAACCGTAGTATTTAATGTTCCCCCTTGTGTTGACCAAGTAGGAGCAGTAGTATCTTCGATGGTAATGATTTGCGTGAAAACATCAGAAGTATTTCCACAATCATCATTAACCGTCCAAGTATTAGTATATGTTCCAGCGTTAGCACAACCTTGAGAAGCTACAAAAGCACCGCTTACTTTTACAATGTTTGTCACATCCGTATCACAAGCGTCAGTAGCTACTGGAAATTGAGCTTGAGCATTAGCCAAAGCTGCCATATCGCTACATTGAACCGTAGTATTTAATGTTCCGGCTTGAGTAGACCAAGTAGGAGCAGTAGTATCTTCGATAGTAATGATTTGAGTGAAAATAGCAGAAGTATTTCCGCAATCGTCATTAACAGTCCATGTGTTAGTATAGGTTCCAGCGTTAGCACAACCTTGAGAAGCTACAAAAGCACCGCTTACTTTTACAATGTTGGTCACATCAGTATCACAGCTATCCGTTGCTACTGGGAATTGAGCTTGAGCATTAGCTAAAGCTGTTGCATCGCTACATTGAACCGTAGTATTTAATGTTCCCCCTTGAGTTGACCAAGTAGGAGCAGTGTTATCCTGAACAATAATTGTTTGACTAACAGGAAGAGAAGTATTTCCACAAGCATCTATAGCGGTCCAAGTTCTGGTTTTTGTATAGGAACCGGTGCAATTACCTGGTACTGTTGTGTCCTGGAAGGTTAAAGAAGAAACAGTTCCACTATCATCTGTTGCGGTAGCTTGTGCAAAGACAGGCACTTCCGGACAGTTGATTGTTGTAGTTGAAGGTAAAGGATCAATTACCGGTTTTACAGAATCTCCATCAAGAATTACAAAAGATTCACTGATTGTACAACCTTTAGCATCTGTGATTGTTACGCTATAATTTCCTGCTAAAAGAGCAGTAGCAGTATCCGAAGTTTGTGCTGGAGTTGTATTCCATAAGTAAGTATAAGGTGTTGTTCCTCCTGATACCGTTACAGTAGCAGAACCGGTTGCATCACCTCCACAAACAACATCAATTTGTGTTTTTGTAGCGCTTAGCGCTTTTTGTGGTTGTCCGATTGTTACGGAGCAAGTAGTAGTGTAACCTAATTTGTCGGTTACAGTTACCGTATGTTGACCTGCAGTTAAAGAAACTGCTTGTGAAGTTGTTTCATTATTATCCCATAAATAAGTATAATCACCATTTCCTCCTATGGCAGTTACAGTCGCTTTTCCATTACTGTCACCAAAACATTTGGCAGGATCATCTTGAGAAATACTACAAGATAATACATTTGGTTCAGAGATGGTGATGGTACAAGTTGTAGTACAACCTTTTGCGTCTGTTACGGTTACAGAGTGTAAACCTGCATTTAGTAATACCGCTTTTTGTGTTGTTTCATTATTATCCCATAAGTAGGTATAACTTCCGTTTCCACCAAGTGCAGTTACAGTAGCTTCACCATTACTTAAACCATTAGCAGTAACTGCTTTGTTTTGTATTATTGAACAGCTTAAAGCAGCGCTAGGTTGACCAATTGTAACCGAATTAGATTGAGATGAACAAGAATCCGTAACGGTTAAAGTATAAGTTCCCGCAGGAAGATTGGATACTGTTGCTGTAGTTCCAACTACGGTGTTAGAGCTGTTTTTCCAAGAGTATGTTACCGTTCCAATAGCGTTTGTAACTGTACCAGCGATAACTGTTCCGTTACTATTTCCAAAACAAGCTGCATCCGTTTCAGAAGAAGCTGCTAAAGCTAAAGCTGCACTCGGTTGCCCGATTGTAACAGAATTAGTTTGAGAAGAGCAAGAATCTGTAACAGTTAAAGTATAAGTTCCCGCAGGAAGATTGGATACCGTTGCTGTGGTTCCTACTACAGCATTAGAGCTGTTTTCCCAAGAGTATGTTACCGTTCCAACAGCGTTTGTAACAGTACCCGCAGTTACTGTTCCGGTGCTGGCGCCAAAACAAGCCGCATCTGTTTTAGAAGAAGCTGCTAAAGCTAGTGCTGCACTCGGTTGCCCGATTGTAACAGAATTAGTTTGAGAAGAGCAAGAATCTGTAACAGTTAAGGTATATGTCCCGGCAGGAAGATTTGATACTGTGGCCGTAGTTCCTACTACTGTATTTGAGCTGTTTTTCCAAGAGAAAGTTACTGTTCCAACTGCGTTTGTTACTGTACCTGCAGTTATAGTTCCGGTGCTTGCACCAAAACAAACCACATCCGTTTTAGATGAAGCCGCTAATGCTAAAGCTGCACTCGGTTGTCCGATAGTAACAGAATTAGTTTGAGAAGAGCAAGAATCTGTAACGGTTAAAGTATAACTTCCGGCAGGTAAATTTGATACTGTTGCTGTAGTTCCTACTACTGTATTAGAACTGTTTTTCCAAGAGAAAGTTACTGTTCCAACAGAGTTTGTCACGGCACCTGCAGTTATAGTTCCAGTGCTGGCACCAAAACAAACCACATCTGTTTTAGATGAAGCCGCTAATGCCAAAGCTGCACTTGGTTGTCCGATTGTAACAGAATTAGTTTGAGAAGAGCAAGAATCTGTAACAGTTAAGGTATAAGTTCCGGCAGGCAAATTTGAAACTGTTGCTGTCGTTCCTACTACTGTATTTGAGCTGTTTTTCCAAGAGAAAGTTACTGTTCCAACGGAGTTTGTCACTGCACCTGCAGTTATAGTTCCTGTGCTGGCACCAAAACAAACCACATCTGTTTTAGAGGAAGCCGCTAATGCTAAAGCTGCACTTGGTTGTCCGATAGTAACAGAATTAGTTTGAGAAGAACAAGAATCTGTAACGGTTAAGGTATAAGTTCCCGCAGGAAGATTTGAAACCGTTGCTGTTGTTCCTACTACTGTATTTGAGCTATTTTTCCAAGAGAAAGTTACTGTTCCAACGGAGTTTGTCACTGCACCTGCAGTTACTGTTCCGGTGCTGGCACCAAAACAAGCTGCATCTGTTTTAGAAGAAGCTGCTAAAGCTAGTGCTGCACTTGGTTGCCCGATGGTAACAGAGTTAGTTTTAGAAGAACAAGAATCTGTAACGGTTAAGGTATAAGTTCCCGCAGGAAGATTTGAAACTGTTGCTGTAGTTCCTACTACTGTATTAGAGCTGTTTTTCCAAGAGAATGTTACAGTTCCAACGGAGTTTGTCACGGCACCAGCAGTTACTGTTCCGGTGTTGCCACCAAAACAAGCTGCATCTGTTTTAGAAGAAGCTGCTAATGCCAAAGCTGCACTCGGTTGTCCGATAGTAACAGAATTAGTTTGAGAAGAACAAGAATCTGTAACGGTTAAAGTATAAGTTCCAGCAGGAAGGTTTGATACTGTTGCTGTTGTTCCTACTACTGTATTAGAGCTGTTTTTCCAAGAGAAAGTTACAGTTCCAACGGAGTTTGTCACCGCACCCGCAGTTATTGTTCCCGTACTCGCTCCGAAACAAACGACATCAGTTTTGGAGGAAGCTGCTAATGCCAAAGCTGCACTCGGTTGTCCGATAGTAACAGAATTAGTTTTAGAAGAGCAAGAATCTGTAACAGTTAAGGTATAAGTTCCAGCAGGAAGATTCGAAACTGTTGCTGTTGTTCCTACTACCGTATTAGAACTGTTTTTCCAAGAGAAAGTTACTGTTCCAACGGAATTTGTAACCGCACCCGCAGTTATAGTTCCGGTACTGGCACCAAAACAAGTAACATCTGTTTTAGAAGAAGCTGCCAAAGCCAAAGCCGCACTCGGTTGCCCGATGGTAACGGAATTGGTTTGAGAAGAACAAGAATCTGTAACAGTTAAGGTATAAGTTCCAGCAGGAAGATTTGAAACTGTTGCTGTTGTTCCTACTACCGTATTAGAGCTGTTTTTCCAAGAGAAAGTTACAGTTCCAACGGAGTTTGTCACCGCACCCGCAGTAACTGTTCCGGTGCTTGCGCCAAAACATGCTGCATCCGTTTTAGATGAAGCTGCTAAAGCCAAAGCTGCACTCGGTTGCCCGATGGTAACTGTATTGGTTTTAGAAGAACAAGAATCCGTTACGGTTAAAGTGTAAGTTCCGGCAGGAAGATTGGATATCGTTGCTGTTGTTCCTACTACTGTATTAGAACTGTTTTTCCACGAGTACGTTACCGTTCCGACGGAGTTTGTCACCGCACCTGCAGTTATAGTTCCGGTGCTGGCACCAAAACAAGCTGCATCCGTTTTAGATGAAGCTGCCAAAGTCAGAGCGGCAGTCGGTTGCCCGATTGTAACGGAATTGGATTGAGACGAACAAGTATCTGTAACGGTTAAAGTATAAGTTCCGGCAGGAAGATTGGATATCGTTGCTGTTGTTCCTACTACCGTATTAGAGCTGTTTTTCCAAGAGTACGTAACAGTTCCAACTGCGTTTGTCACGGCGCCTGCAGTTACGGTTCCGGTGCTTGCACCAAAACAAGTAACATCTGTTTTAGAAGAAACTCCCAAAGCCAGAGCGGCATTTGGCTGCGTTATAACTACAGAAATAACACCTTTACATCCACTTGCATCTGTTACAGTTGCTTCGTATGTTCCAACTCCTAAGTTGGTTATGGTTTGAGTTGTTCCTGCAAAAGCTGCTCCATTTTTTTTCCATGAATAAGTATAAGGAGCAACACCACCGGTAGGATTGTTAAGTGTAATAGCCCCCGTGCTTTGTCCAAAACATTTTACATCAACATGTGAAGCAACGTTTTCTGTTACAACAATATTACTAACAGTTACCACTACAGGTTTAATGTCTGAACAACCTGATACAAGGTTTTGTCCTTTAATATAATAAGTACCTGCAGTTGCTGCAGTAGGAGTAGTGTAAGGAATTGTAGCAGCTGCATCTCTCCAATACGTATAGGTTAGTCCGGCAGTGCTTCCTGCAGTTACTGCCGCAGCAGTAATATTTACGGTGTTTGGAGAACATACACCTGCAGGATTTGTAATTACTAAAGTATTTGTGGCAAAACTTCTTGCTTTTAGAAATACACCTGCATCATATAATTGATCTGATGCATCGGCGATTGCCATTTTAATTTTATAAGTTTGACCAGGTGTAACCGGATATGTTGCGGTAAGAACAGTTGTAGATCCATCATACTCCATTACTAGTGAAGCAGGTGGATTGTTTAGGTAATAAGCGACATTTTTATCAGGGAAAGCAACACCGTTCACATTAACTCCGGAAGAGTGAATGTTGTTGATCGTAACGGTATCACCATTTGGTAATTGAGAAAGGTTTACAGCATTATTGGTGTAAGTTCCGGCTATTCCGGGTCCGCTTAAGAAAAAACCAAAAGCATCGTTAAATTGTGTATTAACATACTCCAGATATTCCTCTGAGGCAAAAACAAATTTGAACTCAACCAAATTTCCATCAGGAACAAAATTAAATTCCAATATAGCAGCATCACGCATGGTCTGACCTGATATATTAGTTAAATCAGGATCGCTGGCCTCGCTAACCATTGAATCTGATTTATTTGTAAACGTATTAGGCCCCATAGCGGAGCTTATTTTTCCTGTTGCAATTAAAAGACCTTCATCAATAGGAAATGTCGAAGTAGATTTATTAAAGTATCCCAATTGTCGGTCACCGGCGGTTGAAGACCACGTATGATTAGTCCAATCCCAATTGTTTCCATTTTTTTTATAATAACCGAATCGAACATTGCTAATGCTTAAACAGCCAGACGTTAGTATATTACGCACTAATCCGTCTGCAGTATAACCATTATTTCCGGCAGCGGGATTTGCTACATCTATAGATCCGACTGCAGCCAGTGCCGCCAACGCATTAGCAGTCGCACTACTTTTAGCAGTTACATTACTCTTAGCAGCAGATTTATTTTTGGTAATAGTATTTCCGATTCTGATAGGAACATTTATTTCTTGGGCAGATAGCTCTGTAAAGAAAAATAGTAATCCCAAAATAGTGGTTAAAGTAATTTTTTTCATGGTCTTTAATCTTTAATTTCAAAAATTGTTTGTTCCTCTACAGTACTATTTTTAGTAAAATTTTATTTCGGCTCTTTTATAAGTATAATTTGCTATCTCTATTACCTACGATTTTTGAGCCTCCATAGATTTGACTTCGTATTTTGTGAAATTTTTATAGTTTTAACAGAATCAAAGTTATATAGTCTCTTTTTAATAGATTTTTTTTCTCTGTAACTAACCTAAAAACTCGTTGAAATGTCTTTTTTTGGTCAGAATTTGTGAAAATAGGGGGTGTTTTTTGTAGTTTTTGGCAAAAATTAATGTACGATTTCTTTGCTTTTTTGGTTAAAAACATAAAAAAATAACCTTTAAAAATATTCAATAATCAATTAATTGGCTGATTTTATGTGATATGTATAATATCGACTAAGTGACAGTTTTGACGGATGAAGTGCACTTTTTGTTAAAGGGAAAAAGAAGCATGTTTTTTCTATGATGGATTTAACTGATTTTTTTTCGTGTTAAAATTTTCTTCAAATGTTAACAGAATTAAAAAAAAGTTAGTGTTTAGAATTTCTTTTGTAAATTAGAACTTCAATAAAAATGAATCTCTTTTTATGATGTTTGTAAATCCTTCCGCTTATGAAAAATTTAATTTTGATACGACATGCAAAATCCAGTTGGGAAGCTCCTTTAAAAGATTTTGACAGACCTTTAATGAAAAGAGGAATTTTAGATGCTCATGAAGTATCTGGAATTATTTCGAATTTTTTGCCCAAGACTTATATTATTTGGAGTAGTACGGCCGCTCGTGCTTCTGAAACGGCTCTAATTTTTGCTCAAAACATCTCCTATCCCATAGAAAGTATCGTGTACAAGGACGATCTTTATACTTTTGATGATAAACAACTTGAAAAAGTGATCAAATTGTGCGATAATAGTTTCGAAAGTGTTATTCTTTTCGGACATAACGAGGCTATTACAAATTTTGTTAATAAATTTGGGGATGTTTTTATAGAAAATGTTCCCACCTCCGGATTTGTATCGCTAAAGTTTGATTCAGAAAGCTGGGATACGATCAATAAAGGCAGAACACATAAAACAATTTTCCCCAAAGATTTAAAAAAAATATAGTGTACGAACAGAAATATATCGATAGAGAAAAAAGTTGGTTAGCGTTTAATGCAAGAGTACTTCAGGAAGCAGGAGATAATACCGTTCCACTTTTAGACAGGTTGCGTTTTGTTGGAATTTTTTCGAACAATTTAGATGAATTTTTTCGAGTTCGTTATGCCGCAATCAGAAGACTAAGTCTTTCGGGTATTTCTGGTGAAAAATATCTAGGCGGAGTCTCTGCCCACCAGTTAATTAAGGATATCACTGAAATTGTAATTCAGCAACAATCAGAAAGTTTACGCATTTTAGGAAATATTGAAGCTGAACTGGAAGCCGAGAATATCTTTATTATCAACGAAAATCAGATTACAGAAGCACAGGAACATTTTCTGAGAGACTTTTTCACTCAAAAATTAAGCCCCGAATTAGTTACTATTATCCTGAATGATTTAGCAGAGTTTCCGGTTTTGAAAGATACTTTAGGGTATTTGGCCATTCGTTTAGAGATGAACACCAATGATGAAGTTCGATATGCGGTTGTTGAAATTCCTAAAACGATAAACAGATTTGTGGTATTACCTTCCAATGACGATAAACAATATGTGATCTTAATCGATGATGTAATCCGTCATAATCTGAGTAATATTTTCAATATTTTCGATTATAAAAGTGTCTCTGCCCACATGATCAAAATTACGCGAGATGCGCAATTGGACATTGATAGTGATTTGAGCAAAAGTATGCTCGAAAAAATTGCTACATCGGTAAAAGACAGAAGAATAGGAGAGCCGGTTCGTTTTATTTACGATAGTTTAATCGAAGACGATACCTTGCGTTTCTTCTTAGATAAAATGAAAATTGTAGAAACAGACAGTATAATTCCCGGTGGAAGATATCATAATCGCCGTGATTATATGAGTTTTCCAAATCTCGGAAGATATGATTTGTTGTATAAAACCAATGACCCTTTGCCCATTCCGGGATTGAGTCTTGAAGGAAGTATACTGCAGAAGATTGGTAAAAAAGATTATTTGTTGCACGCTCCTTATCAGTCGTTTTCATATCTGACTAAATTTTTGCGTGAAGCCGCATTAGACCCAAAAGTAGTAAGTATAAAAATTACGTTATATCGTCTGGCTAAGAATTCGCAGATTATTAGTTCCTTGATTAATGCGGCAAAAAACGGTAAGAAAGTAGTAGTACAGATTGAACTTCAGGCTCGTTTTGATGAGGCAAGTAATATTTCTTATGCCGAACAAATGCAGACAGAAGGCATCGAACTTATTTTTGGTATCAAAAGCCTTAAAGTACACAGTAAAATATGCGTGATCGAGAGAATTGAAGAAGGTAAAACCCGTCGTTACGGATTTATTTCTACCGGAAATTTCAACGAATCGACGGCAAAAATTTATACCGATGTAACGTTGTTTACCTGTCATCCCGGTATTTTGAAGGACATTTCAAAAATATTCGAATTTTTTGATATCAATTACAGAGTACACCGATACAAACATTTAATCGTATCACCACATTATACAAGGACAAAATTTATAAAATTGATAGACCGTGAAATTTTGCATGCGTTAGCCGGTAGAAAAACACATATCAAGTTAAAAATGAATAGTTTATCGGACTTTAAAATGATCGATAAATTATACGAAGCAAGTAATGCAGGTGTGAAAATTCAGCTTCAGGTAAGAGGAATTTGCTCATTAATACCGGGGATTCCGGGAATGAGTGAGAATATCGAAGCAATCAGTATTGTAGATAATTATTTAGAACATTCAAGAGTTTATATTTTTGGAAATGCAGGATTAACAGAGGTTTATATTTCATCAGCAGATTTTATGACTAGAAACCTCGATGGACGAGTAGAAGTAACTTGTCCGATTTATGATCTTGAAATCAAAAAAGAACTAATTGATAATTTTAATATTGCCTGGAAAGGAAATGTAAAAGTGAGATATCATTCCTATAAGCTAGACAATAAGTATAAAGCTCGTAATCACCATGCTCCATTCAGAGCACAGCTTGAAACCTATAAATATTACCAGCACAAAATTGAGAAAATCGAAAAAATTCCACAAAAAATTAGTTAACACAAAACACAAAAACAATTTCAAATCATAAAGGGAGCATGATTAGTATAAAAAAATACGCAGCGATTGATATTGGATCGAATGCCATGAGGCTTCTGATATCGAATGTTGTAGAACAAGATGGCAAAGAACCACAATTTAATAAAAGTTCGCTTGTTCGTGTTCCGATTCGTTTGGGACAGGATGCTTTTACAGTTGGAGAAATTTCAGAACAGAATATAGATCGAATGGTAGATGCTATGAAAGCATTTAGTCTTTTGATGAAAGTACATAAAGTAGAACGCTATATGGCGTTTGCAACTTCGGCAATGCGTGAGGCCTATAATGCCAAAGAAGTTGTGGCTTTGATTAAGAAAAAAGCTGATATAAAAATCGAGATTATAGACGGTAAAAAAGAAGCAGCCATAATTGCTTCAACAGATTTGCACCATTTATTAAAAACAGACGAGACCTATCTTTTTGTAGATGTGGGCGGTGGTAGTACAGAATTCACATTATTTTCTGATGGAAAAATGATTAATTCAAGATCATTCAAAGCAGGAACCGTTCGTTTGCTGAATAATATGGTTTGCGATGTTGTTTGGGATGAAATCGAAAAATGGATCAAAACCAATACCGAAGGTTACGAAGAAGTTACACTTATCGGATCCGGAGGAAACATCAATAAATTGTTTAAAATGTCCGGAAAGCAACAGGAAAAACCGCTTTCGTATATTTACATCAATTCACAATACGCCTTTTTAAATTCATTAACGTACGAGCAGAGAATTGCAGAATTAGGGTTAAACTCCGATCGTGCTGACGTAATTATTCCCGCAACAAGAATTTATCTGAATGCAATGAAATGGAGTGGTGCCCGTCAAATCTATGTCCCAAAAATCGGACTTTCTGACGGAATCGTAAAAGCAATGTACTACGGTAAAATTTAGTGCGTAATAGGTCAGTTTTTAAAAAAAAAAGACCTCAGTAAAAAGAAGTAACAGTATAATTTAGAAAATGCCAATTTGTAAAAATTGGCATTTTAAATTAAGCATAAAAATTAGTGTAAATTCGCGAAATTCGTGGCAAACTTTTTAAAAACATCAGTAAAACAAGATAATCCAAAACCTATATAGCAATGAATAAAACAAGACTGGAAGCTTTTAGTGATGGTGTGCTGGCCATTATTATAACGATTATGATTTTGGAAATTAAAGTTCCCGCTGGCCATGAGTTTGCAGATTTAAAACCACTTATTCCAAAGTTTTTAAGTTATGTTTTAAGTTTTATCTATGTCGGAATTTATTGGAACAATCACCATTATTTAGTGCATGGTCTGTCGAAAGTGAACGGGAAAGTGCTTTGGAGTAACCTGCATTTGCTTTTCTGGTTGTCATTGATTCCGGTTTCAACGGGTTGGATGGGAGAACATAATTTTGCAAAAGCTTCCTTAGCATTATACGGAGTCATTCTGATGCTTTGCGCGATAGCGTATAACATACTTCAAAATAACATCATTCAGGTAGAAGGAAAAGATTCTTCGTTAAGTAAAGCGCTGGGAAAAGATTTAAAAGGGAAAGCTTCTGTAGTTTTATACTTCATCGGTATAGTTTCTTCGTTTTATAGCGAATGGATTTCCGGAGGATGTTATCTGACGGTAGCTTTTTTATGGTTGATTCCGGACAAAAGAATTGAGAATGTTTTTAACTCAGCCGAAAAAACAATAGACTCATAACGCCTGTTTAAATTTCATTAGAAAGAACTTTAAACCCGCTTTAATTCGTGTCTTCGCTATAACGAATCTGTTTAATCCATGTATAAAATTAAGTGGCAACAGCTGTGTGAATTGAACGCGGATCATGCGGATTTACAGTGGCAAAAACGCTGATAAAAACGGATTTTTTATATTAAAAAAAAGATAGAGCTTATTTTGTAAAATAAAATAGATGCCATTGTTTACCTGAAGGAAATCTGTTTAATTTTGATCAAAATCAGCTGTAACTTTTCTGTAATTTGAAACTTAAACAGACTAGCAAGCGTTGATTATTTTTTAGGGAAATCTTTTATTCACAATTCGATACCATGAAACCAACATTTCAATCTCTTCAGATTTTACCGCTACACGAATTGGACAAGCTGGACGATTTAATTACCAAAAAAAGATTAAAAAAGGGAGACTTTTTAATTCAGGAAAATCAAATTGCTAAAGAAATTGTTCTTATAAAATCAGGGGCTTTACGCTCTTTTTATATCAATACAGAAGGAGAAGAAATCACCAATTGCATTACATTCGAGAATGAATTTATGACTGCTTTTACCAGCCTTATTACGCAGCAACCAACAGAAGAAAATATTCAGGCTTTATTTGATACTGAACTCGAAGTGATAAGTCACGATACTATAGAACAGCTTTATGAAAATAGTGTTCATTGGCAAAAAGTCGGAAGGATTATTGCCCAAATGCAGTATATAAGTTTAGAACAACGCATTTTATCTTTTCAGAAACTTAGCGGAAAAGAACGTTACGAAACACTTTCTAAAAACCATCCCAATTATATCAAGTTAATTCCATTACAGTATTTAGCTTCTTTTTTAGGAGTTACTCCAAGACATTTAAGTCGTATTCGGAAAGCGGTTTTATAGGACATTTGTCCAGTAGATGAGGTATAGTTCGCCATTATTTTTGTTCAAAACAATAAGTAATGATGAGAAAAAACATTTTAGTAATTGGTGGAACAGGATTGGTAGGCAAAGTTATACTGCGCATTCTTCAAAAGAGAAACCCTGACTATAACTTGTTTGTAGGAAGCCGCCAATTAGGAAATACCACGCAGGATTTGGTTATTGATGTGACCAATCCAAAAACTTTTAAATGTGTTCTGGATAATAAAATCGATTTGATTGTATTGTGTACAAAAGATCGTAACAATGAAATTTTAAAGTTTGCAATAGCAAACAAACTGGATTACATTGATATTACAAAACCAACTCCGGATTTAATTGTGGCGCATGATTTAGCTCAAGACGATAACCAAAATACAAATAGCCATATTGTTTTTAGTTCCGGCTGGATGAGTGGAATTGTGGGGAGTTTAGTCGATTTTATAACGCCGGATAAGCGTGAAATCACAGAAGCAAATTTGTATATTTATTATTCCATAAAAGATTTAGCTGGGAAAAGCTCTGCCCATTTTTTGGCTGAAAATGTGTGTAAACCCTTTACCACTTATAAAAATAATGAACCTCAAAAAGTCAAGCATTTTCTGGATGCTGAAAAATTTAATTTCTCATTCGGATTAGGAAAACGGCAGGTTTATAATCTGGACGTTCCGGATTTGTTTATCTTAAATCAAATCGAAAAAATACCAACCGTTTCCGTAAAAATGACTTACAGTTCTAAGTTTGTTACCAGTTTAATGGGGTATTTTCAATCGCTAAAGATTTTTAATATCCTGTCTTTAAAAGAAAGACAATTGCTGTTTGGATCTAGTGGTAACGGAGATCAAACTGTTTTTGAAATCAATGTCCGAACGAATACCGGAACAAAAAAAGTCAGTTTACAAAGTGTTAAAGGTCAGGCCGAGTTGACTGCATTTTCTACCGTTTTACATGTCGAAAAGATGTTGAGTACCACTTTGGCCAATGGAATTTACTTTAGCCATCAAATACATTCGCCACAAGAAGTTTATGAGGCATTACATAATTACAGTACAATTAATATAAAAATAAGCTAATCAAAGATGAAAAATATACTTATTATCAACGGACATCCCAATTCAAAGAGTTTTAATTTTGCAATCGTCGATGCGTACGAAAAAGGAGCGTTACAATCTAAAGCTTCGGTAGAAACCATTACAATTGCCGATTTAAAGTTTAATCCAAACCTGCAATTCGGTTATCAGAAAAGAACCGAATTAGAACCGGATTTACTCGAAGCCTGGAAGAAAATTCAAAAAGCGGATCATCTGGTTTGGGTACATCCTGTTTGGTGGGGAGGTTTGCCTGCGATCACAAAAGGATTTATTGACCGATTGTTTTTGCCGGGAATGGCTTTTCAATACAAAGAGAATTCCGTTTGGTGGGATAAACTCCTAAAAGGGAAAACGGCACATATCATCACGACTCTGGATCAGCCGGGCTGGTATTACCGTTTGTTTTACGGAAGACCAAGTGTCAATCAGTTGAAAAAAACAACACTGGAATTCTGCGGAGTAAAACCGGTAAAAGTTACTTATATAGGAATTGTAAAATCTGCCGATGAACTTCAAAGAGCAAAATGGCTCCAAAAAGTTTATGATTTAGGAGTTAAGAATAGATGATTTGGGTTGAGAGGAAAAGGTTTGACACGAATTTCACGAATTTGCACTAATTTTTTGGCTTATGAAAATTACACGAATTTGCGCTAATCTTTTACTCGAAAAGAGGAAGAAACAATTCGCGAAAATTGGTGTAATTCGTGGTGAAAAAGTCTAACAGATTTTTATATTAAGCATATCTATTGAGTTTGACACGAATTTCACGAATTTGCACTAATTTTTATGCGCAAAGATTAAAAAAACAATTCGCGAAAATTGGTGTAATTCGTGGCGAAAAACCTTAACGGATTTTTATATTAAACATATCTACTGAGTTGACACGAATTTCACGAATTAGCACTAATTCTTACGCGTAAAGATTAAAAAAACAATTCGTGAAAATTCGTGAAATTCGTGTTCAAAAAAATATACTAAGTGTGTAAATCCAATCCAAATGTAGAACGTAAAAGTTCGATGTTTGGGTTTATTTCTAATAAACGATTGTATCGATCCTGATCGTTAAAACTACGTTTGCTTTCGATCGTTTCGTTTACTACAACTTCAATTGTAATATCATGATTGTGTAGATGTCCTTTTAAATGCCCTAAAAGCCCATGAATCTGACCTTCAAAATCTAATTTTGAACCTTCGTTAGGCAATTCAAGCGTAATGACAGTTCCGTTTAAAGTCGGATCGTTAATTAACAATAACGATTCCATAATTTTAAGACCTTTACTGCCCAAACGCTCTGCATATTTGTTCCAATGCAATAACATTTCGGTTTCTGTGAATTCTTCTGTAGGTAAGGTTGTAGAAGGTTTTACATAAGATTTACTGCTTTCCTCCATTTCTTTTTTCTTGCGAATACTGGATAATGAAAAAGCAGAAACTTTGACTTCAGTGTTGGCCTCCGTTTTCGGAACTGCAGGAGGTGTGTTGGCAGTATTGCCTTCAGCTTTAGGAGTTTCGATACCAACAGTGCCAGTACCAATTTTCTCCTCAGAATTTGGAATTTGGGATTTATTGTTTGGAATTTCAGCCTTTGCTGATGGAACTTCAACAATAGAATAACCTCCGTTTTTAAAGTAAACGGGTGGAATTATGAATTGCTCAGCTTTTTTTTTTCTCCATCAAAGTTGATAGAGGCCAATTGCATCAAGCATAATTCAACTAAAAGACGTTGATTCTGACTTAGTTTGTATTTTAAATCACAGTCATTTGCAATGTCAATTCCTTTTAATAAAAAGTCCTGAGAACATTTTTGAGATTGTACGCCATACATTTGTTGCGCCTGTTCACCCACTTCAAGTAAAGCGATGGTAGCCGGAGTTTTACTTACCAGTAAATCTCTGAAATGCGAAGCCAATCCGGCAATAAAATGATGTCCGTCAAAACCTTTTGCAAGGATGTCGTTGTAAGCTAATAAAAGTTCCGGAATCTGATTCTCTAAAAGTAAATCAGTAATTGAAATATACGTTTCGTAATCTAAAACGTTTAGGTTTTCGGTTACAGCCTGACGGGTTAAATTGGTTCCGCAAAAAGAAACCACACGGTCAAATATAGATAAAGCGTCACGCATTGCACCATCTGCCTTTTGAGCAATAATGTGCAAAGCATCATCTTCAAAATTGATTCCTTGGCTTGCCGCTACGTCTGCTAAATGTTCTTTGGCGTCTTTAACGGTAATTCTTTTGAAATCAAAAATTTGACAACGTGATAAAATCGTTGGAATGATTTTATGTTTTTCAGTTGTTGCTAAGATAAAAATAGCATGTTTTGGCGGTTCTTCTAATGTTTTCAGGAAAGCATTAAAAGCTGCCGAAGACAACATGTGAACCTCGTCAATGATATAGACTTTGTATTGTCCGGTTTGTGGCGGGATTCGAACCTGATCAATCAGACTACGAATATCGTCAACCGAGTTGTTTGAAGCCGCATCTAACTCAAAAACGTTAAAAGCAAAATCTTCGCTAGGATCATCATATCCGGGCTGATTGATTTTTCGGGCCAGGATACGGGCGCAGGTTGTTTTACCAACTCCACGTGGTCCGGTAAACAATAAAGCAGAAGCTAGGTGATTGCTTTCTATGGCATTCAGCAAAGTGTTGGTAATGGCTTTCTGTCCCACAACATCCTTAAATGTCTGCGGACGGTATTTACGAGCCGATACTACAAATTGTTCCATATTCCTTTATTATTCGATAGCAAATATAGGGTATAATTTAATGATTTAAAAATTTAAAAATTGAAAGATTTTAAGTGTTTGAACGACTGTGCGTTTTATCATTTGTCAGTAAGCGAATTAGATAAATTCAAGTTTGTTTTTAGAGGTAAATTCAGTTTTACAAGATTAAAAGCAATGTTTTTTTGAATAGCCGTTGGTTTTAACCAACGGAAAGGTGATGAAAGGATTCTTGGCTTTAGCCAAATTTTAGAAAGCGAGATTTAGCAAAAGTTTGAGCAACTTTATTTCTAAATCAGTTGATTATGGTGGGCAGTAATTCAAATTTGGATTTGTTATTGTAATGAAAAAAGGATTAATTTTATTGTCTAATAGCCCGGGTTGTTTTAGAAACTAAATTTTAATAAAAACGAAATGAAACTACATCTTTTGATTTTAGTATTCCTTATCTCTTTTGGAATAAAAGCGCAGAAAGCAAATGCAAGTCCAATTTACCAATTGCGTGTTTATGAAATTTTCGAAAAAAACAAGAAAGATTTCCACGATCGTTTCAGAGATCACGCCATGGTGATCATGAAGAAATATAATTTTAAGATCAATTCAATCTGGGAATCAAAATCGGATAGTAAAACTGAATTTGTTTATCTTTTGGAATGGCCCGATGAAGCTACAATGAAAAAAGCCTGGAAAGGTTTTAAAGCCGATAAAGAATGGATTGAGATCAAAAAACAAACGAGTGCTAAGTTTGGAGATTTGCTCGGAAATATTGAAGACCGGACGATGGTAAAAACAAGTTACTCGCCCAATTAATGTTTTTTTATGACAGATAGATTAAATATTATCGAATTCAGGAAAGAGGATTTAGACGCATTACGTCAATTATTTCTGAAAGTGCGTCAGGAAACTTTTGTTTGGGCCGATCCCGAAACATTCGATTTATTGGATTTTGATGCTCAGACGAAAGGAGAATATATTTTGACTGCCTTGTACGACGAAAAAGTAATCGGATTTATTTCGGTTTGGATGCGGGACAATTTTATTCACCATTTATATATCGATGCGGCATTTCATAAACTTGGAATCGGAAAAAGACTTTTGAATGAAGTGGTAAAGAGAGCTAAATTTCCGCTTGTATTAAAATGTTTGGAGAAAAATACTGAGGCAATTTCGTTTTATAAAAAAGTAGGGTTTGTTGAAAAAGCTTGGAATGAGAACGAAAACGGTCCTTATATTTTATTTGAACTGAATCAAAAAATAGAATAAAAACAAAGCTGAAATGAAAATCATAACCTGGAATTGTAATATGGCTTTCAGAAAAAAAGCGGAATTTATTTTGGTTCATCAACCGGATATTCTGGTAATTCCCGAATGTGAAAATATCGAGAGATTAAAATTTCCCAAAGACGTTCCGATTCCTACAGATATACTCTGGTATGGTACAAATCAACACAAAGGACTTGGCGTTTTTTCGTATAGTGCGTATAGATTTGAATTGATGGATTGTCATAATCCTGATTTCAAAAATGTGTTGCCCATTGCGGTTACCCAAGGAAAAGTAGATTTTGTTTTATTTGCTGTTTGGGCAAACAACCCCCAAGATAAAGACGGGCAATATGTAACTCAGGTTTGGAAAGCGATTAATTATTATGAAAAACTATTGTCCGGAGCCAAAACGATGTTAGTTGGAGATTTTAACAGCAACACCATTTGGGATAAACCAAGAAGAGAAGGGAATCACTCAGCAGTGGTAAGTAAATTAGCTTCAAAAAATATATTTAGTGTATATCATAAATTCTTTAATCAAGAACAGGGAAAAGAAATACATCCGACTTTGTTTTTGTATCGTCATGAAAATAAACCGTACCATCTGGATTATTGTTTTGCTTCGAATGATTTTATAGAAGTTTTAGAAAGCGTTGAAGTAGGAAGTTATGAAGATTGGAGAATGCATAGCGATCATAAACCTTTGATTGTGGAGTTTGGGGTATGAGTTTTTTTTAAAAAGATGTAATATTTCCAGTTGGATAAAATAGTAAATGTAGTTGTCAAGCTGAGCGAAGTCGAAGCATGGGTTACCATAAATTAACTAAAAAAAATATTTTTAGATGAAAGTTGTATTAGAGCGTAATTTAGATTTCAAGCAATTTCAAAATTTGATTATTCTAACTTTTTGTTGTGTAATGGTTTTGCTTGTAATGCTTAATTCATTGCAGTTGGGGAGTTATGTTTATGGAAAAGTAGCTTTGTTTCTTTTCATTATTTTATTCTTTGCCCTGTTGTTTACAAGGAAAGGCTTGTACATAAAAAATAATAATTTGTATACAGCGATCTTTTTGTTTGGGTTGGTTTTAAAGGGAGAATTATTGCAAACAGCGGAACACGATGGATTATCAGTAAGAGAAGGAAAGCTTTCAACGAGCTATAATTATTCGTATAGAAGAAGGGGATTAAATAATTGGGAGCCAAACTTAAATTATTCTGTCGCTTGTTTTACGATTAATATGACAGATGAAAAAGGAGATTTTAAAAAGAAAATTATAAGGCTGACGAAACCAGAAAAAGTTAAAATTGCAATTGATTTTATTATTGAAAATTTAAGTTTGAAGTATAATTGAGTTAAATAGAAATTTTGGTTTCATGAGCCTTCGACTTCGCTCAGGGTGACACTTGGAGTTTTAAAAAAAAAGATCTGATTACTGATTTTTACATTTCGAATTTTACTCTTGATCTTCAACTCTTGATCTTCAACTTTTGATTTTTAACTTTTGATTTTTTGCATTTCACCTTTTTACATTACCACATTCTCACATTGACTCATTCTCACATTGACACATTGACACATTTTCACATTGACACATTTTGCGTCCCTTGCGAAATCTTTGCGCCCCTTGCGGTTAAGAACCTGATACAAACATTTTCTTCTCCTGAAAACAAGAAGCCCTAGCCCTGATGGGAGCGGCATCCTTTTGTGGCGGGGTTCGACACAAAAGATACAGCAGACAGCGGGAATAGCTTCTGAAAATTATAATAATGGTTCTTTTAAAATCACCTGCCTTTTATGCTTAAATCGAGTAAGATCTGTACGGTTTCGGAATCGGAATCTGCCGAAAACCCGGATACATATACTCCTTTTTTGCCTGAATTTGATTTTATTCCGTAAACAACTGCCTCATCGCCCGGGTCAGATTCCCCTTCGTATCGATACACATGTACAATTTCAAATTTTTCAGGATTTTTTTTAATTGCGTCTGAGTTTAGATTAAAGTCAAAGGTGAATCCTTTTTCATTCAATTGATCTAAAGCTTTTGAAACAGTTGCGTAATGATACATTCTAATCATGATAACTGAATTTAAAAATTATGGATTTTAAAGATAACCAATTTAAAATTAAAACATTGTGAATTTAGTGTGAAAATCTAAATTTTAAAAGCGGGATTCTTCGATTATAAATCGCTACTTTTGCCCCGCAGACCGCCTTATCGTCGCTCGCTTAGGTGAGGGGAGGAAAGTCCGGACACCACAGAGAAGCATAGCGGGTAACACCCGTCGGCGTTAGTAATAACGTTAGGACAAGTGCAGCAGAAAGTATGTACAGGTAATGCTGTAGTGAAAACAGGTAAACTCTATGCGGTGAAATACCAAGTATATCAGCATTTAAGGGCTTCTCGTCCGTTGTTGAAGGGTAGGTAGCTCGAGCTTATGAGTAATTGTAAGCCTAGATAAATGATAAGGCTCTGATTTATCAGAGACAGAATCCGGCTTATAGGTCTGCATTTTTTATATATTTGTGAAACTATCTAACTAAACTTCATGAATATAATTACTCCGAATCTCCCAAATAAACCTAAAAAAAGTACTTTTTTTGCCATTGTAACCAATCTGACCTTTTGGGTTTTGATTGCCATTATTGCCGGAGTTTTACTCGGTCATTTTTCACCGCAAAACGGAATGAAAATGGAAATTGTCGGCAAGACTTTTGTCGATATTATTAAACTTTTTATAGGTCCGATTATATTTTTAACGATCGTTTTGGGGATTTCCGGAATGGGGAATCTTAAATAAGTCGGTCGGATTGGTGTGAAAGCATTAGCTTATTTTGAAGTAGTTTCAACCGTTGCTTTGGCCATTGGTGTTGCGATTGCTTATATTTTTAAACCGGGTAAAATAGATAAAACCGGATTGGCTTTGCAAGATGCAAGCCAGTATACCAATCATGCGGCGGAAAACTTTTCGTGGTTGAAATTTTTCCTTTCAAATTTCACACTTCAGGTTTTGGTAGCTGCCATTGTTTGTGGTATCGCCCTGAATTTTTACCAAAAACGCGAACAGACCATTTTGGTTTTAGAACGATTTTCAAAAGTAGTTTTTACCGGTTTGAAATATGTGATGTATCTCGCTCCGCTAGGGGCTTTTGGAGGAATGGCATATACAATTGGTAAATTTGGATTACAAACGCTGATCCCGCTTGGGAAGTTGATGTTGTGTGTTTATACGACTATGTTTTTATTTGTGTTTTTGATTTTGGGGAGTATATTGAAATATTATAAAATCAGTATTTTATCAATTTTAAAATACATTAAAGAGGAACTTTTATTGGTTCTTGGAACTTCATCTTCGGAGGCTGCTTTGCCTAGTATTATGGTTAAACTGGAACGAATGGGTTGCAGTAAATCGGTGGTAGGATTGGTGATTCCGACGGGGTATTCTTTTAATCTGGATGGGACTTCGATTTATTTGTCGATGTCTGTGATTTTTTTGGCGCAGTTGTACGATGTTCATTTGAGTTTCTTTGAGATTCTGAGCGTTATCGGTATCCTGATGATTACGTCTAAAGGTGCTGCCGGAGTGACCGGAAGTGGTTTTATCGTTTTAGCATCGACGTTGACAGCGATTCATAAAATTCCGGTGGAAGGACTGGCTTTTTTACTGGGAGTTGATAAATTTATGAGTGAAGCCAGAGCGATTACTAATTTAATCGGGAATACGGTAGCAACAATAGTGATTTCTAAGAGCGAACGTGATTTTACAGAGTTGAATTTGGAGCCTGTTTTGGAGGAATGATGATGGGACGCGGATGAGGCTGATTCGCTGATGCGAAAACGCGGATTTAGTACGGATTTTTTTTTGCTCTCTTAATTTTGACAATGGAAGTTCACAGTAAACGCAAGGTGTTATTTGATATTTAATTCGTTTAATTAGTGCAATTCATGGCATAAAAACAAACAATAATGAAAACAAGAATTGGAATTTTAGGACTAGGTGGTGTAGGAGGTTATTTCGGCGGACTTTTAGCGAAAGCGTATCAGGACTCTGAAGAAATAGAAATTGTGTTTATTGCCCGTGGAGAAACACTTAGAGTAGTGGCGGAATCGGGATTGAAAATTATTACGAAGGAGTCTGAAACGGTTGTTTTTCCGAAAGTGGTTTCCAATGATCCTGAGCTTATTGGCAAACTGGATTATTTAATTTGCGCTACAAAGACTTATGATATTGAAGAAAGTCTTCTGGCTTTAAAAAAGTGTATTACTAAAAATACCGTTATTCTTCCCTTGTATAATGGTGTTGATGCTCCGGAACGCATTAGTGCTCTTTTTCCGGACAATGAAGTTTTGGAAGGCTGTGTTTATATTTTTTCGATGATTGTTTCACCTGGTGTTGTTCAGAATGTGGGTTCTCTGCAAAGATTGCTTTTTGGTTCTTACAGTGTTTCTGTTTCTAAAATGAAGGCTTTACAGACGATCTTTAAAAACGCGTCGATAGACAGTCATTTGGTTGAAAATATTGAAGATGCCGTTTGGGAGAAGTTTGTGTTTATTTCGGTATTGGCTTCGGCAACCTGTTATTTAGATTACAATATTGGACAGATTTTAGAAAACCGCGAAGCAAGAAATATATATGTCTCCCTGATGAATGAAATTACAATGATAGCAGCGGTAAAAGGACTAAATCTGCCGGATGACATTATCATGCAAACCATTCTGAAACTCGAAAAAACACCACCAGATACTACTTCCTCTATGCATCGTGATTTGCTTGCCGGAAGAAATATAGAATTGGCTTCATTGACTCAATTTGTAGTAGATGAGGGTTTGAAATATGAAGTTGAAACACCAACCTATCAATTGGTTTTAGATAAATTATCCAATCTAATGAATTAAAAAAAAGAAGCAGAATTAACTTTTATGAAGTAGCTTATTCGAGAGCTTAAAGATGTCGATATCACAGGCATATACAGACTTTTAATTCATTTGTATTTTGGTGTAAATTGACTTAAATAGCGTTTAAATTAAGATTTTTCTATTTTAAATTCCAAACCAATATTACGAACACTTTCAATTTTGATTTTTGGATCTGAATTAAAATATTTTCTTAGTCTGCTAATAAAAACATCCATGCTTCGACCGGAGAAATAATCGTCTTTTTTCCATACAGACATTAAAATTTGATCTCTCTTTAATAACTGGTTGTGGTTTAGATATAAATATTCAATAAGAGATGCTTCTTTCTCTGTAAGCTGTTGAACATGATTTTTATTATTGAGAGTTAAGCGCTCGTTATCAAAAATATACGAGCCAATTTCAATAACATTATTTCCGTCCAGACTTCTCTTTTGTTCGATCCTCTTCAATATATTCTGCAAACGCAAGATCAATTCGTCTACTTCGAAAGGTTTCGCGATGTAGTCGTCTGCGCCTAATTTCAATCCAATAATTTTGTCTTCTGTTAACTTTCTTGCTGTTAAAAAAATAAATGGAGTTTCGGGATTGATTGTAACTATTTTTTCTGCCAGAGAAAATCCGTCCAATTTTGGCATCATTACATCCAGAATACAAATGTCAAAAGTTTGGTTTTTAAAATAGCTTAATGCTATTTCGCCATTTTCTGCCCAGGTTACTTCAAATTGATGCAGTTCTAAATATTGTTTTAGAATCGCAGCAAAATCAAAATCGTCTTCAGCTAAAAGTAGTTTTTTCAAAATATGGTAATTAAGCTTTTAATAAAATAGTAAACACAGCGCCTTTTCCTAAATCGCTAATAACGTTAACAGAGCCCTGATGCGCTTTTATAATCTGATCTACATAATACAAACCCAATCCGAGGCCTTTTGCGTTGTGCAAATTTCCTTGTTCGACTCTGTAAAACTTCTCAAAAAGCAACGCTTGTTTGTTTTTAGAAATCCCAATTCCATCATCTTGAATACTTAACGAAAACTCATTTTCTATATTTCCGGTTTTTACCAAAATATGGCTGGAACCGTATTTTACAGCATTTTCTAAAACATTTAAAATTGCGGTTGTCAAATGAAATTTATCTAAAACTAAAACTGTTTTTTGCGTTTGAAAATCAGTTTCGATCGTAATTTTTGGATATCCGATTTTAAAATCTTCAATAATCGAAAGCAGAAATTCTTCGGTATTTATTTTTTCTTTTTGTAATTCGATTTCATTTTCTGCCAGAGAATTTGCCAAAACCTGATCGATCAAACTTTGCAAACGATTGTTCTGACGCGAAATCGTATTGACAATTGCATTGAAATTCTCATCGTTTTCCCGAATGTTTTTCTGTTCTAAAATTTTGGTCGAAATACTCAAAGTCGCCAATGGAGTTTTGAGTTCGTGTGTAATATTATTGATAAAATCAGTTTTAACTTCGTTTACTTTTTTCTGTTTAATTAAAGCTTTAATGGCAATGACAAAAAGGGTAATCAGGGTAAGAATAGAAAACAACGACAATAGTAACACACCGATCATTCGTTTTAAAATAATCATTTCCCAGTCGATTACCGAAATGTACATCGAATCTTCGGTCAGTAATTTATAATCCTGATTTTTGTACAATCCGTTTGTTGTCCCGACATAACTCCGAACTAAAAAAGCATGGTTTAACGAAGCTAGATTACCGTATAATTTGTTTTGGATAAAAGGCTTTTCCGAGAAAATAGTATCCGCTTTTTTGGTGTTCTGATACAGTATAAATTTATTGAGTACAATCGCAAAATCAATTTTTAGATTGGGTAATTCTCTTTCGAATTTGCGTTGAATTTTCTGTGTTAAGGCGTCTTGATATTCATTTCCAAGAATACCGTTTTTGATTTCAAATTTGGTCTTTTTTCCTTGAATATAATTTTGAGCTAATCCTTTGTAAAGTGCTTCTTTTTTACTGACAATAACGGAGTCAATATCACTGTAATTATTTGAAATCCGAGCAATCTCATTCTTGATTTCGGTGTGAAACTGCGCTACTTTAAAATCGTAAGTTGTTTTGACCAAATAACATTGTACCGCCGATAAAACGAGCAGGGCGACAACAGAAAGTGTGATTAATAAATTGATTCTTTGTTTCATACAGAAAGGAATTCGAATCAAAAATAAAGCTTTTGTGCTACAATTTCAGCATTAACGCCGCATTAACCTCCAATTAACTTTCAGAACGCCGTATTAGAACCACTTTTGTAGCTCTTAAACCAAAATCTTGTTAACGAATGAAAATGTACCTGTTCTTAAAAATTATTTTATTGCTATTGCTTTTTTGCCTTTCGATGGCCGGATATGCGCAAACGGAAACTCCGAAGGATACTATTTCTAACAAATTAGATGAAGTTGTTATCGCACAAAACAAAAAAACGTTTACTAATGCAAACGGAAATATAAAAGTAGACGTTGCCAATTCGGTTTACAATTCGATTCCAAATCCTGTTGATTTGCTTTCAAAACTTCCAACAGTTCAAGTAAGTGCTGATCGAGAAAGTATTTCGATTGTTGGTAAAGGAACGCCGCTTATTTATATTGACAATCAAAGAGTAGGAATGAATGATTTGAATGCTTTGGCTGTCGACGATATCAAAACAATTGAAATTATTAAAAATCCTTCTTCGAAGTATGAAGCTGAGGGGCGAGCCGTAATTTTAATTACTCGTAAACTAAGCAGAAAAGAGGGGTTTAAAACGGATATTTCTGAAACAGCTTCTTTTAAAAAGAATTACAATAATTATATCGGTTTTAATTCCAGTTTCAAAAAGAATAAGTTAGAATGGAAAGCCAACTTCAATTACAACCGACGAAATCCGTGGGAGAATCATAGCATTGCTTATCAAATTCCGCAGGCAGCTATTGTTTCTAATTATGATGTTACAGCAATATCTCGTGTGAAGGAATATATTTTTGGGACCGGTTTGTTTTATAAAATAAATGAAGAGGATTATTTCTCAATGAATATAAATGGAAAAATGAAAGCAGATGCTTTTGATATCAATACGTTTACTTTTAACCAAAATTTTGATCAGCAAAATAATGTTTTTACACTTAGTGATAATTCCAGCGAAAAGAATTTTATTAACTCATTTATGAATTATTCAAAAAGACTTAAAGCGATTGATACAAAGTTATTTGTTGGTATTCAGGGCTCCAATTTTAATCAGCATTTATGGAGTTTAGTCGAAAATAATTTTAATGATTCGGAACTGGAATTATCGCAAAATAGGAATCAGAGATTTAATGTTGATGTTTTTTCGGGGCGTATTAATTTAGAAAAAAAGTTTAAAAATGAAATGACTTGGGAATACGGTGGACTTTATTCTGCAGCAAAATCGAAATCTAATTATGATGTATTTGATTATGATGAAAATAAAACTACGACTTTCGATTATAATTTTAAAGAAATCAATTCAGGTGCTTATTCACAGCTTTCAGGAAAAATTAAAAAAATCGATTTTTCGATTGGATTGCGAATGGAAAACACAAATGTCAAAAGTAAATACAGCACAGACAATTCATCGTTAATAAATAAAAACTACACAAATTTTTTCCCGAAAGCGCTGTTTTCTTTTTCAATAGACAGTACAAAAAGTATAAGTGTAGATTATTCTAAAAGTATTTCGAGACCCAATTATTCTTCTTTGAGTATGATTGCAACCTATATTAACCCGTATTTTATTTATAGCAATAATATCAATTTAGGACCAACTTTTATCGATGTAATTTCGACGGTTTTTCAGTATCATGATAAATCTGTAAAATTGACTTTATACCAAAACAAAAATCCAATTTATGCTGATTTTATTTTTGATAATCAAAACAATGTTTTGACTTTTACGGAGAAAAATTTTCAAAAAGAATCAGGTTATACTATTGAATTTACAGTACCATTTACCTATAAAATTTGGACAAATACAAATTCTTTAATTTTCGCGACAAATAAAATAGAAGACCCTGCGGCAGTGTTTAATTCTACAAAAACCTATTTGTATTATTACTCGAATAATACTTTTAAACTTCCAAAAGATTTTACATTCGTTCTGTCTTTTTGGGGTGCAACAAAACAAAAAGAGGGCGTTTTTGAGCGAGGGGCAAATTTAATTTTTGATATGTCACTCGCAAAAGCGTTTGGTAAAAACTGGAATTGTACTTTAAATTATAATGATATTTTTAGAAACACGATTTATACAGAAAGATTTACGATTAATAATATAAGTTCGAGAGCACGGTATTTAGTTGATGCTAATGAAGTTTCGATTACACTTAAATATTCTTTTGGAAAAATAAAAGAATCAGAATTCAAGGAAAAAATCGTTAATGAAAATTCAGATAGGATTAGATAAAAGAAAAGCCCTTGTGAGTCAAGGGCTTTTTTATGTTTAAAAAGTTGAATGTGAAATGTGAGATTTGAAAAAATCAACGATCAATTCTTTTGTTGTCGTACTTACTCAAAATTAAATTATCCCACGAGTGTCACCCTGAGCGAAGTCGAAGGCTTATGAAACTAAAATGAGCTTGAATTTCTCTTGTAAAATGTAAAATGCAAAAAACAAAAATCAAATGTTTTGTTCTCGACTATCCTTCGTCTTCTTCTGTAATTTTATTGGAGGAATCATCAACGAGTTCTTCGTCATCATCCGTAGAATTCAATTCGAAGAAGGTGAAAAAAGAACCTCCGTAACTTTTCTGAAAAGAGAAATTGCTCAAATGCTCTAATTTGGTATACTTAGAATGTTCAATAATCATCATTCCGTCGTCGTGAAGTAAATCTCTTTCGAAAACCGTTAGTACTATTTTTTCAAAAGTAGCCTGATCTAAACCGTAAGGGGGATCAGCAAAAATAATATCGTAAGAGGTTTTGCAGTTTTCAAGGAATTTAAAAACATCACTTTTTGTTGCTGCAATCTCAAAATCGTATTCCGATGAAACTTGTTTGATGAATTTTACACAACCAAAATCTCCGTCAACAGAGGTAATTGGAGCACTTCCGCGTGAAGCGAACTCGAAACTAATATTGCCCGTTCCTGAAAATAAATCCAGCACCTTTAAGCCCTCAAAACTAAAATGATTGTTTAAAACATTAAATAATGCTTCTTTACTCATGTCAGTTGTAGGTCTTACCGGAAGGTTTTTTGGTGGAAAAATGCGGCGTCCTTTGTATTTTCCTGATATGATTCTCATGATTGAAATAGAATATAATGTTTTTGATTCTGAGTGGTAGAAAAGCTGTTTCTCTCTTGTAATGTGCTTACATCTAAAAAGGCAACATTACGAATGTATTTATACGCAATGGTATAAAAAGGATCATTTTTAGTTATCGTTCCTAATAATTCAAGGTGAAAACTTTCGGGATTTAAGCTCAATTGTTCTGCTGTAAAAAGCAAATAGTATATAAAATCTTCCGGAGTCTGATACTCGAAAGAATTGAATAGTAGTAATCTCTGGTTTTGTACCACGATCAGTTCAAAGTGATCGGGATTAAAATTAACGATCATTTTTTTATCATCGTTATTTTTAGAAGCTTCCAGTATTTTTTCGATTAGAATGCTGTTCGAATGTTTGTAATCAAAAGAACCAATCTGATCGATCAAAAAGTTATTGATGTTGACATACGGGATATAAATGGTATTCATCTCGTAATTTGAAATCTGATCATAGGTAAAAAAATCAGTTTCAAAAACCTTGGTGTTGTATTGTAAATAACTACCCAGATAATTTTCGTCAAACAAAGCAGTAGGCACAAAAGTAGAAAGATTGTTGTTGTGTATCACCACAATATCATCATAGGCGTCTTTTAGTTCCGTGTGTTTCTTAAAAGCATCGCCATATAATTCTTCTATTTTGGATCCTTTTTGCGTAGGCGTAAATTCGACTTCATTAAACGAAGTAATGGTATTATTAAGCGTATCAAAACAACAAAATGAAAATCCGTTCAGAGAAACCTGAATAGAAAGTTTTTTGTATTTTTTTGATGTTATATTAGTGTTTTGAAATGGCATAATCTGATTTACAATTCGTTACCAGTTGTAGTGTCAAGAAAGAATTTAATTAAAAGACAAACTTACAAATTAAAAAGCAACAATAATAATTGCAATTTCAAAAAACAACATTTTGTTAAAGTTACGGCCTTGTTATATTTTAATTAAGCCTTGTTTTTTGTTTTGCTCTTTTTGAAAACTTTATGACCGAAATCGAGTTTAGACATTGGCATTGACGGTAAAAAAACCGTACTTTGTAGTTCAAATTTTTCCTATGAATTCAGCACAGTTTTACGGTGTTTTGCAAAAAAGATTTCCGTTTGCTCCAACTTATAAACAAGATATATTTTTTCAAAAAATCGCTATTTTCCTAACAGAACCGGCCAATGATACCATTTTTGTATTAAAAGGATATGCCGGAACAGGAAAGACAACCGTGATCTCAACGATTGTAAACAACTTGGGAGATATCAATAAAAAATATGTTTTATTGGCGCCAACCGGGCGTGCGGCAAAGGTTATTGCAAATTATTCGAATACACCTGCTTTCACGATTCATAAAAAAATCTATTTTCCTAAAAAGGCTTCAGGTGGGGGAGTAGCATTCACCAAACAAATCAACAAGCATAAAAATACTATTTTTATTGTCGATGAGGCCTCGATGATCTCAGACAGCAATTCGGATTCGAAATTGTATGATAATGGATCGTTATTAGACGATTTAATCTCTTATGTATATTCGGGGACCAATTGTAAAATGATTCTTCTTGGAGATACCGCTCAATTGCCTCCGGTAAACTTAGATATTAGTCCTGCGCTTGATATACATACTTTGGGTGCTCATTACGACAAAGAAATTGAACATATCGAACTTGATGAAGTAATGCGTCAGGAAGAAAGTTCAGGGATTTTATACAATGCTACCGAATTACGTGAATTATTAAAAGAATCATTTTTGACCGAATTTAAATTCAACGTAAAAAAATTCAAAGATATCGTCAGACTTACGGATGGTTACGATATTCAGGATGCTATCAATACGGCGTACAGCAATTATAGTATTGAGGATACGGCTTTTATAGTGCGTTCCAATAAAAGGGCGAATCAGTACAATGAACAGATTAGAACCCGAATTTTGTTTAAAGAAAGCGAACTTTCGGTTGGAGATTTCCTGATGGTGGTAAAGAACAATTATTTCTGGCTCAAAGAAACCGATGAAGCCGGGTTTATTGCCAATGGTGATATTATTGAAGTACTGGAGCTTTTTGGAATCCGAGAGTTATACGGATTCAATTTTGCGAAAGTAAAAATTAGGATGGTCGATTATCCGGATCAAAAACCTTTTGAAACCGTTTTAATTTTGGATACTATTAAAAGTGAATCTCCTTCATTAACCTATGAAGATTCAAATCGTTTGTACGAAGAAGTGATGAAAGATTATGAGGAAGAAACCACCAAGTACAAGAAATTTCAAAAGGTAAAAAACAACGAATATTTTAATGGTTTACAGGTGAAATTCTCGTACGCCATTACTTGTCACAAATCACAAGGAGGGCAGTGGGATACGGTTTTTATAGAGCAGCCCTATTTGCCAAACGGAATCGATCGCGATTATATCAGATGGTTGTATACTGCTATGACACGTGCTAAAAATAAGCTCTATTTAATTGGTTTTAAAGACGAAAGTTTTGTAGAATAGTTTAATTTATTTTTCAAAATCATACCTGACAGGTTTTTAAAACCTGTCAGGTCAATAATTATAATTATTTAAAATTTATTTACTTTTCTGTAAATGATACGCATATAAATAACCATCAGCACTGCCAAAGTAAACGGTTTTATTGCTGATAAACGGTGATGAAACGATGGAGCCAAGTTTGTAAAATTCATCCATTACTTTTTTGTTTTCGCTGTAAAGAGATAAATCGGCACCCTTAGCGGCATACACAGCATCTAATTTATCGTCTTTTAAAATTTTGGCAGCGTTTTCTTTTCTGCTCTCGGTACTTATAGAGTTGAATTCTTTTCCGGAAGAAAGTAGGTTAAGCGAAAAGAAATTCCCCGTGAAATCCCCGAAATAGGCCGTGTTGCCCGCTATTGCAGGTGTTCCATACACATATCCGCTAGTATCAAAACGTGATAATTCTTTTCCTGTTTTTGAGTCTAAAGCCAGTAAAGCATAGGTGTCAGACGTTCCTACGTAAAGAATGTTGTTTAGAATCACAGCCGTACTTAATATCCAGGAGTTCTCCGCGTCATATTTCCATTCTAATTTTCCGGTTTCGGCATCGACAGCAAAAATGTAAGGGTCTCTGGCACTAAGATAAACCATGCCATTGGCAACAGCAACAGAAGATTGGATGCCTTTGAAACCTACTTTTTTTTGTGTTTCGAATTTCCATTTTTCTTTTCCGGTATCACAATTTAGGGCATACAAATCAGCGTCCCAACTCCCAATATATAAAGTGTTTTTGTTTATAACCGGCGTACTGTGAACAGCAGCATTGGTTTTGAATTTCCAAGTTAAATTTCCTTTTTTGGCATCAACAGCATAAACATTTCCGTCGCTGCTTCCGAATATAACCAGAATTGATTTATTGTTTCTGTAGACAACCGGAGATGACAAATAAAAATCCCATAATTCATCCATTAGTATATCGTGTGGTTTCAAACCCAAGATTCCCGCTTCCTGGTACCAATGTTCACCTCCTGTTTTAAATTTCCAAAGTTGTTTTCCGGTCGTTAGATTTACGGCATAATAATAACCGTCAAAACTTCCAAAGTATAGCGTGTTTTCATAAATACTTGGTGAACTATGAACAGCGCCATTGGTTTTAAACTTCCATTTTTCTTTTCCGGTTTTTTCATCAAGCGCATAAAAATAGCCATCTTCACTACCGATGTATACAGTTCCGTTTTTTGTAATTGGAGAAGAGAAAATTTTGCCTTTCGTTTTAAATTTCCATTTGAGATCACCAATGGGCTGATAGCCTTCGCCTTTAAAGACACGATCTGAAAATGAATTTAAGATTGATGAATTTGTTTTTTGTGAAAAAACACTACTGGTAATCAGGAAGAAAGAAAATAAAAGAAAACGGAATGTTTGTGACATAATTTTTTTTTGCATAAAAATAATTATTTTTTGCACACGAAAGAATGTTTTGTAAAATATTAAACGATAGTGGTTTAAGGGATTTGTTATATTTTTTTGAACAATATGTTATAAATATATTTTTAAAACCTGCTGTCGAATAGGTATATTTGTTTTTGAGATTTCAACCTAATTACAAGATCAAAAATGAAAATAATAGCAGTTATTCCGGCACGTTACGCTTCTACACGATTTCCAGCCAAACTAATGCAGGATTTGGGAGGTAAAACCGTTATTTTAAGAACTTATGAAGCCGCAGTTGCCACTCAATTATTTGAAGATGTTTTTGTGGTGACCGATTCGGATTTGATCTTTGATGAAATTGTTTCTAACGGTGGGAAAGCCATTATGAGCATCAAAGAACACGAATCAGGAAGCGACCGAATTGCAGAAGCGGTAGCTAATCTGGATGTAGATATTGTGGTGAATGTGCAGGGGGATGAGCCTTTTACGGAAGCAGGGCCTTTAGAGCAGGTTTTAAATGCTTTTAAAAATGATCCCGATCGTAAAGTTGATTTGGCTTCATTAATGCGTGAAATTACAGATGAGGAAGAGATCAATAACCCGAATAATGTAAAAGTGGTGGTAGATCAATCGCAATTTGCCTTGTATTTTTCGCGTTCTGTGATTCCGTATCCAAGAGATAAAGATGTTGGTGTTCGTTATTTTCAGCATATCGGAATTTATGCGTTTAGAAAGCAGGCTCTGTTGGATTTTTATAATCTGCCAATGAAATCTTTAGAAGCTTCTGAGAAACTAGAACAACTCCGTTATCTGGAATTCGGAAAACGAATCAAAATGGTAGAGACGACTCATGTGGGAATCGGAATCGATACAGCCGAAGATTTAGAAAAAGCCAGAGCTATTTTGAGTGCCAAATAGTTTTTTGTTGTAAGAAACTAAATTAAAAATAAGGAAAGCTGAAAATGTAGTTTTGAGTGTGATACTCATTCTATTATACAGCAATAAATATTCAGAAGGTAAAGTAGAAGAATCGCAAGACTTTTTCTGCTTTTACTAACTTCTGCAATTCTGTACCTCTTCAGTTTTGCCTCCTCAATCTTAAGAATATCTCTCATAATCTTTTTGAAATTTAAAAACTTAAAGAATAGAAATATAAAAAACATAAAAACAGCTGTTAATTAGATATAAACAGTTGTATATTTTTGTTAAGCTTAATGAAGCATTTTGTTTTTTTTCGTGTCAAATAAATACAAATATTTAGATATGAAAAAAACAGCCTTACTTTTATTAGTAACAATTACTTTTGTTTCTTGCAGCAAGAGTGACGATCATTCGGAGAATTCTGTTAAAGAGTTTCCGGAGAGTTTAGTAAATCAGGATAAGCCATTAGGTACAACTAATATCGATGGACAAACTCCCATTAATATAAATGCATCTTTTACCGAGAAGATAAGTACATTAGATCCTGTTATTCATTATGGCGCAATAACTTTAAGCAATATAGAGAATACAGAAGATAATTTAAAAGTAAATTTATCACAGGCAGATAAAACAGATAATTTTATAACCATTAAGGGGAATAAATATGAACTGCAGCAATTTCACTTTCATTATCATAGCGAACACAGTATTAATGGAGAATATGGTGTAATGGAAATTCATTTTGTTCACAAATCTTCAAAAGGTGCTTACGCAGTTTTAGGAGTACTTGTTAAAAACGGAAAAGCAAATACTTCGCTTCAAACTTTATTTGATGGTTCTCCGAAACTTAAAGGGACTAATGCGTTGTCTAATCTGTTAAATTTGAATACGATATTGCCTGCTGATACGAATAAATATTTTGCTTACAGTGGTTCATTGACAACTCCTCATTTAGATTTTACTTTAAATGAAGGCCCTTTAACTTGGTTTGTGTTTAAAAACCAGATTGAAATGACAAATGATCAATTTAAGAACTATCAAGGAAATTACAGTAAAGAAAATTTCCGTGTCCTACAGCCATTAAATAACAGAAAAATATTTGAAAATATAAGGTAATATTTTCATTGGAAAAAATGCGAAGAAAAAAATGCGTTTTTAGTTACTGGTAAAAAGTTGGTCTATTCTTGACTGATTGAGCTTTTGGTAAGCAGTAGATAGGAGAGTAAGATACTCAGAAAAAGATAAAAAAATACCCGACTGGTTTTTTAAAACTTGTCGGGTATTTTTTTAATTATAGGTCCTAGTATAAGTTAGGATATTTAGAAGGATTAACTTCATTCATCATCGTATATACCTTTTCGAAAATATCTTCGGCAGAAGGTTTAGAGAAATAATCCCCATCTGTTCCGTAAGCAGGTCTGTGTGCTTTTGAAGCTAAAGTCTGTGGTTTGCTGTCCAGATATTTGTAGGCATCCTGCTCTTCCAGAATTTGCTGTAAAATAAATGCTGAAGCACCACCCGGAACATCTTCATCGATTACTAAAAGACGATTTGTTTTGGCAATACTTTTTACAATATCTTTATTAATATCAAACGGAAGTAAAGACTGGATATCAATTACTTCACAATCAATACCTAATTCTAATAATTCAATTGCTGCTTGCTCTACCAATCTCAAGGTAGATCCGTAAGAAACTAAAGTAATATCAGCCCCTTCTTTCAGAGTTTCAACTACTCCGATTGGTGTTTTGAATTCTCCAAAATTAAGTGGTGTTTTTTCTTTTAAACGGTATCCGTTTAAACATTCGATCACTAAAGCAGGTTCGTCACATTCTAAAAGAGCGTTATAGAAACCGGCTGCCTGAGTCATGTTTCTTGGAACCAAAACGTGAATTCCACGAATTGCGTTGATAATCATTCCCATCGGAGAACCAGAGTGCCAGATACCTTCTAAACGGTGTCCACGAGTTCTGATAATTAATGGAGCTTTTTGTTTTCCAACCGTTCTGTATTGTAAAGTTGCTAAATCATCACTCATGATCTGAATAGCGTACAATAAGTAATCTAAATATTGAATCTCAGCAATCGGACGTAAACCTCTTAAGGCCATTCCAATTCCCTGACCAATAATGGTTGCTTCTCTGATACCAACATCGGCAACACGAAGTTCACCGTATTTTTCCTGCATACCTTCTAAACCTTGGTTTACGTCACCAATGTTTCCAACATCTTCACCAAAGATCAATGTTTCCGGATATTTACTGAATATAGCATCGAAGTTATCACGAAGAATCATTCGGCCATCTAAGTCCGCTTTTGAATTCTCATCATATTCAGGAAGTACTTTCTGTACTGAAAATACATTTTCGGCAGAATCAGAATGTAAATTACTGCTGAATTTTACTTGTGTGGTTTTGATATAATTGGTAATCCAGTCAGATAATAAAACTTTACTGTTTGGAATCTCAATAAAACGCAGAATTTTTCTGGCGATTACCAGCATTTCCTTTTTCAAAGGAGATTTTATAGCACTTAATTCAGAGATGTATTTCTGAATTTTATCTTTATGATTGATACTGGCACTTGAAATTTGTTCCAATAAAACCAAAAGATTTTTTTGATCTTCAATAATTGGATTAATAAAAGAATTCCAAGCATCTTTTTTAGCGTCAAGGATTTCTTTTTTAATTTCAAAATCAATTTCAGCTAATTCTTCAGGAGAAGCAACATTGACAGCAATCATCCATAAACGCATTTGACGAATACAATCGAAATCTCTTTCCCATGCCAGTCTTTCGGCGTTTTTGTAACGCTCGTGTGATCCTGAAGTAGAGTGTCCTTGAGGTTGTGTTAATTCATTTACGTGAATTAAAACCGGTACATGTTCTTCACGTGCAATTGCTGCGGCTCTTTCATATGTCGAAACCAATTCGGCATAATCCCAGCCTTTTACTCTGAAAATTTCATATCCTTTTGCATCTTCATCACGTTGGTATCCTTTTAAGATCTCAGAGATATTTTCTTTAGTGGTTTGATGTCTTGCGTGAACCGAAATTCCGTATTCATCATCCCAAACACTCATAACCATCGGAACTTGTAAAACTCCGGCAGCATTTATAGTTTCAAAAAATAAACCTTCAGAAGTACTTGCATTTCCAATTGTTCCCCAGGCTACTTCATTACCATTAACAGAGAATTTGTCTTTGACAGTGATTCCGTCAACGTTTCTGTAAATTTTTGATGCTTGTGCCAAACCAAGTAATCTTGGCATTTGTCCTGCAGTAGGAGATATATCTGAACTTGAATTTTTTTGTTTTGTTAAATCTTTCCAAGAGCCGTCTTCGTTTAAACTGTGCGTTACAAAGTGACCACCCATTTGCCTGCCCGCAGACATTGGATCAAAATCTATATCAGTATGACCGTATAAACCGGCAAAAAATTGTTTTGGAGTTAATTCTCCAATAGCCATCATAAAGGTTTGATCGCGATAGTATCCGGAACGGAAATCACCGTTTTTAAAAGCTTTGGCCATAGCAAGCTGTGGAACCTCTTTTCCGTCACCAAATATTCCGAATTTGGCCTTTCCTGTCAATACTTCTTTACGCCCTAAAAGACTACATTCGCGGCTGGTTACAGCAATTTTGTAATCGTTTAACACCTCAGTTTTGAAATCTTCGAAAGTCAATGTAGAATTGTTTTTTTCTTTAATCATAATCTGGAATGGGTCATGTTAGGCGACAAAATTACTTAAAAAGTATCAATAATCATAATTCATTAAAGTAAATATAATTTAATTATTAACAATTAAATTGCTAAAACACTAGGGTTTTTTTATTGAATGTTTAATGAATTTGTGATTTAAGTGGTAATAATTTATGTTTTTATTTAAAATTTATTCAATTAAAACCATTTTCGGGTAAAAAGATTGACTAATGTTTTGGGAGAAAAAGTAACAACAAATCGTATTTTTTCGTCATAATTTTTTTGCGCAACCTCCCAACCATTATTAGAATAGATCGGAAAATACAATTCGAAGTAATCCGGAACCAGATTTAAGCGGATTCCACTATCATATGCAAAGTCTGTGGTTTGATGTTTGTTTTGCATGAAACCGATGTCACCGTAAGCCTCAATCCAATTCCAAATCGAATAACTTGCATTTAGCGTCGCCATCCATTGATTTGCGTATCGCGGTTCTATTTTAGATTTAAAACCACCTTCGGCTATTACGTATTGTTGGCTGAAAATTCCGGTACTTTCAGAACGGCCTAAAAAATTATAATCAAACATATAATCGGTTGGTCGGTCTAATCCAAAACTAAAATAATCAGAATCAGTCCTGTTGTATAAGAAGCTTCCCGCATATACACGTAAGTTTAGCTTTCGATTATTTTCAAATAATCTTCTGTATTCGATTTCTCCGGCCAGTTTTCCGAATCCGCTTGAAAATTGAACATCAGTCATAAAACTAAAATGATCGACCAATTCTGTTTTGGTATTCATATAACGAGCGTTAAAAACAGAATAATTCGGATTTGAATTATCAGTAATGTATTTACTTGCTTCGCGATTTACAATAACCTGACGAACCAGGATAAGTTGTTTTCGGTTGTCTCTGAAATTTTCTTCACGAATTCTAAGTTGCACCATCGGATTTAATCTGAAATAAGTGGCATCCGGAGCGTAATGAAAATAATTTTGGCTAATGGAATATCTAACATTATAAAGCGTACTGTTTCGATAATAATGATTTAGCGAAAAAGCAGAAGAACCGGATATAGTACCGGCATTAATAGAATAAGCCGGATTAATGTCGAAGGTAAACGGTTTGTCTAAAATGGTTTTGTTGTGAAAACGCATTCCGGGCGTAAGACCGTCATAATAATTATAGGTAAGCGTTGGAACATATAAAATTTGATTGTAATACGGATCTTCAAGATCTTTTGCGAAATTAAATTTTATTGGACGGTTGGTGATCACCAGACTTTTTAGAGATTTCCAGTTGTTTCTTAAGTTGTATTCTGGAACCTCATTGTCATAATTCAGAACTATTTTGTCGGCTTTGTTTCTGTTAAAATGATAAATAGAGTCGTTACTTGAAGGCTCGATCCATTTTTTGAAAACAACTTCGTTTTTTTTAATTCCATAAACCGGAATTGGGACAAAGTTGCCAGTTCGGTTTCTTATCGAAAATTGTATGCTGTCTTTGGTTCTGGTGACATTCGAAAATTTGTAATCAATAATATCACGGGAATCAATAATGGTTTTGAAAAACCAATCGATTTTTTTAGGACTGTTTTGAGTTAATATTTTTTCGAAATCAAATCTGTTAACTTGTTGGTTTTTATTTAAATCATAAAACTCCTGAACACTTTTAGGGACAATGTCATGATTTAGATAGTTGTCTAAATAACTTAAGCTTAAACCCGCTCGATATTTACTAGCAATCTGCTCGTTGAATTTTATCAATGTATTTTTTGGGTCTCCAAGTGGCTGATCGAGATTTTTACGAGCCATCAACATATAATAATAACTGTATTGCTCGTTAAAAGTCAGATTGGCAATATTGTAACTCTTAAAAAGTCTCATGTTCGAAAGACTTCCAAGCATCTTTTGATCCAGATGGTTTTCGTCCATGTATTTCATCATGGCATAGATCTGAATACCATCCTGAATCCAGTTGTCTTTTCTGGAGTCTAAACGGAGGCTATTCTTGAGATAATTGTTCAAATAAGTCTTTAAGAAGGTGATCTCGAAGATAAATTCATCTGAAAACGGACTTATAAAAGACGGTAACTGATTTAACCCGTAAAAAGGATTTCGGTCATAATCGGTTTGAGAAACGGTGATTTTTTGATGTGGATAGGTGCCAATAAAGTTGTTTGCAAAAGTGACTACCTTGTTTATGACAATCGCTTTTTGGATATCGTTAAGTTTTTTGTTTTTTAGATTAGAAAGAATTTCAATGGAGCCATTCTCATAGCTTTTGAAACTATTTTGCTTTTCGATAAATAAATTAAAATCAGTTCTGTTGGTTCCGGAAAAAGTATAGGTAGTCGATTGTGGATTTGTAAGATCTGTAGTAATCGAATTTAGATCGGTTGTAATCGAATACGTATTCGGAATTTTTATTGCAATTTCATAAGCACTGGCAGCATTTACAATATCATCCAGATTAAAATTATTGTATTTTATAAAAGTGTGATTTTCATATCGGGCGGGACTCAAAAACCAGTTTTTAAGGTTCATTCCACCATTTTGATCAAAACCATAATGAGTGAATTTATCGCTTGGAACTTTAGAAATATAGCTAATATGAAGCTCAACTTTTTGATTCGGGAGAAGTTTTTGCTTTAGTTTTACCACTATAAAGTCAGGATTTCTCTCGGTTCTTTCCCATTCAAAAGCCATGTCATTTGCATCGAGTAAATTCAGAATTGTAGTATTTCCTCTTTCTTGGTCGTTGGCCAGATGAAAACCACGATAAAATTCATCAGAAAATCGCCTGGCAAGTGGCGTGTTTTTATTAGAAAAAGCATTATTCCAATCATTTAAAACAATTGAATCTAAAGTATCATTAGAAGTATTGTAAAAAACAATATCCTGTTTTACATTTAAAGTTTTTAGTTCAAGGTTTACAGCCACTTCCATCTTAGATTGATGTTGCGCATATTGTTTTACTGAATTGAATAAAACTAAAACGAAGAAAATTCTTTTATAAAATGATCTCAAGTTGGCTTAAATTTTTTTAGCTGTTTCTTTAATTTACGAGCGTAGATTTTTTTTTGACTTTTGTAAAAATAGTATAAAAAAAAGCTGTTTAAGAAAACAGCTTCATTTTTTTTGCATTTCGTAATAAATTTTAACCATAAAAGCGATGTAAATTCATAATAAATTAATCTTTGTTAAGCTTGTTTCTCAAATGTGCTTACATTACTTATGTGGTTAAGAAAAAGTTTAGAAATTCGGACTCAAATCGTATTTCTTATAGAATTTGTCCAGAACATCTACTACTTCGTCTTCAGTATCTACAATTTTGAATAAGTTTAAATCTTCAGGGCTCACTGTTTGCATTTTTTCTACAAGTACCGTTTTTACCCATTCGATTAATCCTGACCAGAATTCAACTCCAACTAATATAATTGGGAATTTTCCAATTTTTTTAGTTTGTATTAAGGTGATAGCTTCAAACATTTCGTCTAAAGTTCCAAAACCTCCAGGCATTACTACGAAACCTTGAGAATATTTTACAAACATTACCTTTCTAACAAAAAAGTAGTCAAAATTAAGGTTTTTGTCGTGATCAATATAAGGGTTAAAGTGTTGCTCAAAAGGCAATTCGATATTCAGACCAACTGAAGTTCCTCCGCCCAAATGCGCGCCTTTGTTTCCAGCTTCCATTATTCCGGGACCACCTCCTGTGATTACACCATAACCCGCTTTACTAATTTTAAAAGCAATTTTTTCTGCCAGTAAATAATATTTATCATCCGGCTTTGTTCTTGCAGATCCAAAAATCGATACACACGGACCAATACGTCCCATGCTTTCATATCCATTTACAAATTCAGCCATGATTTTAAAAATCGCCCAGCTGTCGTTTGTTCTGATTTCATTCCACGTTTTTTGCTTCAAACGATCTTGGATAATTTTATCCTCATCGTTGTCAAAATCTTCTAATCTCATTTTTTGTGTATTATTAATTTATTTTTCAGGAGCTCGTTCCTGCTGTACATTCTAATCTTTTGTGGTCCCCAATAGTTATAGGGATCAAAGCAATAAGATTTCCTCTTTCACTGGAGCTAAGGCATCAGTTTTTGATTCAGCTTTATCTTTTTATCGATTAAAGTTGATTTTTTTTGATTAAAAAGGGATACTAAATTAACTCTTTTTTCGAGAGTTGGTGCAAAAAAACTTATTTATTAACCAAAATATAGCGATGGAAACAAGTTTTTAAAATTTTGTTTCTCATTATCAATTAATTAAAGTAATCGTTATTGTGGGGTGTGTACTATAATTTTAATTTAGAATGTTAGATAAGTTCTTTTTTCAAAAACTTAGCCGTAAAGCTTTTTTTACTTTTCACTACTTCTTCAGGTGTCCCTTTTGCGATAAGTTCTCCACCACCTTTTCCGCCTTCGGGGCCAATGTCTATAATGTAATCCGCCAGTTTAATAACGTCCATATTATGTTCGATTACCAGTATGGTGTTTCCTTTATCAACCAGTTTATTGATTACATCCATCAAAACTCTGATGTCTTCAAAATGTAAACCTGTTGTAGGCTCGTCGAGTATATAAAAAGTATTTCCGGTATCTTTTTTAGACAATTCCCCAGCTAGCTTTATACGTTGTGCCTCACCACCTGAAAGCGTTGTGCTTTGCTGTCCAAGTGTAATATAACCTAAGCCGACGTCCTGAATTGTTTTTACTTTTCGGTAAATCTTTGGAATGTTTTCAAAGAATGGTACCGCCTCATCCACTGTCATATTCAATACATCCGATATAGATTTTCCTTTGTATCGAATTTCTAAAGTTTCACGGTTAAAACGTTTTCCCTGACAGGTTTCACATTCCACATAAACATCCGGTAAAAAGTTCATCTCAATCGTTCTTACACCGGAACCTTCACAAGTTTCACAACGTCCGCCCTTTACATTAAAACTAAAACGTCCGGCTTTATAACCGCGAATCATACTTTCGGAAGTCATAGTAAACAGATTTCTGATTTCTGTAAAAACCTCGGTGTAAGTCGCTGGATTCGAACGTGGTGTTCTCCCAATCGGACTCTGGTCAATATCAATTACTTTGTCAATATGTTCAAGACCTTCTATCTTTTTATAAGGCTGTGGTTTTTTTACGCCATTAAAATAATAGGCATTCAGAATCGGGTAGAGGGTTTCGTTTATCAAAGTCGATTTTCCACTTCCGGAAACTCCTGTAACACAAATTAGTTGGCCTAAAGGGACTTCAATGGTCACATTTTTTAAATTATTTCCAGTCGCTCCCGAAAGTTTCAAAAACTTACCGTTTCCTTTGCGTCTTTCTTTTGGAATCTCCAACTTCATTTTACCATTCAGATATTGAGCGGTAATCGTGTCAGATGCCAAAGTTTCTTTCGGAGTTCCGATACTGATAATTTCGCCACCGTATTTTCCGGCTTTTGGACCAATATCAATTACATAATCGGCTGTTTCGATCATGTCTTTGTCATGTTCGACCACAATAACCGAATTTCCAATATCACGTAATTGTTCTAATGAACGAATCAATTTTTCGTTGTCTCTCTGATGAAGACCAATACTTGGCTCGTCTAATATATACAAAACACCTACTAGTTGTGAGCCAATTTGTGTTGCCAGTCGAATGCGTTGCGCTTCACCACCCGAAAGTGATTTTGAACTTCGACTTAAAGCCAGATAGTTTAAACCAACATTCATTAAAAAATTCAGACGATCTTTGATTTCTTTTACCACTTCAGAAGCAATCAACAGTTGTTTATCTGATAAATGGTTTTCTAAATCTAAGAACCAGGCTGTTAAATCAGAGATGTCCATATCACACAATTCGGTGATGTTTTTGGTATTGATTTTAAAGAATAAAGCTTCTTTTTTCAAACGTGAACCTTCACAAACCGGACAGTTTACTTCGTCCATGAAATCTTTGGCCCAACGTTTTATGGTTGTAGATGGACTCTCGTCGTATTGATTTTTGATAAAATTTGAAATACCTTCAAAATCAATTTTATAATCGCGAGTAACACCTAAATCTTTTGAGTTTATGGTAAATTTATCTTTTCCGCCATGTAAAATCATAGTCATGGCTTCTTCCGGAATCTTTTCGATTGGATCTGTTATCTTAAAACTGAATTTTTCTCCAATGACTTCTAATTGCTTAAAGATCCAAGAGGATTTGTATTCTCCAAGTGGTGCAAAACCACCGGCTTTAATAGACAATTTAGGATTCGGAATAATCTTTTTGACATTGATTTCATGTACTGTTCCTAAACCATTACAATGCGGACAAGCTCCTTTTGGGGAGTTAAAAGAAAATAAATTAGGCTCCGGATTTTGATAAGAAATACCTGTTGAGGGACACATCAAATTCCTACTGAAATAACGTACTTCATTGGTGTCTTGATCCAGAATCATCAATACATCTTCACCATGGTGCATTGCAGTATTAATGCTTTCTGCCAATCGTTTCTGATTGTCGGCAGTGTCTTCAATTAGCATTCGGTCTACTACAATTTCAATATCATGGGTTTTGTATCGGTCTAATTTCATTCCCGAAACTAAATCCTGTACTTCGCCATTTACTCGAACTTTTAGAAAACCTTGTTTTGTAATTTGTTGGAACAATTCGGCATAATGTCCTTTTCTGGCTTTAATAACCGGAGCAAGGATATTGATTCGTTTTCCTGTAAAATCCTGAATAATTAAATCCTTGATTTGTTCATCAGAATACGAAACCATTTTTTCGCCCGTATTATAGCTGTAAGCATCTGCTCCACGTGCGAAAAGTAATCTTAAGAAATCGTATATTTCAGTAATGGTCCCAACAGTTGAACGAGGGCTTTTACTGGTTGTTTTTTGTTCGATAGCAATTACAGGAGAAAGTCCGTCGATTTTATCCACATCAGGACGTTCTAAACCGCCAAGAAATTGTCTCGCATAGGCAGAAAAAGTTTCTACATAACGACGCTGACCTTCGGCATAAATAGTGTCAAATGCCAAAGAAGATTTTCCCGAACCAGATAAACCGGTAATAACAACCAGTTTTTCACGCGGAATCGAAATATCTATATTTTTTAGATTATGAACTCTTGCACCAAGAACTTCAATAGTATTGTCTTTTTCTAACATATATTTTGAGCAAAAAGCAAAGTTACCATTTTGATTTATTCTTTTTATACTACGCTGCAGAAGTTTATGTTATAAATTGTAACAAAAAACGCTAATAAAAATTAGCGTTTTCTTTTTCGGGTAGCCATATATTCTTCTATAGCTTCTTTGGTAGTATACCAGTTTCGGCCTTCTTTGTAAGCGTCTATTTTGCCTGTTCTGGCAAGTAAACTTACATATTCCTGACCATAAGGTGTCTCTGGCTCGCTAACAATATCAGCTATTTTTTGAAAGTTGGTATCACTGTCCGGCATTGCATTTAGATAAATATTGAGCGTACGTTCTAAAGCCTGACACATCAAAAGTATTAGTTTTTGATAGTTTCCTGTATTGGCCTGATTTAAGGCTTCGTAATACTTTTTCCTGTCATTTTTAAGAATAATTGCAGGTGGAAACCCACAACGCATCAATAGTAAATTCATGCTTAAACGCACAGTACGCCCATTACCATCAAAGAAAGGATGAATCCAGACTAATTTATGATGGTAAATAGTAGCCAGTTCTATATCATTAAGTCCTAAAGGGTTTGTATTAATAAAATCAATTAGTTCGTCTAGATAGTCAGAAACCTTGTTTGCATTTGGAGGCATAAAATTGGCACCGGAAATACGGACCCCCCCATTGCGTAAACGTCCTGCAAAATCGTCTTCAATAGAGCGTAAAACCAAACCATGTATAGAGAGTATATCAATACTTCTAAGTTTGTAAGTATCATCAACAATAGAGTACAGATAGTCAATAGCTTTGTCATGATTATGTGTCTCAAAGTGTTCTCGTAAAGATTTGCCTTTTATGGTAATCCCTTCCTGAATAACCATTTGGGTTTCTCGCAAACTCATAGTATTTCCTTCTATACTATTGGAGTTATAGGTCCATTCTAAAGAAAGGCTTTCACGAATTTTATGCAAAGCGATGTTTGGCAAGGGTCTGCTGGTTTGCAAATCCTGCCTTTTCTGATACAATCGTTCAAAGGTTGATTGAAATTCGTTTCTATATATTAGGTCTATATTCCACATAACCACAAAGGTACTTCTTATTATCGGATAATAAAAATTTTTAACCTATCCGATATTAAGCTTACTCGATGGTCATAGCTCTTAGCTTAGTTCGATAGGCTTCAAGTGCTATAGATTTGGAAATAAAGCCGTAATATTTTTCATTTCGTACGACTGGAATAAAAGCTGTTTTAGTTTTTTCAAATTTACTCATAACAATTTCCATGCTGTCATAAGAGGATATGGTAGCAAGTGGAGTTTTCATGACGTCTTTTATCAAGGTGTATTTTACACGGTAACTATTAAAGATGATTTCTCGAATATCATTAAAGTGAACCACACCAACAAGATCTTTTTCGTTATTCACAACGGCAAAAACAACTTGATTAGAGTGGGAAATAAGATCGACGAGTTTGGTTAAATTCTCATCAGGATGTACGGTTAAATAATCTGTCTGGATAATAGAATCAATATCAAGAGTCGATAATATGTTTGAATCTTTATTGCTGGTAAAAGCATGTCCTTTTTTGGCTAAGCCTTTTACATCGAGGGAATGCTTTTCGAATCGCTTGGAGATAGCAAAGCTAATGGAGGATATAATCATCAAGGGAATCATTAATCCGTAGCCTCCTGTTATTTCGGCGATTAAGAAAATGGCTGTTAGTGGCGCATGAAACAAACCGCTTAGGATTCCGGCCATTCCGACCATTGTAAAATTACTGACTGGTAAGTTTGTAAGCCCGGTCATGTTAACTAATTTGGAGAAAAAATAACCAAGATAAGAACCTAAAAAGAGGGCAGGAGCAAAATTACCTCCATTTCCACCGCTTCCGATAGTTAAACCGGAGGCTAAAACTTTTATCATTAAGGTACATCCAACAAAGATGAGCAGCACCCAATTATTGTCTCGGTACTCACTAAAAAGGGTATTGTCCAGTAATTTTCCGGGATCACTTTCTGATAGTGTTTTTATACTTTCATAACCTTCTCCAAAAAGGGTAGGGAAAATAAAAATCAGAACTGCCAACATAGAAGATCCGATTAATGCTTTTTTATAGGGCCCCATTTCCAGTTTTGAAAAGTAATGTTCAACTCTCTGAAAATTTCGAGAATAATAAATAGCAGCAAGACCGGTAAGTACTCCTAAAATTACATAAAAAGGAGTATTGTGATAATTAAATGTTTGTTGTTGTTTGAAAGATAATAAGATGCTTTCATCCAATAAAATAGCGGAAACAATTGCCCCTGTTGCAGCAGAAATCATAATAGGGGTAAAAGCAGAAATACTTACATCTACCAACAAGACTTCAATAGCAAAAAGAACCCCGGCAATAGGTGCGTTAAATGCAGCCGAAATCCCGGCAGCTACTCCGCAGCCAATAAGTAAAGTTCTGTCTTTATAAGGAAGTTTATAATTTTGAGCAAAATTAGACCCAAAAGCAGCACCTGTAATTACAATCGGACTCTCCAAACCTGCAGAACCTCCCAAACCAACAGTCAGGGAACTGGTTATAATTTGAGCGTACATTTGTTTCTTAGGGATAATACTTGCTTTTTTGGCCACTGCATAAAGGATTTGAGAAGTTCCTTTTTGTATGGTTCCGCTTAGTACTTTTTTGACAACCAAAACGGTTAACAAAATTCCGATAATAGGAAGTAAACTATTGATGAAACTCAATTTAAGAATCCCATTGATATAGGTAGCAAATGAAAATACGCTATGGGCAAATGTTTTTAAAACAATTACCGCAAGAGCACAAGAAATACCAATTAAAACACTTGATAAAAAAATAAATTGCTTTGGTGTCATTAGCGATTGCCCCAAAGCAATTATGCTTTCTAGTCTTCTGAAATATTTTTTTAGCATTCTGTTTTAAAAATTATGGATACTACAAATTTAAGTTATAATCTTTAAAAAACCAGTAAAAAAAGGGAACTAAATTAAAACCCGGCTGCTTTATCGTCACCACGGAAGTCAGCGCCACCCTCTAAATTTTTATTTGGCAATACCAAAATAGCATCCACTTTTCCGATAATTGGAGTAGATTTTTCGTTGATCAGATAGTTTTTAGCTTTTAGTTTTTCGATGGTCTTAGTATCAAAAGTATCAGGCTCAAAAGTAATAAGATCAGGTAACCATTGATGATGAAAACGAGGTGCATTTACAGCTTCCTGCATGCTTAAGTTGTATTCGTAAACATTTAGAATGGTTTGTAAAACAGAAGTTATTATCGTAGACCCGCCCGGTGTACCTACTACCATAAATAGTTTACCATCTTTCTCAACAATTGTTGGAGTCATAGAACTTAACATGCGCTTTTGAGGTGCAATACTGTTGGCTTCATTTCCCACCAAACCAAACATGTTCGGAGAACCTGGTTTAGCACTGAAATCATCCATTTCATTATTCAAAAAGAAACCTAATTCATCGCAATAGTATTTAGAACCATAAGCATCGTTAAGGGTTGTAGTCGCAGCAACAGCATTTCCAAATTGATCTACAATCGAATAATGTGTCGTTTCGGTACTTTCATTATAGGTAATTTTCCCCTCTTTTATTTCGGAAGATAAACTGGCTTTTTCCGGATTAAAAGTTGACATTCTGTCTTTTAAATAAGAACCATCCATTAAAGCCTTTGTCGGTACTTTAACAAAATCCGGATCACCCAAGTATTGACTTCTGTCTGCATAAGCTCTTCTTTCGGCTTCAACAATGATTTGAATAGATGCATCAGAATTATGTCCTAATTTAGATAAATCATAAGGTTCGATCATTTTTAAAATTTGTGCCAGACAAATTCCGCCACTGCTGGGTGGTGCCATAGAAGTGATCTTTAAATCCTTGTAAGTAAACTGAAGCGGTTTTCTCCATTTTGCTTCATATTTCGCCAAATCCTCAAGTGTGATTATTCCACCTTTTTTCTGAAGATAATCGACAAGAATTTTGGCAGTTTCTCCTTTATAGAATTCATTTCTTCCATTTTTTTGAATCCTTTTCAAAGTTTTCGCCAAAGCGGAATATTTAATAGTATCATTCTCCTTGAAATTTCCCGCGAGTAGTGTTTGCTCTCCGTTTATTTTGACAATACTTTCATGATAATTTTTTAAGTTTTTTTCTTGTTTTTGAGTTACAACTACGCCTTTTTCAGCAAGAGCAATTACGAGTTTTAGAATTTCGGACATAGGCAGTGTCCCTAGCTTTTTATGAACAGCAAAAACACCGGCAACCGTACCCGGTACTCCAATAGCAAGAGCAGTTTCCGTACTTTTTCCTTTAATTACATTTCCGTCTTTATCGAGAAACATATCTTTTGTGGCTGCTAATGGCGCTTTTTCACGATAATCTAACGATCCGACTTCGCCATTTGCTTTTCGGTAAACCATAAACCCGCCGCCGCCGATATTTCCGGCAAACGGAAAAGCAACGGCAAGCGCTAATTCAGTACCAACCATGGCATCAAAAGCATTACCGCCTTTTTTCATGATTTCAACACCTATTTTGGATGCTTCCTCACGGGCAGAAACCACCATTGCTTTGGTAACGACTAATCCGGTTGGTTTTGCTGGAGTCTGTTGTGCTGAGCAGCTAATATATAATAAGGTAAACAGTAGTGTAACTTTTCTCATAATAAGAGTAATTTTTGTTTTGAATGTTCTTTTATATCTTCAAAAAAGAGCGTAAATTCCTGCTCGAATTCAGTATAAAATTCTTTTAATTCGGCACTGGCATACTGCATTTTTGATTCGTTTTTTGACCTTCGGTCCATTTGGGTTAAAATCTGATGGATTCCTTCAACCGTCTGATAACTTAAAAGCCAGTTTCTCTGAATCATATAAGGCATTAGACCCTGCGTTTTTTCAGTGAGAATAGCATAGTTTTCGTGTAATGACCTATAGAATCGGTTAATGAAAGTTTCCAGTTTTTCATCTGAATATTTTGTCCAGTTTTTGGCTAAAAAATGATCGTAAACGATGTCTACAATCACACCCGAGTAATGGTGGTATTTGTCATGTAACCGTTTGGTACTCTGTCTGAAAACAGTATGTGAATCGGTATAAGTATCAATCGATCGGTGCAGGATAATTCCTTTTTGGACATCCTCCGGAAAATGTTCAAATTGTTTTCCACGAATTCCATCGGCCATAAAATTGCCGATTTTTATTAAATCATTGTCTCCTGACAGATAAATGTGTGCTAGGAAATTCATGTTTTTTGGAGTTAGTATCATTTCGATGTTTCGAAAGCGATACGTTTATTTTAGTAAATGTATAAAAACTTTTTAAATCATTTTGTTATAAAACTTAGTATGTAATAGTAAGGATGCTTTAATATTATTTTAAAATCTTAGCACTTAAGCATCTTAGTTACTCGGCAACTTTTTTATATTTGTAATAAATAACCATATCTCAAAAAAATGACTTTAATAAAATCTATCTCAGGTATACGTGGAACCATTGGAGGAAAAGTGGGAGACAACCTGACTCCTGTTGATGCGGTAAAGTTTGCTTCGGCTTACGGAACCTTTCTTAAAAATAATACTTCAAAAGAAAAATTAACAGTTGTAATTGGTCGTGACGCCAGAATTTCTGGTCCAATGATTCATAATCTCGTAGTAAATACCTTAATTGGTTTAGGAATTAATGTAATTGACCTTGGACTTTCCACCACGCCAACTGTAGAAGTTGCTGTGCCTTTGGAAAAAGCAGACGGTGGGATTATCCTGACGGCTTCTCACAATCCAAAACAATGGAATGCTTTAAAATTATTGAATGAAAAAGGAGAATTCTTAAGCGGAGCGGAAGGAGCTAAAATTTTGGAAATTGCCGAGGCTGAAGCTTTCGATTTTTCAGATGTGGATAATCTGGGAGAAATTACGATCAATGATGCTTATATGGATATTCATATCGACGAGGTTTTAAATTTGCCTTTGGTTGATGTTGAAGCAGTAAAAGCGGCAAAATTTAAAGTAGTTGTTGATGGAGTAAATTCGTCAGGGGGAATTATTATTCCTAAATTATTAGAATTAATGGGCGTTGAAGTGGTAAAATTATACTGTGAACCAAACGGACATTTCCCTCATAATCCGGAACCTTTAAAAGAACATTTAACCGATATTTCAGAATTGGTTGTAAAAGAAAAAGCACATTTAGGAGTTGTAGTTGATCCAGATGTGGATCGTCTGGCATTTATTTGTGAGGACGGAGAAATGTTTGGAGAAGAATATACATTGGTAGCTTGTGCAGATTATGTATTGAGTAAAACTCCCGGAAATACAGTGTCAAATATGTCTTCTTCACGTGCTTTGCGTGATGTAACAGTAGGACACGAAGGAAACTACGAAGCGAGCGCAGTAGGTGAGGTGAATGTGGTTGAATTGATGAAGAAAAACAATGCTATTATCGGTGGTGAAGGTAACGGTGGAATTATCTATCCGGAATCACATTACGGGCGTGACAGCTTGGTTGGTGTGGCTTTATTTTTAACGCATTTGGCAAATAAAAAGATGTCAGTTTCAGCATTGAGAGCGTCGTACCCGGAGTATTATATGAGTAAAAATAAAATCGAATTAACACCACAAATTGATGTTGATGCGATTTTAGTCGCTATGACAGAAAAATACAAAAGCGAAGATATCTCAACAATCGACGGTGTGAAAATTGATTTTGCTACCGAATGGGTACATTTAAGAAAATCAAATACAGAACCTATTATTCGCATTTATACCGAAGCGCCGTCTCAGGAAAAAGCAGACGTTTTAGCCCTTCGAATTATTGATGAGATTAAGGCTATTGCAGGGATTTAATTTCTTTTTTGAAGATTTAGAGATAAGATTTTGAAGACAATAAACGTACATAAATCTGAAAATCTGTGTGAATTTTGAGTTTTATCCTTGTGACAAAACCCAATAAAACAACAAAAAGGCTGTCCGAAAGGGCAGCCTTTTTAGTTTGAATTAATATCTTTTATAAAAGTTTATTTGGCTTTTAGTAATTTCTCTAAATATTCAACTTTATCTTTTTCCACTTGAACTAAGCGTTCGTATAGTTTTTTATTTTCATCGATAGATTCATAAGTCTTTTTTTTAAAGAGAACAAATCTTTGTGTCCCTTGCTAACTTTGCGTTTAAGCCTTTTAATCAGTAAGGCCTAATCTACCAATTCCATTAACATTTTTCTACCGCCAAAATCAATTTCCTGTTTCAATATTTTTCTTGTCGATTTGTCAATATAATAGGTGCTTATAGCCGTGTTATTTGAAATATCATCAGTGGTTTCAACTTTCCAGACCTGTTTTTTCTGTCCTTTAAAAGTGATAGTTGTCTCTTGGGTATTTTTAATTGTTGCGGTAATAGCTCCAATTTTAGCTGCAGGATTATAATCAAAAATCGAAATGGTGTTTGAATAACCTTCTTTCAAAGGAAGTAATCGTATCAATTGTGGATAGAAATTACTGTCAAAAAAAGGCTTATGTACTTCTTCGGAAATGTTTGTTTTAGTTCCTGTTTTTTTGTCTAAGTAATAACCCGTGATTTTTTCTCCAAATTTCAATACCATGTCTCTTTGTTGATTAAAGGAGGAATGATAGACGGGTTTAAAGTTTTGTGTTTCAACAATGGTGCTGTCAACCCATTTTGTAGTTGATTGTTTCATATCTACTGTTGTGATAATGTAGATTTTCTCTTTCTTTTTCTGAATTTGGGTTTGTACCTTTCCTATTTGTACTTTAAGAGTGTCCTTAAGCATAAACCAATTCATTTCTGAAGTTTCAGACTTGAGAAGACTTTTGTTGGCGGGATTATTTAATGGACTTAGAGGCTTTTCTTGGCTATGAAGTTGAACAAAGGTTCCAAAAATGGCTAGTAAAATGAACAGTGGTTTTTTCATGTGTTTAGAGTTTTTACTTCTATTAGTATTGAAAATCAAACTTTTGTTACTTTTTTTAGTGTTGTGTGCAAAAGGTTCATGTAAAAATAGTGGAGATATCGAAACAATAAACTTTCCGTTGTTTAGGATGGACTAGCCAAAGAAAAAACTCAAATGTGCTTACATTACTTATATGGTGAAGAAAATTATTGACCAAAGACTTCAATGTTTTTCCTAAATCTAAATTCTGCGCTATCAGTAAATTTCAAAAAAAAATCCAAAAAACAAATGTCGTTTTTTGGATTTTTTACTTTAGAAAAGATTATTTCTCAACCTTATGTTTCCATCTTTTATGTGTCCACAAATAATATTCCGGAGCTTCAAGAATTTGTTTTTCTACTTCTTCCAGATACATTTCTGTGACCTTGAAGTCTTCATAATCCCTTGGATTGTCGCAGATCGGAATGAAAGTACCTTCATAATACCCACGTTTTATCTTTTTTACTTTGAAGAAAATAACGCTTAAATCGTATTTTTTAGCCAGCATTTCTGATCCGGTGTGAACAGGAACCTCGATTCCCATAAAAGAACTCGAGTGAAAAATACGATCCAATTTTGGTGACTGATCGCTTGCCAAACCGTAAAGACTCAGAATTCCGTCTCTTTGATTTTGCGCCATAAGCGGAATTGTTTTTCGGGTTTCTACTAATTCAGTATCGTATTTAGATCTGATTTTTCGAACCAGTTTATCAAAATAAGGATTGGCGATTTTTTTATAAACACCAACTCCTTTAAAGAGTAATTTTTTGTTAATCGTCAGAATCCATTCAAAACTGGCATAATGTGACGTGACCAAAATGGCACTTTTGCCCTTTTTTTCATATTCTCTAATAACTTCCATATTGGTTACGGTAAACCTTTTCTCCATTTCTTCAGGGGAAATGCTCATCGTTTTGATCATTTCAAGAAACATATCGCACATGTGCTGATAAAATTTCTTTTCGATTACTTTTCTTTCCGCATCACTTAAATGGGGTAATGCTAAAGCCAGATTCTCGCGAACCACTTTCCTTCTGTATCCTAAAACATAATATACCAGAAAGAATACAAAATCAGAAAACCAATAAAAGATTCGAAAAGGAAGTATAGAGATAAGCCAGAGAATAGGATAGGCTAAAATATAAACGAGGAATTGCATGTATTTTTTTTTACAAATATAAAAGAAAAATGAATAACGACCGATATTTTGGTTTCTTACTCACTTGTGTTGAAGAATGATTATATTTACATTTCACAATAAACATTTTTTATGAATACCATTTTGATTGGGATAATAGTTGCCAACGTACTAATAAGTTACAAGGGGTTTAATGATTTTGCATTTTTTAGAAAGTACGAATTTCACGTCGGAAGTATTCGTTCCGGAGAGCAAATCAGAATGCTTTCATCAGGTTTTTTGCATGCCGATATGATGCATTTGATTTTTAACATGCTTACACTTTGGTTTTTCGCTCCTGTAGTTTTAAATTGGTTAGGCAATTTTTCTTTTATCTTAGTTTATTTTGGAAGTTTAATTTTCGGAAGTTTACTTACCATGTTGTTTCATAAAAACGATTACAGTTACCGTGCCGTTGGCGCCTCGGGAGCAGTAACGGGTGTTTTGTACTCTGCAATTTTATTACAGCCGGATATGATGTTGGGAATCTTTTTTGTGATTCCTGTACCGGCTTATCTTTTTGGAATTTTATATTTATTATATTCAATTTATGGAATGAAGGCCAAGAATGATAACATCGGACATACGGCTCATTTTGGAGGTGCGGTAGGAGGTTATTTAATCACTTTAATAAAAGAACCTGCTTTATTAGTAGATCATACTGTAATGGTTATTTTGTTGGCAATTCCGATTATAATACTTTTTGGAATGGCGAAATTAGGAAAGCTGTAAAGCTGGCACAACTTTTGAAAAGCAATTAACAAATAATTTAAAAATCACGAAAATGAAGAAACTAGTATTATTATTAACAATTATGTTTATGACTATGTCTTACGGCCAAGAAACCAAACAAATTCCTCAAATCAATGTAAATGGGGAAGGAAAAGTAAAAGTAGCACCCGATCAGGTTTGTATTTCAGCTACGGTTGAAACAAAAGGGAATAATGCTAAGGATGTCAAAAAGCAAAATGACGAAAAAATGGACGCGGTTTTAAAATTCATTAAAAAAATGAATATTCCAACAGCAGATTTCAAAACAAAACAAGTAGCTCTTAATCCACAATACGATTACGAGAAAAAGAAAACAAGTTACAATGCCAATCAGACTGTAGAAATTGTATTAAAAGATTTATCTAAGTACGATGAGTTAATGGAAGGTTTGGTTCAACAAGGAATTAATCGTTTGGATAATGTTTCTTTTGAATCTTCTAAATTAGCGCAACACGAATCAGAAGCTAGAAAATTGGCGATTAAAGATGCTAAAGCAAAAGCAGAAGATTATGTGTCTGTTTTGGGTCAAAAAGTTGGTAAGGCAATTACAATTTCTGATAATTCACAAATCTACCGTCCACAGCCCATGTATGCAGCGATGAGAAAGTCAGAGTCTGCAGATGCAATGGGAGGAGCTTCAAATGAAACTCTTGCAATTGGTGAAATCGAAATTACAGCAAACGTAACGGTTAGTTTTATTCTGGACTAAATCAGATTAAATTTCAATATTTTAAAATCCAAATTCCAATTTTATTTATTGGGATTTGGATTTTTTTTGTTTTAAAATTTAATGCTAATGTTTTGATAAAAAACGGGTTATCAATTATAGTGTTGAAAATAAAGGCTAAATTTATAGTGTACATAAAAAAAGGATAACAACTAAAAGCAAAAAAATATGAAATTTTTCACAGAAACAGCAGAATTAATAGAGAGAAAAAACGTTGTTGGTTTTGGAGGAACAGAACAGGAAGAAATAACGATTAAACTAACATTAAAAGGACGCGCTAATACTAAAGAATTTTCGACCTGGGAAATTTTGAAGATCATAAAAGAGCGTTTAGAGCAGATCAAATCTGATAATGGAAAAGCAAATAACTACAATGATGTAAGTTTTGCCAGAGATAATTTGATGGATGTAATAGATTGTTTGGTTAGTGAAAGTACTTCTGAGAAAAATAATTAATTCAAATGGCTGATTTTATTAACCTAAAATCAAACTAGTTCTGCCTTATTTTCGGAATTAGAATAATGTGAATTTCTTGCAAAAGTTATAAGGTTTTGTAACAGCTTAGTATGAATATTCCGTATCCGTTTTCAAAAACCCGAAGTCAGATCGAGCACAACTATTTATTAAGAGGCTACTAGTAGAAATTGTATTTGATGGAAAAAAGGATAGACAGACGGGTTTAAAATTCAATAAACAATACTATGTGGCACGGGTTGAAGTCCCGTTCTAAATACCAAAAACTTCAATTGGCTAGTGCTAATTGAAGTTTTTTTGTGTAATAAAGGTTTGATTCAGGGGCATTCTTATCCCTGATTTACATCGATGAATGGATCCCATGAAAAGTAACCTATTACATTTCCATTAGCATTGTTTACCAACTGAAATGAGAGGGTATACTGGATTTTTACACCAACCTGTATAACTGTACCTTGAGCAAGATATACATTGTTGGTAAACTCTTGCAAAGTACCGCTGTTATTTGGAAGATGTTCTGCTGTCTGTGAATTAAAGTAAAGTAATCCGCTTGGAAGAATTGCACCTGAAGGACTAAATGATCCTGCATACAAAAATGCGGTATTATCTACGTTATTTCCAAATGTGGTCATTGCCCACTGAACGGTATCGCCGGAATTCGCCGAAATTTTTAATTCAGACTGTCCTTCGTTGTTTACAACATTATTGTGTTGTGAAATCATTGCAATATACACATCTGATTGTGACCAAGCTCCTAATGAAGTTGGTGAGGTTTTGGTCCCTGGCTTGATTTTGCCATTAGCAACTTGTTCTGCCAGTTGCGTTCCGTCTACTGCTACTAAAATGTTAATTAATCCCATGATTTTGTAATTTATATGGTTTGTTTTCCTACTCTGTTGAAGGCTTTTCAGATTACGCCTTGTCTTAGTTATCGATATATGTGATTTGAAGACATGACAAAGTTGTGAAAGTTATGAGCCTGATTTGTAAGCCAAAAGAGTGATTTTTTTTAATACCCCATAGTAGGTAGCGGGGCAATTAAGTGCTACTTTTTTATAGTAATACAATACGGAATAGATTACCAAAAGCAGTATCGTTATTTGTGAAGCAAAAAAGCTTTCGTAACGGAGATTACCGAATAAGTACTATATTTTGGCAAATACCTCTTTTGGGGTATCACACCTAAGAAATTTCTAGTTAGATTTGTTAAAAATAAACCTACAAAATAAATCAGCCATGAAAAAAACAAGAAACATTTTTATTCAGATCGATACAGATCGTGTTATTAAAGAATCGGGTTCTAATTTTAAAGAATTTAATTTTGATTTGTCTATTCCACCAGTGAATGTCAGTGAGAGTTCATTTATTTGTGAACAGGGATTAATGGCAATGGGTGATGCTGAAAAAAGTTTTTGCATCGATACTGAAACAGGCGAAACTATTTTTTTTACGATTGTACCACTTCGTCTTTATTCTTACCACAAAATATACTTTACTGAATTTAAGATACTTAATGATAATAATGAAATAATTACTACATCTTCACTGACTGATAAGCAGGTAAGTTTTGATGTATATATTAAAAAAGCGAATCAAAATAGCAACGTGGCCTTTGATCTTTTGGCGGTTATAGAGTTTAAGAATGTTTTGGGTGAAACAGTGAGTCTTCCGATACTAATTGATCCTGTATTGAGAGCGAACCAAGGCAACTGATAATTATTAAATTTCATTCAAATGAATAAAGGCAGGATAGTGACTATCTTTTGTTTTTTATTGTTTGGCATCAGCTACGGAGTCATGGCGCAAAACCAGGCCAGAGCTGACAGCCTTAAATTACTGTTGGTTAAAACAGATACGCTTTCGTCGAAGGCCAAAATGGGGATTTATGCTAAGATAGCTGCGCATTCTTCTTCGCCGGACGAAGTATTATTGTATGCCAATAAATTGTTGGAGATGGCTTCAATTGATAAGCAGTTCACTTATGTAATTGAAGCCTATCAATCTATAGGTGTTGCATACAGGTTAAAGGGTAATTTAAAAATGGCTTTAAAAAATCTTTTTAAAAGCGCTGATCTTGCAATACAGTATAAGAACGACAAGCTTCTAACGAGTGATTATCTGGAAATAGCCAATACCTATATGTCCAATAATGATTTCAAAAATGCAATTGTCTATAATAAGAAAGCCATTGCCGTCATACGACTCCACGGTAATAAAGAACAATTGGCGATCAACCTGCTCAATACAGGATTTAGTTATTACAGGCTCAACGAACTCGATTCTGCTTTGTCGCTTTATAACGAAGCAGCACCTATTTTTGATGAAATTGATCTTGAAATTGGTAAGGCCTATACCATAGGGAATCGTGCATTGGTTTACTGGAAACAAGGAAAATATGCTATTGCCGAAAAAGATCTTCTCAGAGCTATTACAATGCTTGATTTACTTGGTGATACATTTGGTATGGCCGATTATCACAACCAGTTGGGACGCATTTATTCTGAACTGAAACAGACTGAAAAAGCCATTAATCATACGCTTAAGGCGCTCAATATGGCGAAAGTTCTTGATCTGAAAGAGCAAATCAGAGATGCGGCTTTGCTTTTGTCAGAACTATATGAGGTCGAGAAAGATTATCCGAAAGCGTTCACATATCAATCCCAATATATTGCTTACAAAGACAGCATCGAAAATACCGAAGCAACAAAACAACTTGCCAATCTTCGTACCGATTTTGAAGTAACTCAAAAGGAAAAAGAAATCGCACTGCTGGAAAAAAGACAACTTAGCAACCGGATTTATATTATTGTGACTGTTTTTCTGTTGCTTTTTGCCATATTGTTGTTACTGTATTTCCGACAACGGTTTAAAAACACTAGGCTGATGGCCCATAATGAGCGCAATCAGCATGATGAAAAAATAAAAAAACTGCTAAATACACAAGAGACCAAGACGCTCCAGTCGATGGTACAGGGACAGGAAAATGAACGCAAACGCATTGCAAGGGAGCTGCACAATCATTTTGGAAGTTTGCTGGCTACCATAAAAGTAAACCTGAATGCAATCGATGAAAAGAGTATTTCCAACCATCAGACGCTGACTATATTGGTAGATCAGGCCTGCACCGATATCCGAAATTTGTCGCATGAACTCAATATGGGCATATCGGATAATTTCGGATTGGTACCGGCCTTAAAAGAATTGACCGCGCATTTACAACAAGTCAATGGTCTTGAAGTAGAGTTTAAAGCTGCCATGTGTCAGGAACAAATGAGTTCTGAAAATGAAATAATTGTATATCGTATTGTGCAGGAACTCGTTAGTAATGTATTGAAACATGCAGGAGCCACAAAACTATCGATATTACTGACTTGTTTCGATGATGAAAACCTGATTAATATACTTGTACAAGACAATGGAAAAGGATTTAATGTAACCGAAAAATCAAAAGAAATTTCCGGAATGGGACTCAAAACCCTTAAAGAAATAATTTTCAATTTACAGGGAGACATTAAATTTGACAGCAATCCGGCAAGCGGAACTACTGTAAATATTGATTTGCCTTTTTAGTATCACCTAACTGAACAATTACGGATTATGATAAAAGTATTGATAGTAGACGACCACCATCTGTTTGCCGAAGGCGTAAAATCGATGTTCAAACCGGAAGATGGTATTGAAATAGTCGAGCATACAAAAAACGGAAATACCATTCCGTCTATCCTGGATACGATTACAATTGACACTATCCTGATGGATATAGACATGCCAATACTGGATGGAATTGCCAGCATGGAATTATTAAAAAGTAAGGGGTATGATGTGCCAATATTAATGCTGACCATGCACCAATCCATGAAACAAATTAAGAGCGCACTCGAAAAAGGCGCCCAGGGTTATATTCTAAAAGATGCTTCGAAAGCCGAGCTTGTACAGGCGATTATTGATACTAGTCAGCGCAAGAATTATTTTCACAGTAAAATCAACGAGCAACTGTTTAATTATTTCCGTGGAAAAAACTTAAATAAGAACAACATGCAGGAGCTTTCGGAACGCGAAAAAGAAATCATAAAATGCGTTGCCGACGGAATGAACACCAAAGCCATATCCGGTATCCTTTTTATCAGCGAACATACCGTAAAAACACACCGTCGGAATATCATGCACAAACTACAGGTAAAAACTTCGCCTGAACTCATTAAATTGGCTATTGAAAAAGGTATTATCTGACAGGATTTCTCTTAAGATACCTCATATGTTATAAGTTATAAGTGAGACTGTTATATGTTCAAGAAGTCTCTTTTGTTTATGCTAAGAAAACCCACAACTTTTAAACTTAATTCTTTTTTAAGCTACTTAGAATGGCTTAGGCATCAAAAATTTTGAATCTGCCAAACGAAGATTGAGTGGAATCGAAATCGTACATACAATAAGAAAGAATAAGAGGGTTAATCCTGAAACAAATAGGTTCAAATTATGCTGTAAATTGACTACATAATTTTCATATCTTTAGTTTATATTTTTTTTGATTCACCAGATGTGAGGGAATCTAAGTGTTGGGGCATTAGATTTGTTCCATATCAAACGATTTCGTAAATAATCCGGCGTATTTTTTTAAAATTAATATCTTTGTAGTAAGAAAACTGTAGTATAAGCAATGATTAAATTGTAGAACAAGTTCTACAGACTGTTGCAGAATGTTCTACAGTCGGTTTAATCCCAGCATGCTATTTTTGTTTTTTATTAAGAAAATAGAAATAAGTAAATATTTATAAACGGAATAAGAATATGTTTATCCTATAAAGTTTATTTATTCAATTAAAAAGATCCCCCAAATCTCTTTTAATAGCTGTTGTGTTGTAGTTAGTGCTGATAAATATTGTTGTTCTTTAAACAAAGAAACAGTATCTTAGAGAGAGTAAAATCTGTTATCCGTATTAAAATTGAATTAGTGACTGCTAATTTTGACTATAGAACAATATTTATTTAAAATGTAGTACATCATTCAGGATGTTCTTCCGATACCTAATTAAAAAAGTTGTGTGAGTTATTGATTTGATTCTTTGACTCCTTATTTTATTTTTCATTTTAAAATATAAATTTTGATTAGAAAACAGCCCCAAAATAGCCCCTTTAGTTTCTTTAGACTAAAGTTCAAACACAGAAAAATAATGCACTATACTTTAATAGCTTGTGTTATTTTTTTACAAATAACTGCAATAGTTATTTGGTACAACGAATCGTCTAATGATTCGGAAATGTCAAAAACGATGAATTCTATGGATTCATTGAATAGAATAACACATTTTACGAACAACATAAACAACTCCTTTGTTGATTCTCAAAAAAGCTTTAATAATTATAGTATTTATAAAGACAAAGAATCGCTCAATGCGTACACCGCCAGCTTAAACGATATCAGTCGTTTGATCGACAGTTTAAGCTTAATTACAAAAGACAATAAAGAGTTCATGAAGGTGCTGCAGGAAAAGAACCAGTCCGAACATTCTGTGGAGTCTCTAAAATCCAGTATCGATTCAATAATTGAATCACAGGTCAATCCGGATAAGAATAATTTGTCCCGACCGTTTAAACTAAATAAGTTTGAGTACAAAAAAATCTTAGACAGTATCAAAACGGATTCTTATATGACGATAGACAGTGTGTCTAAAAAAGGATTATTCTCCAGATTGGGAGCTGCTTTAGCCGGAAAAGTTGACATACAAAAAGAGCAGTTGAAGATCACCGTTACTATGAAATATAATAATAAGATAGTGACCGGGAGTATCGAAGAACAATTTGCAAATCTGTTTAATACTACTAACAAATATTACGAAAATCAGTTTATAAACTTAAAAAAGTCATTCGACAATTTAAAAGATCAGGAAGCTAAACTAAAGAGGTTTAATAACGAACTACTGAACTTAGAGGCTGAGGTGATGCCTCATTATAACAATTCATTGAAAGTACTTCAGGACAATACCCAAAAACAGTTGCAGAAGCAGTACGATTCGAATAAAATAGTAAGGAATTATACCATCGCAATTTTGATTCTGCTGATGTTTATCATATCGCTTGTACTTTTTGGTTTTACAAGGTTGGCTTTTCAATATGAAAAGAGACTTACAATGGCTCAGCTGAAGATTCATGAAAGTCTGAATTTTAAGAATAGAATTATGGGGATGGTCAGTCATGAAATAAGGTCTCCTTTAAGCATCATCTCGATTTACAGTAAAATGATTGGCTCCTCTATAAAAGATCCCGAGATAAAAGATACTTTTAAATCGATACAATTTACTACGAACTCATTGCTTCTTTTAGCCAATCAGATTTTGGAGTATTCGAAAGATGAAAATTATGCGCCTAAACTAAACAAAAAGAAATTTCACCTTAAAGAGGAAATTCATCAGATTGTGAATTCGATGACTTCACTGGTTGAAAGCAAAGGCAATAAAATAGAAGTGAATTCGAATCTGATTTTAGAACTTGATGTCAATTCGGATGCAGCAAAAATTCATCAGCTTTTTTATAATATTATCGGTAATGCGAATAAGTTTACTGAGAACGGATTGATAAAGGTAAAGATAGACCTTGAAAGAACCTCGGATAAGAAAGTGAATTTAAAAGTTGAAATTGAGGACAGCGGAATTGGAATTGCTAAAAATGATCTTAAAAATATATTTGAGCTTTATTATCAGGGAACGGTTTCAGATAAAGTAAACAATCTGGGAGTAGGTTTAGGACTTAATTTATGTAAAGAAATAGTAGAATTGTTTAACGGAAAAATAGACGTTCAAAGCGAGGAAGGAAAGGGGACTAAGATTATTTTTAACCTGCTTATAAGTTTGGTTTAAAATAAGGTCCGATAAGTATACTTTAAATGTATAAAGTTAAAAAGATAATTTGTTAGAGAAAAGCGCTTAAATAATTCTAAATTAGGTAAATGAAAATGAAATCACCATCCAACAACTATAGTTTTTTAGTCGCTGATGACCATACTGTGGTTCGACAGGGCGTTTCTTTGATGATAAAAGAGTTATTTTCGAATGCTTTAATTTATAAGGCGGGGAATTTTAAGGATACACTTGATATTTTAAAAGAACATAGGATAGATTTACTGATATTAGATGTGAATTTTCCCGACGGAAACAGCATCAACATCATAACAGAAATAAAAACAATCCAGCCGGAAATAAAAATATTAATCTTCTCCGCTTATGATGAGAATGTTTACGCAATGCGGTATTTGAATGCAGGCGCTTCAGGATATCTGAACAAAGAAACCTCTGAAGAAGAAATGAAAAATGCCATTAGTTCGATGATCTTGTCCGGAAAATATATTACGCAGAATCTTAAAGACAGGATTTTGGATTCTTATATTTCAAAAAAACCAACAAATCCGTTAGATGTATTGTCCAATAGAGAAATTGAAGTGGCGCAGCTTTTAATTAAAGGTTATGGTAATCTGGAAATAATAGAACATTTAAACATAAAAAAAACAACGGTAAGTACCTATAAAAACAGAATTTTTGAAAAACTGGAAATAGATAATCTGGCCGATTTAATCAATTTTTTTCATTTGTATTCTGATTAACAAATTGCTAAAAGGAATTAGGAACCACAGACCGGAGATAGGTTTTGAGATACTTATTAAAAAACAGGAGCGTATAGTCTCCTGTTTTTTTTGGAGCTGATTTTTAAATTTATGAGGAATTTTCAGTAGTAATAATTCTACAACAACCTGTCCAATGTTCTATAAAGTATTGATTTTATTGCATGTATATTTGTTCTGTCAGGAAGACGCAGTTGCTGGAACTTTATAGATAAGGATGGATTTGCAGCAGAATGGATTATTTTTTTCGGCATCTGGCTTCCTGTATTATGAGATTTACTTTTGTTGTTACAGACGGCTTTTTTAGTTTGTTTTTTCTAGGTTATACACGCCATGTCATTTTTTATTTTTTTTTGGAAGATGTCCGTCTGAGCAACAATTTTAAAGTCCGGTACTAATTTTGCATAAGCAAAAACTACAATCAACAGAAAGAGAAAAGAGAACGTAAAGAAGTAAAGTTATGGAATTTGATTTTTACAATACAAAGAAAAAAGCAAACACAAATATTTTTAAATCTAAAGTATTTGATGAGATTCAGGACGCTCTTTTCGTATTTACGATTTCGGCAGATAACGACTATGACATACCTTTTATAAATGATGTAACTTATGAAATGTTTGAAGTCTTATCGAATGTGATGTTTACCGATACCGTATTTTCTATTTACGACCGAATTCATAAAGAGGATAAAAAACTAGTTGTGAACTCTTTGTTTGACGCAATTAAAAAAAGAAGAAAATGGAGTGTGGAGTTTCGGGCAGAATTGCCTTTGAACGGATTAAGCTGGTTTAAAGTGACCTCAAAACGAATGGTCAATAAAGATGGAAGTTCAGAATTTTGCGGCCGAATAAGAGATATTACAGAGTTTAAAGAGCAAGAATTAAGACTTAAAAGAACTGAAGAACGTTTTAAGTTTATGTTAGAGACTTCAAATGCCGGTATTTGGGATTGGGATCTGAAAACGAACAGGTTTTGCTACTCACCACAGTCATTGAATATATTAGAATGGAAAGCTTCCGATATTTCTAATACACAAGAGGGATGGAATAAAATAATGCATCCGGATGATCGTGAAGCATACACTGAAGCACTGAAGGATCATTTTAATAATAAAACTCCTTTCTTCGAAAACTTTATGCGCGTACTGACTTCTGATCAAAAATACAAATGGATTCTTAGTAAAGGAATGGTAGTAGAACGTGATGCTGCCGGGAGATCCTTAAAAATAATAGGAACTCACAGTGATGTTTCTTTTCAAAAAGAAAAAGAGCTGGAGTTGAAGAGAGAGCTGGAAGTATACAAGGAGAAAAACAACAGATTGTTGAATTTTTCGCATATCGTATCTCATAATCTAAATGCGCACGCAGGTAATTTTAAAGTACTTCTGGACCTGATCGATTCCGAAGAAAGTTTTGATGATAAAGTTGAAACCATAAAATACCTGCGTGCGGTTTCGGGAGATCTTAGTAAAACAATTGAAGATTTGTCTCAAATTGTAAATGTTCAGAACAATACCGAAATCAATGTTGAGACGCTGAATTTGAACAGTTATTTAAGCAGGGTACTCAATATTGTTAATGCCTATAGCGAGAGTAATAATGTTACGATACTAAATAACGTTTCCCCCGAGGCAGTTGTCCGTTTTAATCCGGCATATCTTGAAAGTGTATTGCAAAATTTGAGTACCAATGCTATTAAATATGCAGATCCTGAAAAACCACTAATCGTTGAATTTAATTTTTTCATTGAAAACGGAAAAAAAACATTCACAGTAAAAGACAATGGTTTAGGAATCGACCTGGAGAAATATGGAAATTTGATTTTCGGAATGTATAAAACATTTCATAAAAACGAAAAAGCAAACGGTTTAGGCTTGTACATTACAAAAAACCAAATCGAGTCTATGAATGGAAAGATTATGGTAGAAAGTAAGGTAGGAGTAGGGACGATATTTAAAATTGTGTTTAATGATTAAGGAGTATCGTAATTAATGATTTAAATTTTGGCTGTGTGGTATTTCTCAGTAGTTCTCGAATTGTGCTGTGAATGAATACTAAAGGATTTTTTTCTTGAGTGTTTATTCTTCGTGTAGTATATTTCAAGCTAAGATTTATTTTTAAATATATTGATGTTGAGGTGATTGTGAAATTAAAATCATAAAGCTAAAATCATTTTATTCTTTTCATTTCAAGTAGATTTAGCAGTTTTTTTCGTTGTTTTCTTCGAAAATCTGTTTTTCGAGCTATAGCGTAATTCCATTAAGTTATGGAATGTCAAAAAAAGTCTCACATTGATTTTAGCGGAATAGAATAAAAAAATCCGTAGAATCAGCAGAATCTGCGTGAAAAATATCTTAATTTAATGACATTTTGTTATAGCGGACATTCGAAGCAAATCTGTGGCAAAATAAGAAAGTATCAAGGCCAAAAGTGGTGTGCATTTATAGTATCAATTCATCAAGTCCTGTTTCTTGCAATTTTGTCATTTCAAATGAAAAATGTCTTGTACGTTTTTTTAATAAACTAAATTTCCACATTCAATTTTGTTCTGCTTCACAGCTTTTGTCTTTGGTGCTGGAAAACTAAATCTAAATTAAGGACAGATTCAAAATCTTATAAATTGTATTGGATAATTTGTAAGTTTTACTATATTTTTGCGAAACAGAAATAAAAGGAAAATTCCAACTTCATTTTAATAAATTCCCATCTGTTTGTAAATTATGAAAGATAATAGAAATAAAATTATTGCACTTCCTTTTGCCGGAGGTAATAAATATAGTTTTAGCAGTATTGAAAAACACATACCTAAAAGTTTAAATTGGGTAACCTTGGAATTACCAGGAAGAGGTGGTCGTTTTAAAGAGAATTTATTAGTGGATGTTGATGAATTAGTAGACGATCTTATCAAACAAATCATTCCGCTTATCGAAGATTGCAGTTATGTAATTTATGGACATAGTATGGGAACGTTATTGGGATATGAATTAGCAAAAAAAATAATTCTGCTGGGGTTAAAACAGCCAACATGTCTTTTCTTTACAGGTAGGGGAGCACCGGGCTTTAATCGGTTTACTAATAAAAAATCTTTATTACAAGAAGAGGAGTTTTGGCAGGAAGTTGAAAAAATTGGAGGATTACCAAAAGAGATCTTAGAATGTAAAGAGCTTTTAGAGTTGTATTATCCCATAATGAAATCAGATTTTCAAGCTATTGAAGATTATAATTTTAAAGTGATGGAGGAGCCGTTTACCTTTCCTATTCATATCTGCATGGGAAAAGAGGAAATCGGCGAAGGAGAAGAAAAAACAACTTTAACCGACATGAAAGCATGGAAAGATGAAACATCTTCGCCTTGTACGTTTGAGTTACTGGAAGGCGATCACTTTTTTATTCTTAAACATCCGGAAGTAATGGCACAAAAAATAGCTCATATGGCTCATGGTGTCAGAATAAATGCGTACTAATATTTGATGGTACTTTAAAAGATTTAGCACTAATGCCATTTATTGAAAAATAAGTGGCTTTTTTTTAAAAAATTGTTTTAAAATAATTCAGGTCTTGTAAAAAAGTTTTTTTATTGAAAATGGTAACTAAAAAAACAATTAAATAGTACATAGCTCTAGAGCGTTTTGTGTTTTTAGTGGCTTAAAATGGCGACTCGACTTTCTTAATGTTGGTCTGTATTATTTTCTTCTCTTTAAAACCGGTAGAATAATCAACCTCAAAAAAAAGGAAATTTGGGTTTGCAATGGTTGTTGCTACACTAGCGCAACTATTTTCGCTTAAGACTAACTCAGTCAGATTCCATGACTTGTTATCGTATAGTACTTTATTGTTATGTATAGTGATATCTAATAATGGAATGGACAGACCGTTTCCTACTGCTTTGATCAAACTCTCTTTCATAGTCCAAAGTCTGAAAAAGGATTTCAGAGGATCTTCTGATAGATGAATTTTTTGCCATTCTTCTGCTGTCAAAATATAGTTGTAATCTTTAAAATCAATAGGAGTTATCACTTCAATGTCAATGCCTAATTTTGCTTTTTGTGCAATGGCGCAAATCACAAAATTACCTGAATGAGAGATATTAAAATCAATATCGTTATTTAAAAAAGGCTTTCCAAATTCGTTGTATTTTATATCAAGTATGGCGTTTTTACTTATACCTATTTCGTTTAAACATTCCATTAGCAGCAGTCTTCCAAGGACAAACGCATGTTGGTCTTCCCATTTTCGGTATGAATTACTTTTTTTACGTAATTCCGGCGATAGATATTCTTGTAAACGGGACCAATTATCAGAAGAAATTGGTTTGTCAAATCTTGTAAAAAAAAGATGTATCAAAAAAAGAATGTTTTAGGGAGAGTTTTGCAAATATAGTATTTGTATTATTATCTTTAGAAATATAGTCACATTTGCTAGTTTAGAACAAACGTTATAGTCGTAAAAAGTTCGGATTTTTTCCCTGCAATGTTTAAACTTTTTAGTACTTCAATTCTAAGATCAATAGCATTAAAATAGGGTTTAAGTAAAAGCCAAATTCATTAAGATTTAGTAATTGTTAACTATTTTTAAGTAGTCGTACGAATGAAAAAAATCGGGAGTTTTATGTATCAAAAAGAAAGAAATATTGGGTAATAATAATCATTTTGTTGATTGCGAGTTTGTTATGTTTCTCGTTGCGGATTTATGAGTTATTTTTTAAAAATATGTAAGAATAGTGTGTTATTTGTAATTTTTTATGTATAAAAATAATTTTTAATCAGAATTATTATGTTAAAAAAAATATGAAATATGTTTTAATTAACAATTTTATTAATTAAATACGTATTGTTTTTTATTAATAATTAATATTATTCAGTATTTTGGCTTTATTTTTTAATTATTGTCAAAACATGTAGGTTTTTTGGTTTTTTATTGAGTTTTTTCTTGTTTTATGATATATATTTGTGATCAGGAATATCGCATAAAACCCAGATTAACCATTTAAAATTCAAACATTGGAAAGAATAACTTTGCTGAAAGTATTAAAATTAAAATTAAATGTAGCCCTGCCACTGTTAGGATTATTTGCTTTAATAAACGGATTGTGGAGTAGTAGTTTGTTAATGCTTGTCAGTAATAAAGTTGCCGGTACTCCTTTACCGTTTTTAAGTGATTATGATTGGTTGATTTATTTGGTTTTAGTTATTGTTTCGTTTGTCCTGACTTATTATTTTAAAAGGTACATGATTAAGGTTACTTTGAATTTTGGTAAAGAAATGGTACTTCAAATTATAGACAAACTTAGGTTATGTAATTATGAATCCTATTTGCGAATCGGAGAAGCAAGAGTTAGAACTGCGATGCAGGATGTAGGTACATTAGAAGCGTTACCGGAATCTTTTATCGTTTTTTTTAATGCAATAATCATGATAATTGCAGGGATAGGATATATGTTTTGGCTTTATCCGAAAGGAGCTGTAATGATGATAATTATTATTATAGCTTTAGCTTTAGTTTATGTTAAGAGAAATGAAGCCATTGAGAATAGTATGACTGAAGAACGAGATCTTGATGATAGTTTTATGGCTAATTATAACGATTTTTTGCATGGTTTTAATAGCATTAAGATGAGCAGTAAGAGAAGTCATTCGATCTATTTTAATCACATTGTTAAAAATCGTAACAATGCAATCAAATTAAGCATTAAGGCTGAGTTGGCAGCGTTTGGAAATGAATTAATAGGGCAGTATTTTTTTTATGTGATAATCGGTGTCGTGCTTTTTGTGCTGCCTTTGATTTTTGAGTTAGATCAAATTGTTATTTCCGGTTTCATGGTTGCTTTTCTATTTTTAATGGGGCCAATAACTATTTTTATAAATCTTATGAAAAACATTATTGGATTTAAAATTGCATTTGACAGGATTAATGAATTTAATGAAATTACCAGTGGAAGTATAAAAGACTCGGATTTAAGTACAAGTTCGACTAATCCATTACCTGTTTTTGAAAATTTAGTGATAAAAAACTTGAGTTATAAACACATTGATCCTAACGGTGTAGTTACGTTTGAACTTCAACCGATCAATCTGGAAATAACAAAAGGCGAAGTCATTTTTATTTCCGGAGGAAACGGAAGTGGAAAAAGTACTTTTATCAACTTATTATCCGGACTTTATATACCTAAATCAGGTGAGATATTGTTGAACAATACCAATCTTATTGATCGAGAGAATCGATCTGATTACAGAGATATGATATCATGTATTTTTTCAGATAATTATTTGTTTTCTGAAAATTATGATGGTTTTGATTTGCTTCCGTCTAATGAAAACCTGACAGAACTCCTGAATAAAATGAAACTGGAAGAAGTGATTCGGGTAGATGTGGCGAATAATAAAATATTTCAAAATTTGTCCAGCGGTCAAAAGAAAAGGATGGCATTGATCTATTCATTATTAGAAGATAAAGAGATTTTTATTTTTGATGAATGGGCTGCTGAACAAGATCCGGAGTTCCGAAAATATTTTTATGAAAGTATAATTCCGGAGCTTAAGAGTAAGGGAAAAACCGTAATTGCGATTACACATGACGATGCTTATTATAAATTTTGTGATCGATTAGTAAAATTTAATTATGGCAAAATAGTAGATCAGGAAATTTTATTTTCTTCGGTTCTGGCATAACATTACAATTAAATAATATTTGTTTCTCTTTATTTTTGGACTATACTTTTATTTTTGAATTAATTATTTCGTTTTTAAAATCATTCTTTAATTTTTTTAGAATTAGTTCAATGATTCACCAGATCATTGGATGTAATTCTATGTTTATAATTTAAATACAACCACTCATTATTACAACCACTTATTATTATGGAATTACTTAAGGATTATCATTTGTCTCAAGGGGCAAAAATCATTTCATCTTCATTACCTGGAGAAAAATCAAAAGTTTTATTAGAATTACAGAAAAACATTGAAGGTAGTGTTGTTTCATATCCTAAGAAAATGCCCATTGCTTTAAAACGTGCAAAAGGTAGTATTGTAGAAGATGTAGACGGAAATCAATTTATTGATTTTTTTGGAGGTTGTGGCGTATTAAATGTAGGGCACAGTAATGCCTTTGTAATGGAATATGTTAAAGAACAACAGGAAGAATTAGTTCATGCATTGGATTTTCCAACAGAAAACAAACTTTTTTTAATTCAAAAAATATTAAACAATTTACCGGAAGAGATTCGCGAAGATTACAAAGTTAGTTTTGGTGGACCAACAGGTTCTGATGCAGTTGAAGCTGCAATAAAATTGGCGAAAATAAAAACAGGTCGTGATGGTATTATTGCTTTCTCAGGTGGATACCACGGAATGACTTCCGGTGCTTTGGCGGTGACCTCAGATACTTTTTTCAGAAAAAAAATATCCTCACTTATTCCAAATGTGCATTTTGTACCCTATAGTTATTGCTATCGTTGTCCATTTAATAAAGAAGAGAGTACTTGTAATTATGATTGTGCAAATCATTTTGAATGGATCTTGGAAACAGGACATTCCGGTATAACACTTCCTGCAGCGATTATATTAGAACCAATACAAGGAGAAGGTGGAAATATTGTTCCAAGAAAAGGATTTTTGGAGCGTATCGTCAAAATAGCAAATAAGCATGGCGTAATTGTAATTTTTGATGAGATTCAAAGTGGTTTCTACAGAACAGGAAAATTTTTGGAATTTATGAATACAAAAGCAGTTCCGGATATAATTACATTCTCAAAAGGTTTTGGAGGAATCGGATTTCCAATTTCCGGACTAATTTATAAAAGAGATATTGAGGCTTGGGAAACAGCAGAACATATTGGAACTTTTAGAGGTAATCAAGTGAGTATAGCTGCAGCCAGAGGGGCGTTTGATTTTATAGAAAAATATAAAATTGAAGATTATGCAAACTTTATCGGGGACTATTTGAAAGAGGAATTGAATTTGTTGGCATTGGATCATCCGTTTATAGGAGAAGTACGTGGAAGAGGAATGATGATAGGGGTAGAGTTTGTGAAAAATAAAACTTCTAAAAAACCTTTCCCGGAGTATTTGAAAGAGTTTAGAACAGAATGTTTTCACAGAGGATTATTGTTTGAGGTAGGAGGTCATTATAACAACGTATTGCGATTAGTTCCGCCTTTAATTACAACTAAAGAAATAGTTGACGCTGCCATAATAATAATGAAAGAGGCGTTTGTTGTTTGTGAAGAAAAGAATTTATCACAAGCTCTGGTTTAATCCTTTAAATACTATAATGAATATAAAATCAAAATTACATATAGCACAGCAAGAAGTCTATTACGGGCAATTGATGAATCCGGAAAGTCCATTATATAATATTGGTGGTTATACAATTTTTAAAGGGTCTTTTGATGTCTCTCAATTTAAGCAAGTAATAGAAGGTTTGTCTGATGTTTTTGATGTTTTTAATATCAAATTTGATTTTACAGAAAATGAACCGGCATTTTATATTAGTGATTTTCCAGAGAAAGTTTTTATCGATGAATTGGATTTTTCGTCAGAATTGGAGCCAAGAAAAAAGGCAAGCGAATGGATGCAAAACCAGTTTAACATTGCTTTTGACTTAAAAGAAGAAAAATTATATAAATACACACTGATCAAAATTGGAAAAGATGAATATTGGTGGTTTGTTTGTTTTCATCATTTAATAACAGATGGATTTGGTTTTGCAATAAAAGTTGATTATGTAATTAATCAATATGAAAATTTTATAAAAGGAGAAGAAGGATCTGAGGTACAGTATCCTTCTTATCTTGATGCTACACAAAAAAGTTTTGAGTATATTAATTCAGAACAATGTAGTAAAGACAAGATTTATTGGGAAGAAAAATATAACGCTGTTCCTAAAAAAACAGTAAATGAAAAATACATAAACGAAGTAGGAGGTGGGCGATTTTCACTTACTGTTTCAGACTCAGATAAAGCATTGTTTAATCGTTTATCTGAGTCAACAAAGGCAAATATCCCACAACTTACGATAGCAGCCTTGTTGTTGTATTTCGGAAAAACAACAGATGAGGAAAGTTTTAGTTTTGGAATCCCTATTCACAATAGAGTAGGAAGACAGGAAAGAAAAACATTAGGAATGTTTGCCGGAATGCTTCCTTATAAAGGAAATTACGCTAAAGATCAAGTCTTGTCAGATCTTCTGTCAGAGATTAGTCAAACGCAACGAAATGATTACAGACATCGTTTGTATCCTATTTCGTTTTTGAACAGATCTTTAAAATTATTGTCAGAAAACCGATTGCAGGTTTTTGATGTGGCAGTAAACTATGAGCCTCTTCCTTTTCCAAAATCATTATCTCCGGATCTTAGTATAGAGATAAAACATTTATCCAGTAGCTTGGTTGAATATCCGCTGTCTATTCGATGGTGTGATTACGGGCAAGATCTTCCTATGGAATTAAATGTCGACTATCAAAAAGAATATTTTAATAGTAATGAAATAGAAGTACTCGTTACAAGACTACTTCATATTATAAGACAGTTTGAGTTTGGATTAGATCAATCTGTTGCTGATCTGTCTATTCTTACCACACAGGAAGAGTATCAGTTATTGGATGTTTTCAATAACACCACGGTTGAATATCCAAAGGATAAAACAATAGTTGATTTATTTGAAGAGCAGGTTAAAAAAACTCCTGATGCCACTGCGGTGGTTTATGAAGGAAAAGAATTAAGTTATAAAGAAGTAAATGAAAAGTCCAATCAATTAGGACATTATTTAAAAGAACAGGGTGTTGAGGCAGATACCCTTGTGGGGATTTGTCTGGAGCGTAGTTTAGAGATGCTGGTGGGAATCTTAGGTATCTTGAAATCAGGAGCAGCTTATGTTCCAATAGATCCTGATTATCCGGAAGATCGCATTGCTCATATGGTGAGTGATGCAGGTATGGAGCTGGTACTAAGTAGTGCAGCGAGTCATAAGGCATTGAGAAACCCTACTGGTATTAATGTTTTGCTGTTAGATAGGGATTGGGATTTGATCTCTGGGTATGCTAAAGAAAATTTAAGTGTTGAAGTAGCATCAAGTCATTTGGCTTATGTTATTTATACGTCAGGAAGTACTGGCAGACCTAAGGGAGTGATGATTGAACATACTAATGTTGTAAATTTAGTTGCTTCACAAATTGCCCTATTTAGTATTGATTCAAGCGATGTTGTTTTACAGTTTTCAAACTTTGTATTTGATGCTTCAGTAGAACAAATTTTTATGGCTTTGTGCAGTGGCAGTAAGTTGGTTCTTATCAACAAAGAAACAATACTAGATACCGAAAATTTACTTGATTTTATTGATAGTCAAGATGTAACACATTTTCATACTACTCCAAGTATGTTAAGTACTTTAGCTGTAAGGACAGATTTAAAATCATTGCGAAGAGTAGTGGTTGGAGGAGAGACTTGCAGTAAAGATTTAATGGAGGACTGGAACAAGGGATATGCATTTTATAATGAATATGGACCAACAGAAACAACCGTAACTTCTACGATATCTTTTTATAATAAAGGTAGTTTTGCTTCTAAAGAAATTAGCATAGGACGACCTATAGGTAATACGGGAATTTATATTTTAAATACTTCGTTAGATTTAGTTCCGGTTGGCGTTATTGGAGAGTTATGTGTAGGAGGTTCAGGAGTGGCTCGTGGTTATTTAAACCAGGATGAGTTAACTCAGGAGAAGTTTATCAGAAATCCTTTTGTTGAAGGAGACAGAATTTATAGAACAGGAGATTTAGTACGTTGGTTAGCTGACGGAAACATAGAATATATCGGAAGAAAAGACGATCAGGTTAAGATTCGTGGTTATCGTATTGAACTGGGGGAGATAGAGAACATTTTATCTTCATTAGAAGCTGTGATTCAGTGTTGTGTTTTAGCTAAAGAAGATGTAGGAGGTAATAAACGTTTGGTTGCTTATGTAGTGGCAGAAGGCAAGCTAAATAAAACCGCTTTACAGGATCAATTAAAGGTAAGTTTACCGGAATATATGGTTCCGATGATTTGGGTTGAACTGGATAAAATGCCTTTAACTTCTAATGGTAAATTGGACAAGAAAGCGTTACCGGATCCGGATAATTCAGATTTATCTAGTCAGGCCTATGTTGCGCCTCGTACAGAGATTGAGGAACAATTAGCAGCCATCTGGCAGAATTTATTAGGCATAGAAAAAGTGGGAGTTTATGATAACTTCTTTGAGTTGGGTGGTCATAGTTTATTGGCTGTTCAATTAATTTCTCGTTTACAGAAGTTAGATTTTCATATTGAGGTAAAAGATATTTTTGCAGGCCCTACAATAGTATCGATGAGTGAGAAGTTATCTTCTTTATCATTAGCCTATCGTGTCCCAACCAATGGTATAACAGTTGGTAGTGATGTTATTACTCCGTCAATGGTTCCTTTGGTAGATTTGAGCCAAAGTGATTTAGACAAGATAATAGATACTGTAAGGGGAGGTGTCTCTAATATTGAGGATATCTACCCTTTATCGCCGTTACAGGAGGGAATTCATTTTCATCATCTGATGAGTGATTCTAAAGAGGGAGATCCATATGTTTTACCTAATTTGCTTTCTTTTTCAGATCAGAGTAAACGAAATTCTTTCATTGAGGCCTTACAATTTGTGGTGAACCGTCATGATGTTTTACGTACCTGTATTTTGAGTTCGGGTTTACCAGTCGCAGTTCAGGTTGTTTTACGTGAAGCACCTTTATGGATTGAGCATTTAGAATTGGATCATTCAAAAGCAGTTTTACCACAATTAGAACTTCTGATAGCCCCTGGAGGATATTGGATGGATGTTACAAAAGCACCATTACTGCAGTTGAAATCAGCAGATGATACTCAGAATGGCTGTTATTATTTGATTGTATACCAACACCACCTCATATCAGATTTTTATGGTATGGAGAAAATCATATCTGAAATTACGACGTATTTATCAGGTAATGGCGATAGTTTAGGAGTTCCTGTTTTGTACCGTGATTTTATAGGTCATACTTTGCATGCGAAATCGGTTAATAACGGAGCATCTTATTTTAAGTCTTTATTGGGAGCGATCGAAGAACCTACCTATCCTTTTGATTTAGTGAATGTTTTAGGAGATGGTAAGGGAATTGAAGAATCTCATGTAGTGCTCTCCAAAGATTTAAGCACAGAATTGCGTAAATTAAGTGTACTGCACGCCATAAGCCCTGCAGTTCTGTTCCATGCCGCGTACGGATTGGTAGTGGCTAAGTGTAGTAATAAGGACTATGCGATTTTTGGATCCTTGTTTTCCGGAAGACTTCAAGGGGCTGTAGGAGCAGCAGATTCCTTAGGGTTGTTTATCAATACATTGCCGGTAATAGTAACGTTAAAAGGTGGTGTGTCAGCGTATGTGAATGAGGTTAAAGTTTTGTTGCAGGATTTATTGTCTTATGAGCAAACGCCTTTATCGCATATTCAGGATTGGAGTGGTATAGGTAATGATAAAGCTTTTTTTAGTGCCTTATTAAATTACCGTCACTCGACATCTTCTTTATCACAAGACAATCAAACCAATAAATTTGATTCCGGCATAACTGTTCTTGGAGGTCACGAGCGCACTAATTATCCATTTACATTGAGTATAAATGATTATGGAGATGATTTTAGTTTAAATGCTCAGGTTGATGGGAGTATAGGTGCTAAGCGTATCCTGGTTTATATGGAAAACGCTTTAACGGAACTTTTAGAAGGTTTAAAAAGAGAAGAATTAAATATAAATACCTTAAATATTTTATCAAAAGGTGAAGAGCATCAATTATTGGATATTTTCAATAATGTGGCAGTTGCTTATCCAAAAGATAAAACCATAGTAACCTTATTTGAAGAACAAGTTAAAAATACTCCTGATGCCATTGCGGTAGTTTATGAGGGAGCCAAATTAAGTTATAAAGAATTAAATGAAAAGTCGAACCAACTAGGATCTTATTTAAGAGAACAAGGTGTTCAGCCAGACACTCTTGTGGGGATCTGCGTAGAACGTGGTTTGGAGATGCTGGTTGGAATCTTGGGAATCTTAAAATCAGGAGGGGCTTATGTGCCAATCGATCCGGATTATCCAGAGGATCGTATTGCTTATATGATAGGTGATGCCGGAATTAATTTAGTATTGAGCAGTGCAGCAAGTCATAAAGTACTGGAGGAATACGCAGACATCAATGTTGTATTGTTAGATACAGATTGGAATAAGATTTCAAACTATTTAACAGAAAACTTAAGTGTTGTAGTGGCACCGGATCATCTGGCTTATGTGATTTATACTTCAGGAAGTACAGGTAATCCAAAAGGAGTTTTGATTACCCATAGTAATGTTGTTCGTTTGTTTAAAAATGAATCCTGTTTGTTTGATTTCGGAACTCATGATGTCTGGACGCTGTTTCATTCGTTTTGTTTTGATTTCTCGGTATGGGAAATGTATGGAGCCTTGCTTCATGGAGGCCGTTTGGTAGTGGTTCCAAAAGCAGTAACCAAAGACGCTATTTCCTTTAAAGAATTATTGATCAGTCAAGGGGTAACGGTTTTAAACCAAACTCCGGGATCTTTTTATGCACTTCAGGAAGCATTCTTATCCGAGAATTTTGATCATGCGATCAGATATGTGATTTTTGGAGGAGAGGCATTAAACCCTGTTTATTTACAAAATTGGAAAGCATTATATCCGTCTTGTAAAATGATAAACATGTATGGTATTACCGAGACTACGGTTCACGTTACCTATAAAGAACTTACAAGTTCAGATCTGTTAAGTTCGGTTAGTGCTATTGGTTCAGCGATTCCTACTTTAGGATGTTATATTTTAGATGCCAATCTAAATTTAGTACCGGTAGGGGTTATTGGAGAGTTATGTGTTGGAGGAGCAGGAGTTGCAAGAGGATATTTAAACAGAGAAGAATTAACGCAAGAGAAGTTTATAGCGAATCCTTTTGTAGCAGGAGACCGCTTGTATAGATCAGGTGACTTAGGACGCTGGCTAGCTGACGGTAGTATAGAATATATTGGAAGAAAAGACAATCAGGTTAAGATCCGTGGTTATCGTATAGAATTGGGAGAGATCGAGAATGCTTTGTCCTTATTAGAAACAGTTACTCAATGTTGTGTATTGGCCAAAGAAGATACAGCAGGTAATAAACGTTTGGTTGGTTATGTAGTGTTGGAAGGTTCATTGAACAAAGAGATACTACAAGAACAATTAAAATTAAGTTTACCGGAATACATGGTTCCGATGATTTGGATTGAACTGGATAAAATGCCTTTAACTTCTAATGGTAAATTGGACAAGAAAGCGTTACCGAATCCGGATAGTTCAGATCTGTCTACGCAAAAGTATGTTGCGCCACGCACAGACACAGAGAGACAATTGGCAGCCATCTGGCAGAATTTGCTGGCTATTGAAAAAGTAGGGATTTATGATAATTTCTTCGAATTGGGCGGTCATAGTTTACTGGCTACCCGATTGGTATCAATGATACGTAAAGAATTGTCTACAGAAGTGTCTATAAGAGAAGTATTTGAGAGTACCACCATAGCTGCTTTAGGGGCTTATGTTTCAGCTCAATCAAAGGAAGCAGAGCTGACGCTTGCAACTGTTGTTGTAGAGGATCGACCAAAACGAATTCCGTTGTCTTTCAGTCAGGAACGTTTATGGTTTTTAGATCAATTGCAAGGTAGTACAGAATATCATATTTCTATTGCATTGCGTTTGGAAGGAGAATTAGATGTATTGATTTTAGAACAAACCCTGCAGACTATTGTATCTCGTCATGAGGTTCTTCGTACCATGCTGTTGTCAGAGGACGGTCAAGGTTATCAGGAAATTATAAGTCCTGAGGATTGGAGACTGGATCAATTTGAAATAACAAATAAAAGTGTATTAGACAGTAATCTGCAGGATTATTTAAAGATTCCTTTTGATTTGTCAAAAGACTATAAGCTAAGAAGTGGTCTGTTTGATTTAGGGAATCAGAACTATGTATTGACTTGTGTATTTCATCACATTGCCAGCGATGGTTGGTCAAGTGGTATTTTGGTCAATGAATTTACGGAGATCTACAATGCCTTACAATCAGGAAGAACTGCTGTTTTACCGGAACTTACTTTGCAATATTCGGATTATGCAATCTGGCAACGAAAGTATCTCGAAGGAGCTATTTTAAAGTCCCAGTTAACGTATTGGCAGGAGAAGCTGCAAGGAGTAGCTACCTTATCCTTACCAACAGATTATGCTCGTCCTTCTGTGCAAAGTACAGCAGGATCGAATGTTTCACTAGTTTTGGATAAAGAGCTTAGTGCTTCGTTAAGAGCGTTATGCCAAAAAGAAGGTGTTACCTTGTTTATGTTGCTGTTATCTGCTTTTAAAGTATTGTTATCTCGTTATAGTGGTCAGGACGATATTTGTGTGGGAACACCAATTGCAAACCGTACCCAGTCAGAGTTAGAGGGTATGATTGGCTTTTTTGTCAATACGTTGGCCCTTCGCAGTGATTTGGGAGGCAATCCAAGTTTCAGTGAGCTTTTATTCAGAATAAAGAAGACTACACTGGATGGTTATGACCATCAGTTGGTTCCATTTGAGAGGGTTGTAGACCAAGTGGTTACTGCCCGGGATATGAGTATGACTCCTCTGTTTCAGGTAATGTTCGTCTTACAGAATACACCGGAAGACTCACGTGAATTGGCCTTAGAGAATATAACACTGAAAAGTTATGAGTTTGACGCTGTTACTTCTCAATTTGATTTAACGCTGAATGTAGTTGAAGATAATAATAGTATTGCACTTGATATTAATTATTGCACTGCTTTGTTTGATAAAGTTACAATTGATTATATGTTGTTGCATTACCAAGAGTTATTGGCAGGTATTGTGAATAATATCAACCAGTCAATAGATAGTCTTTCAATGCTTACTGCGAAGGAAGAATACCAATTGTTGAATGTTTTCAATAATACAGCAGTTGAGTATCCAAAGGATAAAACTATAGTTGCTTTATTTGAAGAGCAGGTTAAAAATACTCCTGATGCTATTGCGGTGGTTTATGAAGGAGCCAAATTAAGTTATAAAGAATTAAATGAAAGGTCGAACCAACTAGGATCTTATTTAAGAGAACAAGGCGTTCAGCCTGATACCCTTGTGGGGATCTGCATAGAGCGTGGTTTGGAGATGTTGGTTGGTATTTTAGGAATCTTGAAATCAGGAGGTGCTTATGTGCCAATCGATCCGGATTATCCTGAAGATCGTATTGCCTATATGATAGATGATGCCGGAATTAATTTAGTATTGAGCAGTGCAGCAAGTCATAAAGTACTGGAGGAATACGCAACTATTGATGTTGTACTCTTAGATACAGATTGGAATAAGATCTCAAACTATTCAACAGAAAACTTAAATGTTGTAGTGGCACCGGATCATCTGGCTTATGTTATTTATACTTCAGGAAGTACAGGTAATCCAAAAGGAGTTTTAATTACCCATAGTAATGTTGTTCGTTTGTTTAAAAACGAATCTTGTTTATTTGATTTCGGAACTCATGATGTCTGGACGCTGTTTCATTCGTTTTGTTTTGATTTCTCGGTATGGGAAATGTATGGAGCTTTGCTTCATGGAGGCCGTTTGGTAGTGGTTCCAAAAGCAGTAACCAAAGACGCTATTTCGTTTAAAGAATTATTGATCAGTGAAGGGGTAACGGTTTTAAACCAGACTCCGGGATCTTTTTATGCACTTCAGGAAGCATTCTTATCAGAGAGTTTTGATCATGCGATCAGATATGTGATTTTTGGAGGAGAGGCATTAAACCCTGTTTATTTACAAAATTGGAAAGCATTATATCCGTCTTGTAAAATGATTAACATGTATGGTATTACTGAGACTACGGTTCACGTTACCTATAAAGAACTAACAAGTTCAGATATGTTAAGTTCGGTTAGTGCCATTGGTTCAGCGATCCCTACTTTAGGATGTTATATTTTAGATGCCAATCTAAATTTAGTACCGGTAGGCGTTATTGGAGAGTTATGTGTAGGAGGAGCAGGAGTTGCAAGAGGATATTTAAACAGAGAAGAATTAACGCAAGAGAAGTTTATAACAAATCCTTTTGTAGCAGGAGACCGCTTGTATAGATCAGGAGACTTAGGGCGCTGGCTAGCTGACGGTAGTATCGAATATATTGGAAGAAAGGACAATCAGGTTAAGATCCGTGGTTATCGTATTGAATTGGGAGAGATCGAAAATGCTTTGTCTTTATTGGAATCGGTTACCCAATGTTGTGTATTGGCCAAAGAAGATGCAGGAGGTAACAAACGCCTGGTTGCTTATGTAGTTTCAGAGGATAAACTTGATAAAACAGCTTTACAGGATCAATTAAAATTAAGTTTACCGGAATATATGGTTCCGATGATTTGGGTTGGACTGGACCATATGCCTTTAACTTCAAACGGAAAACTAGACAGAAAAGCGTTGCCGAATCCGGATAACTCAGCTCTTTCTACCCAAGAGTATGTTGCGCCTCGCACAGAAATAGAAAGACAATTGGCAGCCATATGGCAGAATTTGTTAGGTATAGAAAAAGTAAGTGTTTATGATAATTTCTTCGAATTGGGCGGTCATAGTTTACTGGCTACCCGATTGGTATCAATGATACGTAAAGAATTATCTGTTGAATTGTCAATCAGAGAAGTATTTCAATATACAACCATATCAGCTTTAGGAACTCATGTGTCGGCTCAATCAAAGGGAGTATTACTTCCGGTTATTGTTGTTGAAGATCGTCCGGAGCGAATCCCATTGTCTTTCAGTCAGGAACGTTTGTGGTTTTTGGATCAGTTACAAGGTAGTACAGAATATCATATTCCTATTGCGTTACGTTTGGAAGGGGAATTAAATGTGTCGATACTGGAACAAACATTACAAGTTATAGTTTCGCGCCATGAGGTACTTCATACCATTTTGTTGTCAGAGGACGGTCTAGGTTATCAGGAAGTTATTAGTCCTGAGGATTGGAGATTGGATCAATTTGAAACAACAAATAAAGGTGTATTAGACAACAATCTTCAGGAGTATTTAAAGATTCCTTTTGATTTGTCAAAAGATTATAAGTTAAGAAGTGGTCTGTTTGATTTAGGGAATCAGAACTATGTATTGACTTGTGTATTTCATCACATTGCCAGCGATGGTTGGTCAGGAGGTATTTTGGTCAATGAATTTATGGAGATTTACAATGCCTTGCAATCGGGAAGAGCTGCGGTTCTTCCGGAGCTGGTTTTACAATATTCGGATTATGCAATCTGGCAAAGAAAGTATCTTAATGAAGCTGCTTTAGAATCTGAATTATCGTATTGGGAAGCAAACTTACAGGGAGTGGCTACCTTATCCTTACCAACAGATTATGCTCGTCCTTCCGTGCAAAGTACAGCAGGATCGAATGTTTCGCTAGTCTTGGATAAAGAGCTTGGTGATTCGTTAAAATCGTTGTGCCAAAAAGAAGGTGTTACCTTGTTTATGTTGCTGTTATCAGCTTTTAAAGTATTGTTATCTCGTTATAGTGGTCAGGATGATATTTGTGTGGGAACACCAATTGCAAACCGCACACAATCCGAGCTAGAGGGTGTGATTGGTTTTTTTGTCAATACTTTGGCGCTTCGTAGTGATTTGGGAGATAATCCAAGTTTTAGGGAACTGTTATCCAGAGTAAAGGAAACTACTTTAGGAAGTTATGACCATCAGTTGGTTCCATTTGAGAAGGTTGTAGGCCGTGTAGTTACGACCCGCGACAGGAATACGACTCCTCTGTTTCAGGTGATGTTCGTATTACAGAATACACCGGAAGGCTCAGGTGAATTAGCTTTAGAAAATGTTGCGCTTTCAAATTATGAGTTTAACACTGTTACCTCTCAATTTGATTTGACGCTGAATGTATCCGAAGTGGCCAATTGTATTGCATTAGATTTAGTGTATTGTACAGACTTGTTTGATAAGGCTACGATTGATCGTATGCTGATGCATTACCAAGAGCTTTTGGTTGCGGTCATCAGTGACAGTACTCAGCCAATAAACAGTCTGTCGATATTAACTTTACAAGAAGAGCAGCAATTATTAGATATATTCAATAACACAACGGCTGAATATTCAAAGGATAAAACGCTTGTTGATTTGTTTGAAGAACAGGTTAAAAAAACTCCTGATGCTATTGCGGTAGTTTTTGAGGGAGAAGAATTAAGTTATAAAGAATTAAATGAGAAGTCCAATCAATTAGGGTTTTATTTAAGAGAACAAGGTGTTGAGCCTGATGCCCTTGTGGGGATTTGTCTGGAGCGCAGTTTGGAGATGTTGGTTGGTATCTTGGGGATCTTGAAATCAGGAGCAGCTTATGTGCCAATAGATCCTGATTACCCATCAGATCGTATTGTTTATATGTTGAATGATACCGGAATAAAACTGATGGTAAGCAGCGAAAAATGTCATAAGGTTTTGAAAGATCCTGTTGGTATTAATGTTTTGCTGTTAGACCGGGATTGGGATTTGATCTCTGGGTATGCTAAAGAAAATCTAAGTGTTGAAGTAGCACCAAGTCATTTGGCTTATGTTATTTATACGTCAGGAAGTACTGGCAGACCTAAAGGAGTGATGATTGAACATACTAATGTTGTAAATTTAGTTGCTTCACAAATTGCCCTATTTAGTATTGATTCAAGCGATGTTGTTTTACAGTTTTCAAACTTTGTATTTGATGCTTCAGTAGAACAAATTTTTATGGCTTTGTGCAGTGGCAGTAAGTTGGTTCTTATAAACAAAGAAACAATTCTCGATACCGAAAATTTACTTGATTTTATTGATAGTCAAGATGTAACACATTTTCATACTACTCCAAGTATGTTAAGTACTTTAGCTGTAAGGACAGATTTAAAATCATTGCGAAGAGTAGTGGTTGGAGGAGAGACTTGCAGCAAAGATTTAATGGAGGACTGGAACAAGGGATATGCATTTTATAATGAATATGGACCAACAGAAACAACCGTAACTTCTACGATATCTTTTTACAATAAAGGTAGTTTTGCTTCTAAAGAAATTAGCATAGGACGACCTATAGGTAATACGGGAATTTATATTTTAAATACTTCCTTAGATTTAGTACCGGTTGGCGTTATTGGAGAATTATGTATCGGAGGTTCAGGAGTTGCTCGTGGTTATTTAAACCAGAATGAATTAACTCAGGAGAAGTTTATCACAAATCCTTTTGTAAAAGGAGACAGAATTTATAGAACAGGAGATTTAGTACGTTGGCTTGCCGATGGAAATATTGAATATATTGGAAGAAAAGACGATCAGGTTAAGATTCGCGGTTATCGAATCGAGCTTGGTGAGATCGAGAACGTTTTATCTTCATTAGAATCGGTTATCCAATGTTGTGTTTTAGCTAAAGAAGATGCATCAGGTAACAAACGCCTGGTTGCTTATGTAGTTTCAGAGAGCAAACTAGATAAAACAGCTTTACAGGATCAATTAAAATTAAGTTTACCGGAATATATGGTTCCGATGATTTGGATTGAACTGGACCAGATGCCCTTAACTTCAAATGGTAAATTGGACAGAAAAGCGTTACCGAATCCAGATAGTTCAGATTTGTCTACACAGGAGTATGTTGCGCCTCGCACAGAGACGGAACAACAATTGGCAGTCATTTGGCAAAACTTATTGGGAATAGAAAAAGTGGGAGTTTATGATAATTTCTTCGAATTGGGTGGTCATAGTTTACTGGCTGTTCAATTAATTTCTCGTCTACAGAAGTTAGATTTTCATATTAGAGTAAAAGATATTTTTGCAGGACCAACGATAGCTTTAATGAGTGAGAAGTTATCTTCTTTATCATTAGTGTATCGTGTTCCTTCCAATGGTATAACAGTTGATAGCGATGTTATTACCCCAGCAATGGTTCCTTTGGCTGATTTGAGTCAAAGTGATCTGGACAGTATACTGGCAACTGTAACGGGAGGTATTTCAAACATAGAAGATATCTATCCCTTATCCCCTTTGCAAGAAGGAATTCATTTTCATCATCTGATGAGTGATCCTAAAGAGGGCGATCCTTATGTGCTTCCAAGTTTGCTTTCTTTTACAGATCAGAGTAAACGAGATTCTTTTATTGAGGCCTTACAATTTGTAGTGAACCGTCATGATGTTTTGCGTACCAGTATTTTAAGTTCAGGTTTACCAAAAGCCGTTCAGGTTGTTTTACGTGAAGCGCCTTTATGGGTTGAGCATTTAGAATTGGATCATTCAAAAGCAGTTTTACCACAACTGGAACTTCTGATAGCCCCTGGAGGATATTGGATGGATGTGACAAAAGCACCATTATTGCAGTTAAAATCAGCAGATGATACCCAGAATAGTTGTTATTATTTGATTGTATACCAACATCACTTAATAATTGACCACGTGGGTATGGAGAAAATCATATCCGAGATTACGATGTATTTATCAGGAAATAAAGCCAGTTTAGGTGCTCCTGTTTTGTACCGTGATTTTATAGGTCATACTTTACATGCCCAATCGGTAAATGATGGAGCATCTTATTTTAAGTCTTTATTTGGCGCAATCGAAGAACCTACTTATCCTTTTGACTTATCTAATGTTTTAGGAGGTGGCAGGAATATTGAGGATTCAGAAGTTAAACTTTCAGAATCTTTCAGTATCGAATTGCGTGCAACATGCGTTAGATTCAGTATGACTCCGGCGGTATTGTTCCATGCTGCTTACGGATTGGTAGTGGCCAGATGTAGTAATAAAGACTATGCTGTTTTTGGTTCGTTGTTTTCCGGAAGGCTTCAAGGAGCTTTAGGAGCCGCAGATTCCTTAGGATTGTTTATCAATACCTTACCGGTGTTGTTGGAATTAAAAGGCAGCACATCTGAGTATGTGAATCAGGTGAAAGGGCTGTTACAGGATTTATTGTCCTATGAGCAAACGCCTTTATCACATATCCAGGATTGGAGTGGGATTGGTAATGATAAAGCCTTTTTCAGTGCTTTATTGAATTACCGTCACTCGGCACATGTTTTAACAGAGCAGGATGAGACAGGTGAATTTGATTCAGGTATAACCGTTGTTGGTGGTCAGGAACGTACCAACTATCCATTTACATTAAGTGTAGACGATCATGGGGATGATTTTAGTTTAACAGCTCAGATTGACCAGAGTATAGGCGCTAAGCGTATTCTGATTTATATGGAAAATGCTTTGGCAGAACTTTTAGAAGGTCTGAAAAGAGAAGAATTACATATAAATGCTTTAAGTGTTTTATCAAAAGAAGAGTCTGATCAGTTATTAGATGTTTTTAATAACACAGCGGTTGAATATCCAAAAGATAAAACGATCCTTGCTTTATTTGAAGAGCAGGTTAAAAATACTCCTGATACCATTGCGGTGGTTTATGAGGGAGAAGAATTAACTTATAAAGAATTAAATGAAAAGTCCAATCAATTAGGACATTATCTAAGAGAACAAGGCGCTCAGTCTGATACTTTTATAGGGATCTGTGTAGAGCGTAGTTTGGAAATGATGGTCGGTATTTTAGGAATCTTAAAATCAGGAAGCGTTTATGTACCCATAGATCCTGATTACCCATCAGATCGTATTGCTTATATGGTAGATGATGCAGGTATGAAACTGGTATTAAGTAGTGCAACGAGTCATAAAGTATTAGAGGAGTATACCGCTATTAATGTTGTACTCTTAGACACGGATTGGGATGCGATTTCAGGATATTCAACAGAAAATCCAGGTATTGGAGTAACACCGGATGATTTGGCGTATGTTATTTATACTTCGGGAAGTACCGGCAGACCAAAAGGAGTGATGGTTACTCACGGAAACATTGTAAGTTTATCTAAGAGTTGTGATTATCTCGCTTTAAATTCAGAAACAGTATGGTTGTCAACAGGTTCAATCTCTTTTGATGCGACTACAATAGAATTTTGGGGAACTTTATTAAATGGAGGACAATTAATAGTAGCCTCTATCAATACGCTTTTAAATTCAGTTAGTTTAAAAGAACTGCTTATTGAACGAAAAGTCAATACTTTATGGATGACCGCTTCGTGGTTTCATCAGGTAGTAGAATCTGATTTATCTCTTTTTGAACCCCTTGATTATTTAATAGTAGGAGGAGATGTAGTTTTATTTAATTATACAAATAAGTTAAAAGAACTTTATCCGAAGCTTAAAGTGGTTAACGGTTATGGTCCGACAGAAAATACTACTTTTTCAACGACTTATACCATTGATAATATAACGAACAAAAATCTTCCAATAGGAAAACCGATTAATAATAGCGTTGCTTATATTTTAGATGCTAATTTAAATTTAGTACCGGTTGGCGTTATTGGAGAGTTATGTGTAGGAGGTTCAGGAGTGGCTCGAGGTTATTTAAATCAGGACGAGTTAACTCAAGAGAAGTTTATCGCAAATCCTTTTGTAGCAGGAGACAGAATTTATAGAACAGGAGATTTAGTACGTTGGCTTGCCGATGGAAATATTGAATATATTGGAAGAAAAGACGATCAGGTTAAGATCCGTGGGTATCGTATCGAACTGGGTGAGATCGAGAACGTTTTATCTTCATTAGAAGCTGTGATTCAGTGTTGTGTTTTAGCCAAGGAAGATGCATCAGGTAACAAACGCCTGGTTGCTTATGTAGTTTCAGAGAGCAAACTAGATAAAACAGCTTTACAAGAACAATTAAAATTAAGTTTACCGGAATATATGGTTCCGATGATTTGGATTGAACTGGATAAAATGCCTTTAACTTCTAATGGTAAATTGGACAAGAAAGCGTTACCGAATCCAGATAGTTCAGATTTGTCTACACAGGAGTATGTTGCGCCTCGCACAGAGACGGAACAACAATTGGCAGCTATTTGGCAAAACTTATTGGGAATAGAAAAAGTGGGAGTTTATGATAATTTCTTCGAATTGGGTGGCCATAGTTTACTGGCTGTTCAGTTGATTTCCCGTTTACAGAAATTAGATTTTCATATTAGAGTAAAAGATATTTTTGCAGGACCAACGATAGCTTTAATGAGTGAGAAGTTATCTTCTTTATCATTAGTGTATCGTGTTCCGGCCAATGGTATAACAGTTGATAGCGATGTTATTACCCCAGCAATGGTTCCTTTGGCTGATTTGAGTCAGAGTGATCTGGACAGCATACTGGCAACTGTAACGGGAGGTATTTCAAACATAGAAGATATCTATCCCTTATCCCCTTTGCAAGAAGGAATTCATTTTCATCATCTGATGAGTGATCCTAAAGAGGGCGATCCTTATGTGCTTCCAAGTTTGCTTTCTTTTACAGATCAGAGTAAACGAGATTCTTTTATTGAGGCCTTACAATTTGTAGTGAACCGTCATGATGTTTTGCGTACCAGTATTTTAAGTTCAGGTTTACCAAAAGCCGTTCAGGTTGTTTTACGTGAAGCGCCTTTATGGGTTGAGCATTTAGAATTGGATCATTCAAAAGCAGTTTTACCACAACTGGAACTTCTGATAGCCCCTGGAGGATATTGGATGGATGTGACAAAAGCACCATTATTGCAGTTAAAATCAGCAGATGATACCCAGAATAGTTGTTATTATTTGATTGTATACCAACATCACTTAATAATTGACCACGTGGGTATGGAGAAAATCATAGCTGAGATTACGATGTATTTATCAGGAAATAAAGCCAATTTAGGAGTTCCTGTTTTGTACCGTGATTTTATAGGTCATACTTTACACGCCCAATCAGTAAACGATGGAGCATCTTATTTTAAGTCTTTATTTGGAGCGATCGAAGAGCCTACTTATCCTTTTGACTTATCTAATGTTTTAGGAGGTGGCAGGAATATTGAGGATTCAGAAGTTAAACTTTCAGAATCTTTCAGTATCGAATTGCGTGCAACATGCGTTAGATTCGGTATGACTCCGGCGGTATTGTTCCATGCTGCTTACGGATTGGTAGTGGCCAGATGTAGTAATAAAGACTATGCTGTTTTTGGGTCGTTGTTTTCCGGAAGGCTTCAAGGAGCTTTAGGAGCAGCAGATTCCTTAGGGTTGTTTATCAATACCTTACCGGTGTTGTTGGAATTAAAAGGCAGCACATCTGAGTATGTGAATCAGGTGAAAGGACTGTTACAGGATTTATTGTCCTATGAGCAAACGCCTTTATCACATATCCAGGATTGGAGTGGGATAGGAAATGATAAAGCCTTTTTCAGTGCTTTATTGAATTACCGTCACTCGGCACATGTTTTAACAGAGCAGGATGAGACAGGTGAATTTGATTCAGGTATAACCGTTGTTGGTGGTCAGGAACGTACCAACTATCCATTTACATTAAGTGTAGACGATCATGGAGATGATTTTAGTTTAACAGCTCAGATTGACCAGAGTATAGGCGCTAAGCGTATTCTGATTTATATGGAAAATGCTTTGGCGGAACTTTTAGAAGGTCTGAAAAGCGAAGAATTAAATATAAATGCTTTAAGTATTTTATCAAAAGAAGAGTCTGATCAGTTATTAGATGTTTTTAATAACACAGCGGTTGAATATCCAAAAGACAAAACGATCCTTGCTTTATTTGAAGAGCAGGTTAAAAATACTCCTGATGCCATTGCGGTGGTTTATGAAGGAGAAGAATTAAGTTATAAAGAATTAAATGAGAAGTCCAATCAATTAGGATATTATCTAAGAGAACAAGGCGCTCATTCTGATACTTTTATAGGGATCTGTGTAGAGCGTAGTTTGGAAATGATGGTCGGTATTTTAGGAATCTTAAAATCAGGAAGCGTTTATGTGCCAATAGATCCTGATTACCCGTCAGATCGTATTGCTTATATGATTGATGATGCAGGTATGAAACTGGTATTAAGTAGTGCAGCGAGTCATAAAGTATTAGAGGAGTATACCGCAATTAATGTTGTACTCTTAGACACGGATTGGGATGCGATTTCGGGATATTCAACAGAAAATCCAGGTATTGAAGTAACACCGGATGCTTTGGCGTATGTGATTTATACTTCGGGAAGTACCGGCAGACCAAAAGGAGTGATGGTTACCCACGGAAACATTGTAAGTTTATCTAAGAGTTGTGATTATATCTCTTTAAATTCAGAAACAGTATGGTTGTCAACAGGTTCAATCTCTTTTGATGCGACTACAATAGAATTTTGGGGAACTTTATTAAATGGAGGACAATTAATAGTAGCCTCTATCAATACGCTTTTAAATTCAGTTAGTTTAAAAGAACTGCTTATTGAACGAAAAGTTACTACCTTATGGATGACAGCTTCGTGGTTTCATCAGGTAGTAGAATCTGATTTATCTCTTTTTGAACCCCTTGATTATTTAATAGTAGGAGGTGATGTAGTTTTATTTAATTATACAAATAAGCTAAAAGAACTTTATCCGAATCTTAAAGTGGTTAACGGTTATGGTCCGACAGAAAATACTACTTTTTCAACGACTTATACCATTGATAATATAACGAACAAGAATCTTCCAATAGGAAAACCAATTAATAATAGCGTTGCTTATATTTTAGATGCCAATCTAAATTTAGTACCTATAGGAGTTATTGGAGAATTGTGTGTAGGAGGTTCAGGAGTGGCTCGTGGTTATTTAAACCAGGATGAGTTAACTCAGGAGAAGTTTATAACAAATCCTTTTGTAGCAGGAGACAGAATTTATAGAACAGGAGATTTAGTACGTTGGCTTGCCGATGGAAATATTGAATATATTGGAAGAAAAGACGATCAGGTTAAGATCCGTGGGTATCGTATTGAACTAGGTGAGATCGAGAACGTTTTATCTTCATTAGAAGTTGTGATTCAGTGTTGTGTTTTAGCCAAAGAAGATGCATCAGGTAACAAACGCCTGGTTGCTTATGTAGTTTCAGAGAACAAACTAGATAAAACAGCTTTACAGGATCAATTAAAATTAAGCTTACCCGAATATATGGTTCCGATGATTTGGGTTGAACTGGACCATATGCCTTTAACTTCAAATGGTAAATTGGACAGAAAAGCGTTACCGAATCCGGATAATTCAGATCTTTCTACACAGGAGTATGTTGCGCCTCGCACAGAGACGGAACAACAATTGGCAGTCATTTGGCAAAACTTATTGGGAATAGAAAAAGTTGGAATTTATGATAATTTCTTCGAATTGGGTGGCCATAGTTTACTGGCTACGCGCTTGGCATCAATGATTCGTAAAGAACTGTCAATTGAAATAGCAATTAGGGAAGTATTTGAATACACTACTATAGCAACTTTAGGAGCTCATATATCGGTTCAATCAGAAGGAGTAGCATTACCGGCTATTGTTATGGAAGAGCGTCCAAAACGAATTCCGCTGTCTTTCAGTCAGGAACGTTTGTGGTTTTTAGATCAGTTGCAGGGTAGTACAGAATATCATATTCCTGTGGTGTTGCGTTTGGAAGGGGAATTAGAAGTATCAATATTAGAACAAACATTACAAACTATAGTTTTACGTCATGAAGTGCTTCGCACGGTTCTGTTATCAGAAGAGGGTGTAGGATATCAAGAAGTTATAAGTCCGAGGAATTGGATGTTGGATCAGGTTAAAATAAGAGACAGATCCTTATTAGAAAGTACTGTTAAAACCTATTTGATGAGTTCTTTTGATTTGTCAAAAGACTATAAATTAAGAGGTTGTTTATATGATTTAGGAAATCGCGAGTATGTATTGGCTTGTGTGTTTCATCACATTGCCAGTGATGGTTGGTCAGAAGGTATTTTGGTGCGTGAGTTCATGGAGCTTTACAGTGCCTTGAAGTCAGGAAGAGCAACGGTTTTACCGGAACTTACTTTACAATATTCCGATTATGCAATTTGGCAAAGAAAGTATCTCGAAGGAGCTGTTTTAGAATCCCAATTATCGTATTGGCAAGAGAAACTTCAGGGAGTAGCTACCTTATCCTTACCAACAGATTATGCACGTCCTTCTGTGCAGAGTACAGCGGGATCAAATGTTTCTTTCACTTTAAATAAAGAAATTAGTGAATCGTTAAGAGCGTTATGCCAAAAAGAAGGTGTTACCTTGTTTATGTTGCTGTTATCTGCTTTTAAAGTATTGTTATCTCGTTATAGTGGTCAGGACGATATTTGTGTGGGAACACCAATAGCAAACCGTACGCAATCGGAGTTAGAAGGCATGATTGGCTTTTTTGTGAATACCTTGGCACTTCGTAGTGATCTTGGAGATAATCCAAGTTTCAGTGAACTTCTGGTAAGAGTAAAAGAAACTACATTAGATGGTTATGACCATCAATTGGCTTCATTTGAGAAGGTCGTGGATCGAGTGGCTAGTATCAGGGATATGAGTATAACTCCTCTGTTTCAGGTGATGTTCGTCTTACAGAATACACCGGAAGATTCAGGTGAATTGACCTTAGAGAATATAACACTGACAAGTTATGAGTTTGATGTTGTTACAGCCCAATTTGATTTAACATTGAATGTAGCCGAAGAAAGTAATGGTATCGCATTGAATATGAATTATTGTACCGCTTTGTTTGATAAGACTACAATTGATCGTATGGTAATACATTACCAAGAGCTGTTGGTTGCTATCATCAGCGATAGTACTCAGCTAATAAGCAGTTTGTCGATGTTGACTTTAGAGGAAGAACACCAGTTATTGGATATTTTTAATACCACAGCTGTTGAATATCCAAAGGATAAAACCATAGTTGATTTATTTGAAGAGCAGGTTAAAAATACTCCTGATGCTATTGCGGTAGTTTATGAAGGAGCCAAATTAAGTTATAAAGAATTAAATGAAAGGTCGAACCAACTAGGATCTTATTTAAGAGAACAAGGCGTTCAGCCTGATACGCTTGTGGGGATCTGCGTAGAACGTGGTTTGGAGATGCTGATTGGAATCTTAGGAATCTTAAAATCAGGAGGTGCTTATGTGCCAATCGATCCCGATTATCCTGAGGATCGTATTGCTTACATGGTAGGTGATGCCGGAATTAATTTAGTATTGAGCAGTGCAGCAAGTCATAAAGTACTGGAGGAATATACCGATATTAATGTTGTACTCTTAGATACAGATTGGGATAAGATTTCAAACTATTCAACAGAAAACTTAAGTGTTGTAGTAGCACCGGATCATCTGGCTTATGTGATTTATACTTCAGGAAGTACAGGTAATCCAAAAGGAGTTTTAATTACCCATAGTAATGTAGTTCGTTTGTTTAAAAATGAATCTTGTCTATTTGATTTCGGAACTCATGATGTCTGGACGCTGTTTCATTCGTTTTGTTTTGATTTCTCGGTATGGGAAATGTATGGAGCCTTGCTTCATGGAGGCCGTTTGGTAGTGGTTCCAAAAGCAGTAACCAAAGACGCTATTTCGTTTAAAGAATTATTGATCAGTGAAGGAGTAACGGTTTTAAACCAGACTCCGGGATCTTTTTATGCACTTCAGGAAGCATTCTTATCCGAGAATTTTGATCATGCGATCAGATATGTGATTTTTGGAGGAGAGGCATTAAACCCTGTTTATTTACAAAATTGGAAAGCATTATATCCGTCTTGTAAAATGATTAACATGTATGGTATTACTGAGACTACGGTTCACGTTACCTATAAAGAACTTAAAAGTTCAGATCTGTTAAGTTCGGTTAGTGCTATTGGTTCAGCGATTCCTACTTTAGGATGTTATATTTTAGATGCCAATCTAAATTTAGTACCGGTAGGCGTTATTGGAGAGTTATGTGTAGGAGGAGCAGGAGTTGCAAGAGGTTATTTAAACAGAGAAGAATTAACGCAAGAGAAGTTTATCGCAAATCCTTTTGTAGCAGGAGACCGCTTGTATAGATCAGGTGACTTAGGACGTTGGCTAGCTGACGGTAGTATAGAATATATTGGAAGAAAGGATAATCAAGTTAAGATCCGTGGGTATCGTATTGAATTGGGAGAGATCGAGAATGCTTTGTCATTGTTAGAATCGGTTACTCAATGTTGTGTATTGGCTAAGGAAGATGTATCAGGCAATAAACGTTTGGTTGGTTATGTAGTGTTGGAAGGTTCATTGAATAAAGAGGTACTACAAGAACAATTAAAATTAAGTTTACCGGAATACATGGTTCCGATGATTTGGGTTGAACTGGGTAAAATGCCTTTAACTTCAAATGGTAAACTGGACAAGAAAGCCTTACCGGATCCTGATAATTCACAGTTATCGAGTAAGGAATATGTTGAGCCGCGTACCGATACAGAAAGACAGTTGGTGGAAATCTGGCAGAATTTGTTGGGTATCGAAAAAGTAGGGATTTATGACAACTTCTTCGAATTGGGCGGTCATAGTTTATTGGTGACTCGCTTGATATCTATTATACGTGATGAATTAGCGATAGAAGTCTCTATTCGAAACGTTTTTAAATTCAAAACTGCGGAAGAGCTGGCATCTTATATCGATTATAAGATACGTATTGCTGAAAATGATACAATTAATTATAGTGTAAATATTAATATATAGTTTAGTAAATAGAATATGGAATTTTTAAGTTTTTTTAGAAAATTAGATAAAGAAAAAATAAAGCTAGTATTAATAGATGGTTCATTAAATATTAAAGCAAATTCTGAAATTGATCCTGAACTTATTTTAGAAATAAGAGAGAATAAGGCTGGTATTATTAAATATTTGGAAGGGTTAGAAAATGAAGATACGGTAGGTGAATTATTGAAAAAAATCACTCCGCATACCAAGGATGATGCTGCCCGTATTCCATTGTCTTTTAGCCAGGAACGTTTGTGGTTTTTAGATCAGCTGCAGGGTAGTTCAGAATATCATATTCCTATTGCATTGCGTTTGGAAGGAGAATTAGACGTATTGATTTTAGAACAAACCTTGCAGACCATTGTATCTCGTCATGAGGTACTTCGTACCATGCTGTTGTCAGAGGACGGGTTAGGTTATCAAGAAGTTATAAGTGAAAAGGACTGGATGTTAGACCAGTTTAAAATAGAAAGTGCATCATTATTTGAAAGTAATCTACAGGATTATTTAATGACCCCTTTTGATTTAGCAAAGGATTATAAATTAAGAGGAGGCTTATACGATTTAGGAGATCAAAAGTATATATTGGTGTGTGTCTTTCATCATATTGCCAGTGATGGTTGGTCTGAGAGTATTTTGGTGAATGAGTTCATGGAGCTTTACAGCGCTTTGCGATCTGGCCGAACTGCCGTACTTCCGGAACTTAGTTTACAATATTCCGATTATGCAATTTGGCAAAGAAAGTATCTGACAGGAACTGTTTTGGAATCTCAATTATCGTATTGGGAAGAGAAACTTCAGGGAGTGGCTACGCTGGCATTACCAACAGATTATGCTCGCCCATCTGAGCAGAGTACAGCAGGATCAAGTGTTTCTGTTGTTTTAAATAAAGAAATTAGTGAGTCTTTAAATATTTTATGCCAAAGAGAAGGTGTTACCTTGTTTATGGTGATGCTGTCTGTTTTTAAGGTATTGTTGTCGCGTTATAGCGGGCAAGATGATATCTGTGTTGGAACGCCAATTGCAAACCGTACCCAATCGGAGTTAGAAGGAATGATTGGCTTTTTTGTCAATACGTTGGCCCTTCGCAGTGATTTGGGAGGCAATCCAAGTTTCAAAGAACTTTTAGCAGAAGTTAAAAGAACTACATTGGACAGTTATGATCATCAGTTGGTTCCATTTGAGAAGATAGTAGAGCGTGTGGTTACGACCCGCGACAGGAGTATGAGTCCTTTATTTCAGGTGATGTTTGTGTTGCAAAATGCACCCGAAGGTTCAGGTGAATTAGACTTAAAGGATCTTACGCTTTCAAACTATGAGTTTGACACTGTTACTTCAAAGTCTGATTTAATGTTGAATGTATCCGAAAAGAAAAACGGTATTGCATTGGATGTGGTCTATTGTACCGCTTTATTTGATAAAGCGACGATTGATCGTATGTTGCTGCATTACCAAGAGTTATTGGCAGGTATTGTGAATAATATCAACCAGTCAATAGATAGTCTTTTAATGCTTACTGCGAAGGAAGAACATCAATTGTTGAATGTTTTCAATAATACAGCTGTTGAGTATCCAAAGGATAAAACCATAGTTGCTTTATTTGAAGAACAGGTTAAAAATACTCCTGATGCCATTGCGGTAGTTTATGAGGGAGCCAAATTAAGTTACAAAGAATTAAATGAGAAGTCGAATCAACTAGGATCTTATTTAAGAGAACAAGGCGTTGAGCCAGACACTCTTGTGGGGATCTGCGTAGAGCGTGGTTTGGAGATGTTGGTTGGAATCTTAGGAATCTTAAAATCAGGAGGTGCTTATGTGCCAATCGATCCCGATTATCCTGAAGATCGTATTGCCTATATGGTAGGTGATGCCGGAATTAATTTAGTATTGAGCAGTGCAGCAAGTCATAAAGTACTGGAGGAATATACCGATATTAATGTTGTGCTCTTAGATACAGATTGGGATAAGATTTCAAACTATTCAACAGAAAACTTAAGTGTTGTAGTAGCACCGGATGATTTGGCTTACGTGATTTATACTTCAGGAAGTACAGGTAATCCAAAGGGAGTTTTAATTACCCATAGTAATGTAGTTCGTTTGTTTAAAAACGAATCCTGTTTATTTGATTTCGGAACTCATGATGTCTGGACGCTGTTTCATTCGTTTTGTTTTGATTTCTCGGTATGGGAAATGTATGGAGCCTTACTTCATGGAGGCCGTTTGGTAGTGGTTCCAAAAGCAGTAACCAAAGACGCTATTTCGTTTAAAGAATTATTGATCACTGAAGGGGTCACGGTTTTAAACCAGACTCCGGGATCTTTTTATGCGCTTCAGGAAGCATTCTTATCAGAGAATTTTGATCATGCGATTAGATATGTGATTTTTGGAGGAGAGGCATTAAACCCTGTTTATTTACAAAATTGGAAAGCATTATATCCGTCTTGTAAAATGATTAACATGTATGGTATTACCGAGACTACGGTTCACGTTACCTATAAAGAACTTACAAGTTCAGATATGTTAAGTTCGGTTAGTGCTATTGGTTCAGCGATTCCTACTTTAGGATGTTATATTTTAGATGCCAATCTAAATTTAGTACCGGTAGGCGTTATTGGAGAGTTATGTGTAGGAGGAGCAGGAGTTGCAAGAGGATATTTAAACAGAGAAGAATTAACGCAAGAGAAGTTTATCGCAAATCCTTTTGTAGCAGGAGACCGCTTGTATAGATCAGGAGACTTAGGACGCTGGCTAGCTGACGGCAGTATAGAATATATTGGAAGAAAGGATAATCAGGTAAAGATCCGTGGTTATCGTATCGAATTGGGAGAGATCGAAAATGCTTTGTCATTGTTAGAATCAGTTACTCAATGTTGTGTGTTGGCCAAAGAAGATGCATCAGGTAACAAACGTCTGGTTGCTTATGTAGTTTCAGAGAACAAACTAGATAAAACAGCTTTACAGGATCAATTAAAATTAAGTTTACCGGAATATATGGTTCCGATGATTTGGGTTGGACTGGATAAAATGCCTTTAACGTCTAATGGTAAATTGGACAAGAAAGCGTTACCGAATCCGGATAACTCAGATCTTTCTACACAGGAGTATGTTGCGCCTCGCACAGAGACGGAACAACAATTCGCAGTCATTTGGCAAAACTTATTGGGAATAGAAAAAGTGGGAGTTTATGATAATTTCTTCGAATTGGGTGGTCATAGTTTATTGGCTGTTCAGTTGATTTCTCGTCTACAGAAATTAGATTTTCATATTAGAGTAAAAGATATTTTTGCAGGACCAACGATAGCTTTAATGAGTGAGAAGTTATCTTCTTTATCATTAGTGTATCGTGTTCCGGCCAATGGTATAACAGTTGATAGCGATGTTATTACCCCAGCAATGGTTCCTTTGGCTGATTTGAGTCAAAGTGATCTGGATTTTATAATAGACACAGTAGCGGGAGGTGTTTCTAACATCGAGGATATCTATCCTTTATCACCGTTACAGGAAGGAATTCATTTTCATCATCTGATGAGTGATTCTAAACAGGGAGACCCTTATGTTTTGCCTAATTTGCTTTCTTTTTCAGATCAAAGTAAACGAGATTCTTTCATTGAGGCCTTACAATTTGTAGTGAACCGCCATGATGTTTTACGTACCTGTATTTTAAGTTCAGGTTTACCAAAAGCCGTTCAGGTTGTTTTACGTGAAGCGCCTTTATGGATTGAAGACTTAGAGTTGGATCGTTCTGAAGCAGTTTTACCCCAATTAGAGCTTCTGATAGCTTCAGGAGGTTATTGGATGGATGTTACAAAAGCACCATTATTGCAGTTGAAATCAGTTGAAGATGCTGAGAATGGTTGTTATTATTTGATTGTATACCAACACCACTTAATAATTGACCATATTGGTTTAGAGAAAATCATATCAGAGGTGATATCGTATTTATCGGGTAAAGGGGATAGTTTAGGAGTTCCTGTTTTGTACCGTGATTTTATAGGTCATACTTTGCATGCCCAATCGGTAAATGATGGAGGGGCTTATTTTAAGTCTTTATTTGGCGCAATCGAAGAACCTACTTATCCTTTTGGATTATCGAATGTTTTAGGAGATGGTAAGGGGATTGAAGAATCTCATATAGTGCTCTCCAAAGATTTAAGTACAGAATTACGTAAATTAGGTGTAATGCACGCCATAAGTCCGGCAGTTTTGTTTCATGCCGCTTACGGATTGGTAGTAGGGAAGTGTAGTAATAAGGACTATGCGATTTTTGGTTCTTTGTTCTCGGGAAGACTTCAAGGTTCTTTAGGAGCCGCAGATTCCTTAGGATTATTTATCAATACCTTACCGGTGTTGTTGGAATTAAAAGGCAGCACATCAGAGTATTTGAATCAGGTGAAAGTTTTGTTACAGGATTTATTGTCTTATGAGCAAACGCCTTTATCACATATTCAGGATTGGAGTGGTATAGGCAATGATAAAGCCCTTTTTAGTGCTATATTGAATTACCGTCACTCGACACCGTCTTTATCAGAAGAGGATCGTGCAAATGAATTTGATTCGGGGATAACGGTTCTTGAAAATCAGGAACGCACCAATTATCCATTTACATTGAGTGTAGATGATTATGGAGATCATTTTAGTTTAACAGCTCAAATTGACCAGAGTATAGGAGCAGACCGTATCCTTGTTTATATGGAAAATGCTTTGAGAGAACTTTTAGAAGGTCTAAAAAGCGAAGAGTTAACTATAAATACTTTAACTGTTTTATCAAAAGAAGAAGAACATCAATTACTAAACGTTTTCAATAACACAGTAGTTGAATATCCAAAAGATAAAACAATACTTGATTTATTTGAAGAACAAGTTAAAAATACTCCTGACGCCATTGCGGTAGTTTATGAAGGAGAAGAATTAAGTTATAAAGAATTAAATGAGAAGTCCAATCAATTAGGACATTATTTAAGAGAACAAGGCGTTCAAGCTGATACTCTTGTGGGTATTTGCGTGGAACGTAGTTTGGAGATGTTGGTTGGAATCTTAGGAGTCTTAAAATCAGGAGGGGCTTATGTGCCAATAGATCCCGACTATCCCGAGGATCGTATGGCTTATATGGTGAGTGATGCCGGAATAAATTTGGTGTTAAGCAGCGCAGCGAGTTATAAAACAATAGCAGAGCATACAACCGGTAATGTTGTTTTACTGGACACGCACTGGGATAAGATCTCAAAATATGCAACAGAAAATTCAGGTATTGCAGTAGCACCTGGTGATTTGGCCTATGTGATTTATACTTCTGGAAGTACCGGCAAACCTAAGGGAGTCTGTATTGATCATGTTAGCCTGTTTAACTTTTTACAAAGTATGATTGGCCGCTTAGAAATGGAAGACCTCAAGAGTTTTCTTTCGGTGACCACCTATACTTTTGATATTTTTTACTTAGAGTTTTTTGCGCCACTTTTGTTAGGCGCAAAAGTTATCGTTTTAAATAATGCAACTATCAGAGATGGCGATGAGCTTCAATCTGCTATCGCTCACTATCACCCTGATTTTATGCAAGCAACTCCATCGACTTGGCAAATGCTTGTTGATACGGGTTGGCAGAACAAGGAAGAAGTAAAGATTCTAAGCGGAGGAGAAGCGATTAAGGAATCCTTAAAAAACAGCCTTACTTCTATTAGTAAAGAGGTTTGGAATTTATATGGACCAACAGAGGCTACTATCTGGATTACAGCTCAAAAGTTAGATTTCTCGAAAAAAGTAATTATCGGTAAAGCCATTGCTAATGTTCAGTTGTACATATTAGATGATCATAATGCGATATTGCCTTGTGGTATAATTGGAGAATTGCATATTGGCGGAGCTCAGTTGGCTCGTGGTTATTTGAACAGAGCAGAATTAACGCAAGAGAAGTTTATTGCAAATCCATTTGTAGAAGCAGAGCGAATTTATAAAACAGGCGATTTGGCGCGCTGGCTCGCTGACGGTACTATAGAATATATCGGCAGGAAAGACGATCAGGTAAAGATTCGAGGGCATCGTATTGAACTCGGTGAGATCGAGAACGCTTTATCTTCATTAGAATCTGTTACCCAGAGTTGTGTATTGGCCAAAGAAGATACAGCAGGTAACAAACGTTTGGTGGGTTATGTAGTTTCAGAGAACAAACTCGATAAAACAGCTTTACAAGAACAATTAAAATTAAGCTTACCCGAGTATATGGTTCCGATGATCTGGGTTGAACTGGATCAGTTGCCTTTGACTTCAAATGGTAAATTGGACAGAAAAGCATTACCGGATCCGGATAGTTCCGATTTGTCTAGTCAGGCCTATGTTGCACCACGTACAGACACAGAAAGACAATTGGCTGTTATCTGGCAAAACTTATTGGGTATAGAAAAAGTGGGAGTTTATGATAATTTCTTCGAATTGGGTGGTCATAGTTTATTGGCTACCCGATTGGTATCGATGATTCGTAAAGAAATGGTTCTTGAGATATCAGTAAGAGAAGTATTTGAACATACAACTATAGCAACTTTAGGAGCTCATGTATCGGATCAATCCGAGGGAGTACTACTGCCGACTATTATTTCAGAGGATCGTCCCGAGCGTATTCCATTGTCTTTCAGTCAGGAACGTTTGTGGTTTTTAGATCAGCTGCAAGGTAGTACAGAATATCATATTCCTGTGGTGTTACGTTTGGAAGGCGAATTAGAAGTATCGATTTTAGAACAAACCCTGCAGACTATTGTATCTCGTCATGAGGTACTCCGTACCATTCTTTTATCGGAGGCTGGTGTAGGTTATCAGCAAATAATACCTGCAGAAGACTGGATATTGGATCAGGTTAAAACAACAGAATCTTTATTAGAAAGTGCTGTTAAAACGTACCTTATAACACCTTTTGATTTATCGAAAGACTATAAGCTAAGAAGTTGTCTTTATGATTTAGGAAATCAAAAGTACGTACTGACTTGTGTGTTTCATCACATTGCCAGTGATGGTTGGTCAGAAGGTATTTTGGTGAATGAATTCATGGAACTTTACAGTGCTTTACAATCAGGAAGTGCTACAGCAACAGCAACAGCAACAGCAACAGTTTTACCTGAACTTACTCTGCAATATTCCGATTATGCAATCTGGCAAAGAAAATATCTCGAAGGAGCTGTTTTAGAATCCCAATTAACGTATTGGGAAGCGAAGTTACAGGGAGTGGCTACACTGGCATTGCCAACAGATTATGCTCGTCCTTCTGTGCAGAGTACAGCAGGATCAAATGTTTCTTTCGCTTTAAATAAAGAAATTAGTGAGTCGATAAATGCTTTAGCTCAGAGAGAAGGGGTTACCTTGTTTATGATGTTACTGTCTGCCTTTAAGGTTTTATTATCGCGTTATAGCGGACAGGATGATATTTGTGTGGGAACACCAATTGCAAACCGTACCCAGTCAGAATTAGAAGGTATGATTGGCTTTTTTGTCAATACTTTGGCCCTTCGCAGTGATTTGGGAGGCAATCCAAGTTTCAGTGAACTTCTGGAAAGAGTAAAAGAAACTACATTGGAGAGTTATGATCATCAGTTAGCGCCATTTGAGAAGGTGGTAGACCGTGTGGTTACGACTCGCGACAGAAGTATGAGTCCTGTGTTTCAGACAATGTTTGTGTTGCAAAATGCCCAGTCAGGTTTAGAGCAAACAACAAGAGGTTTGCAAAACGTTAGCCTTTCAGCTTATGATTTTGATGTTGTTACAGCCCAATTTGATTTAACATTGAATGTAGCCGAAAGCAATAATGGTATTGTTTTGAATCTGAATTATTGTACCGCTTTGTTTGATAAAGCGACAATTGAGCGTATGTTGCTGCATTACCAAGAATTGTTGACAGGCATTGTAAGTGATAGCAATCAGCCAATAAACAGACTGTCAATCTTGACTACAGGAGAAGAGCACCAATTATTGGATGTTTTCAATAATACGGCAGTTGAGTATCCAAAGGATAAGACATTAGTAACTTTATTTGAAGAACAGGTTAAAAATACTCCTGATGCCATTGCGGTGGTTTATGAAGGAGCCAAATTAAGTTATAAAGAATTAAATGAGAAGTCGAATCAATTAGGATCTTATTTAAGAGAACAAGGCGTTGAGCCAGACACTCTTGTAGGGATCTGCATAGAGCGTGGTTTGGAGATGCTGGTTGGTATTTTGGGAATCTTAAAATCAGGAGGTGCTTATGTGCCAATCGATCCGGATTATCCTGAGGATCGTATTGCTTATATGGTGGATGATGCAGGTATGAAAGTGGTGCTAAGTAGCGCAGCAAGTCATAAAGTGTTGGAGGAATATAGCGCTATTAATGTTGTACTCTTAGATACAGATTGGGATAAGATTTCAAACTATTCAACAGAAAACTTAAGTGTTGTAGTAGCACCGGATCATCTGGCTTATGTGATTTATACTTCAGGAAGTACAGGCAGACCAAAAGGGGTGATGAACGAGCATGGAGGTATCGTAAATCGATTGTTATGGACGCAATCCCATTATCAGTTAACGGCTGAAGACACCATTCTTCAAAAAACTTCCTTTAGTTTTGATGTTTCTGTTTGGGAACTATTATGGTCTGTTATCTGCGGTGCTAAATTGGTTTTTGCGAAACCGGAAGGTCATAAAGATGCTCTTTATTTAAAAGAACTCATCGAGCAAAATAATATCACTACGATCCATTTTGTTCCTTCAATGTTAAGCGTTTTCCTTAGTTCAATTGAGTTAGGAGACTGTAGTTCATTACAGCGTGTTTTATGTAGTGGAGAAGCTTTACAACTGGATCATGTTAGTCTATTTAGAGAGAAATTTAATAATGTACGTTTAGATAATTTATACGGTCCTACCGAGGCAGCGATTGACGTTAGTTCTTGGGAAGTTCCTCTTAAAGGGGACTTGTCAGGCGTTTTAATCGGTAAACCGGTTGCCAATACCAGTTTATATGTTTTAGATGAAGCACACGAACTTTTACCATTAGGTGTAACAGGTGAATTATGTATTGGTGGAATTCAGGTAGCCCGAGGTTATTGGAATAAAGAAGAATTAACACAAGAGAAATTTATAGTAAATCCTTTTGTTGAAGGAGAAAGAATTTATAAAACGGGCGATTTAGCACGTTGGTTACCGGATGGAAATATAGAATACATTGGCAGAAAGGATAATCAGGTTAAGATTCGTGGGTATCGTATCGAATTGGGTGAGATTGAGAACACTTTGGCATTGTTGGAATCAGTTACACAATGTTGTGTATTAGCTAAAGAAGATGCATCAGGTAATAAACGTTTGGTTGGTTATGTAGTTTCAGAAGGTAAACTGAATAAGACTGATTTACAGGATCAATTGAAATTAAGTTTACCGGAATATATGGTTCCGATGATCTGGGTTGAACTGGATCAAATGCCATTGACATCAAACGGTAAACTAGACAAGAAAGCTTTACCTGATCCGGATGGTTCAGAATTATCCAGTAAAGAATATGTTGCGCCACGTACAGAAACGGAACGACAGTTGGTTGCTATTTGGCAAAATGTACTGGGAATAGAAAAAGTTGGAGTTTATGATAATTTCTTTGAAATAGGAGGAGATTCTATTATATCGATCCGATTGATATCAAAAATAAATGAAACGTTTAAGAAACGGATTCAATTACTCGATCTTTTTAAATACAGTACTATAGAGCGTTTTGCAATTTCAGCATTAAATGATAATACGCATGATGCTAAGACAGAACAGCTTTATCAAAGTGTCGATTCTGAGATAGAAAAACTGAGCTTATCTATTAGGAATTCTATGGAGAATTCAGATTTGATTGAAGACATTTACCCAATGACAGATGTTCAGCAAGGGATGATTATGGAATCATTAGTAGATCCGGGCTTAGGTGTTTTTCATGATCAGATGACATTTCCTTTTAAAGATGATTCTTTTGATTTTGCTAAGTTTGAAAAAGCAATGGCATTATTAATCGAAAAACATTCTATTTTTCGTACGAGTTTTAATTTTTCAGATTATGAACAACCGGTTCAAATCGTATATAAAAATGTTTCTTTTGACATAGAACAAAGAGATTTAAGTTTATTTGATAAGAAGGAACAAGAAAGGAAAATTGAAGAATTTCTGATATCAGAAAGAGCCATTCCTTTTAGTATTGAGGAAGGAGCATTATATCGTTTTACTGTTTTTACTATTGACGCCCATACTAAGTTATTTGTATACCAGTTTCATCATGCTATTATGGACGGATGGAGTCTCGCTACATTTACGACGGAACTTTATAAAACGTATTTTGAGTTAAAGAAGGAAAATAATTCTTTTTCTTCCGAAATAGCTTGTAATCAGAGAGATTATATCATTAAAGAATTGATGGCTAAGCAAGATGTTGAGGCTATTTCTTTCTGGAAAGAAGAATTGACAGGATATAAATATTTGGATATTTTCTCAGAAGAAACACGAGTGACTGAGTATTACACCAAACGATATGATTTATCTTTTTTAAATGATCTGAAAAAACAATGTAAAGAGCATAATTTGACGCTAAAAAGTGTGTTTTTTGGGGTCTATATCTATGCACTAAAGCTACTGACTCATGAAACAGAGCTAACGGTTGGTTTGGCGGCAAATAACCGTCCATCAGTCGAAGATGGAGACAAAATTTTAGGATGTTTTTTAAATACGATACCGGTACGCTATATTTTTGAATCAGAGGGAAGCTGGTTGTCGTATTTTAAAAGTGTCGAAGAAAAGATGAATGAAATAAAACGCTATAGTCATCTGACATTTTTTGAAATTAAACGTCTTATCGGAGTAGACAGGGATGATTCTTTTTTTGATGTATTGTTCAATTATGTTGATTTTCATGTGTATAATGAAATCACTCCGGAGAATTTTTCAACAGGAGTTTTACTTCCGGATACGAATGATGAGCATAAAGAGGATATAAAAAACAGTTCTTTTGAGCGAACAAGTTCAGGTCTAAATTTAACAATAAATTTAACTGGAACTACTGGATTTGAAGTTCAATATTCGATGTACAAAAATCTTAACTCAGAAATATCTTTAGAGCGTTTTCATTCTTATCTGAATAATATTTTAGATTGTTTCAGGAACAAACCTGAAGCGAGTGTAAGTATGGACTCGATTTTATCAAAAGAAGAGTCTGATCAGTTATTAGATGTTTTTAATAACACAGCGGTTGAATATCCAAAAGATAAAACGATCCTTGCTTTATTTGAAGAGCAGGTTAAAAATACTCCTGATACCATTGCGGTGGTTTATGAGGGAGAAGAATTAACTTATAAAGAATTAAATGAAAAGTCCAATCAATTAGGACATTATCTAAGAGAACAAGGCGCTCAGTCTGATACTTTTATAGGGATCTGTGTAGAGCGTAGTTTGGAAATGATGGTCGGTATTTTAGGAATCTTAAAATCAGGAAGCGTTTATGTACCCATAGATCCTGATTACCCGTCAGATCGTATCGCTTATATGATTGATGATGCAGGTATGAAACTGGTATTAAGTAGTACAGCGAGTCATAAAGTATTAGAGGAGTATACCGCTATTAATGTTGTACTCTTAGACACGAATTGGGATGCGATTTCGGGATATTCAACAGAAAATCCGGGTATTGAAGTAACACCGGATGATTTGGCGTATGTGATTTATACTTCGGGAAGTACCGGCAGACCAAAAGGAGTGATGGTTACTCACGGAAACATTGTAAGTTTATCTAAGAGTTGTGATTATCTCGCTTTAAATTCAGAAACAGTATGGTTGTCAACAGGTTCAATCTCTTTTGATGCGACTACGATAGAATTTTGGGGAACTTTATTAAATGGAGGACAATTAATAGTAGCCTCTATCAATACGCTTTTAAATTCAGTTAGTTTAAAAGAACTGCTTATTGAACGAAAAGTAAATACCTTATGGATGACCGCTTCGTGGTTTCATCAGGTAGTAGAATCTGATTTATCTCTTTTTGAACCCCTCGATTATTTAATAGTAGGAGGAGATGTAGTTTTATTTAATTATACAAATAAGTTAAAAGAACTTTATCCGAATCTTAAAGTGGTTAACGGTTATGGTCCAACAGAAAACACTACTTTTTCAACGACTTATACCATTGATAATATAACGAACAAGAATCTTCCAATAGGAAAACCGATTAATAATAGCGTTGCTTATATTTTAGATGCTAATTTAAATTTAGTACCGGTTGGCGTTATTGGAGAATTGTGTGTTGGAGGTTCAGGAGTTGCGAGAGGTTATTTAAATCAGGATGAATTAACTCAGGAGAAGTTTATAACAAATCCTTTTGTAAAAGGAGACAGAATTTATAGAACGGGAGATTTAGTACGTTGGCTAGCTGACGGAAATATTGAATATATAGGAAGAAAAGACGATCAGGTAAAGATCCGTGGTTATCGTATCGAGCTTGGTGAGATCGAGAACGTTTTATCTTCATTAGAAGCTGTGATTCAGTGTTGTGTTTTAGCTAAAGAAGATGCATCAGGTAACAAACGTCTGGTTGCTTATGTAGTTTCAGAGAACAAACTAGATAAAACAGCTTTACAGGATCAATTAAAATTAAGCTTACCCGAATATATGGTTCCGATGATTTGGGTTGGACTGGATAAAATGCCTTTAACGTCTAATGGTAAATTGGACAGAAAAGCGTTACCGAATCCGGATAACTCAGATCTTTCTACACAGGAGTATGTTGCGCCTCGCACAGAGACGGAACAACAATTGGCAGCTATTTGGCAAAACTTATTGGGAATAGAAAAAGTCGGAGTTTATGATAATTTCTTCGAATTGGGTGGCCATAGTTTACTGGCTGTTCAGTTGATTTCTCGTCTACAGAAATTAGATTTTCATATTAGAGTAAAAGATATTTTTGCAGGACCAACGATAGCTTTAATGAGTGAGAAGTTATCTTCTTTATCATTAGTGTATCGTGTTCCGTCCAATGGTATAACAGTTGATAGCGATGTTATTACCCCAGCAATGGTTCCTTTGGCTGATTTGAGTCAAAGTGATCTGGATAGCATACTGGCAACTGTGACGGGAGGCATTACCAATATAGCAGATATTTATCCTTTATCGCCGTTACAGGAAGGAATTCATTTTCATCATTTGATGAGTGATCCTAAAGAGGGCGATCCTTATGTGCTTCCAAGTTTACTTTCTTTTACAGATCAGAGTAAACGAGATTCTTTCATAGAGGCTTTACAATTTGTGGTGAACCGTCATGATGTTTTACGTACCAGTATTTTGAGTTCAGGTTTACCAAAAGCCGTTCAGGTTGTTTTACGTGAAGCGCCTTTATGGGTCGAGCATTTAGAATTGGATCATTCAAAAGCAGTTTTACCACAATTGGAACTTCTGATAGCCCCTGGAGGATATTGGATGGATGTTACAAAAGCACCATTATTGCAGTTAAAATCAGCAGATGATACTCAGAATGGCAGCTATTATTTGATTGTATACCAACATCACTTGATAATTGACCACGTAGGTATGGAGAAAATCATAGCTGAGATTACGATGTATTTATCAGGAAATATAGCCAGTTTAGGAGTTCCTGTTTTGTACCGTGATTTTATAGGCCATACTTTACACGCCCAATCAGTAAATGATGGAGGGGCATATTTTAAAACTTTATTTGGCGCAATCGAAGAGCCTACTTATCCTTTTGGATTATCGAATGTTTTAGGAGATGGTAAGGCGATTGAAGAATCTCATGTAGTGCTCTCCAAAGATTTAAGTACAGAATTACGCAAATTAGGTGTAATGCACGCCATAAGTCCGGCAGTTTTGTTTCATGCCGCTTACGGATTGGTAGTAGGGAAGTGTAGTAATAAGGACTATGCGATTTTTGGTTCTTTGTTCTCGGGAAGACTTCAAGGTTCTTTAGGAGCCGCAGATTCCTTAGGATTATTTATCAATACCTTACCGGTGTTGTTGGAATTAAAAGGCAGCACATCAGAGTATTTGAATCAGGTGAAAGTTTTGTTACAGGATTTATTGTCTTATGAGCAAACGCCTTTATCGCATATTCAGGATTGGAGTGGTATAGGCAATGATAAAGCCCTTTTTAGTGCTATATTGAATTACCGTCACTCGACACCGTCTTTATCAGAAGAGGATCGTGCAAATGAGTTTGATTCGGGGATAACGGTTCTTGAAAATCAGGAACGCACCAATTATCCATTTACATTAAGTGTAGATGATTATGGAGATCATTTTAGTTTAACAGCTCAGATTGACCAGAGTATAGGAGCAGACCGTATCCTTGTTTATATGGAAAATGCTTTGAGAGAACTTTTAGAAGGTCTAAAAAGCGAAGAGTTAACTATAAATACTTTAACTGTTTTATCAAAAGAAGAAGAACATCAATTATTGAATGTTTTCAATAACACAGTGGTTGAATATCCAAAAGATAAAACGATCCTTGATTTATTTGAAGAACAAGTTAAAAATACTCCTGATGCCATTGCGGTGGTTTATGAAGGAGAAGAATTAAGTTATAAAGAATTAAATGAGAAGTCTAATCAATTAGGACATTATCTAAGAGAGCAGGGAGTTCAAGCTGATACTCTTGTGGGTATTTGCGTGGAACGTAGTTTGGAGATGATGGTCGGTATTTTAGGAATCTTAAAATCAGGAGGCGCTTATGTGCCAATAGATCCCGATTATCCCGAGGATCGTATGGCCTATATGGTGAGTGATGCTGGTATAAATCTGGTGTTAAGCAGCGCAGCGAGTCATAAAACAATAGCAGAATATACAAGCGGTAATGTTGTTTTACTGGACACGCACTGGGATAAGATCTCAAAATATGCAACAGAAAATTCAGGTATTGCAGTAGCATCTGGTGATTTGGCTTATGTGATTTATACTTCGGGAAGTACCGGCAAACCTAAGGGAGTCTGTATTGATCATGTTAGCCTGTTTAATTTTTTACAAAGTATGATTGGCCGCTTAGAAATGGAAGTCCTCAAGAGTTTTCTTTCGGTTACCACCTATACTTTTGATATTTTTTACTTAGAGTTTTTCGCGCCACTTTTGTTAGGCGCAAAAGTTATCGTTTTAAATAATGCAACTATCAGAGATGGCGATGAACTTCAATCTGCTATCGCTCACTATCACCCTGATTTTATGCAGGCAACTCCATCGACTTGGCAAATGCTTGTTGATACGGGTTGGCAGAACAAGGAAGAAGTAAAGATTCTAAGCGGAGGAGAGGCGATCAAGGAATCCTTAAAAAACAGCCTTACTTCTATTAGTAAAGAGGTTTGGAATTTATATGGACCAACAGAGGCTACTATCTATATTACAGCTCAAAAGTTAGATTTCTCGAAAAAAGTAATTATCGGTAAAGCCATTGCTAATGTTCAGTTGTACATATTAGATGATCATAATGCGATATTGCCTTGTGGTATAATTGGAGAATTGCATATTGGCGGAGTTCAGTTGGCTCGCGGTTATTTGAACAGAGCAGAATTAACCAAGGAGAAGTTTATTGCAAATCCATTTGTAGAAGCAGAGCGAATTTATAAAACAGGCGATTTGGCACGCTGGCTCGCTGACGGTACTATAGAATATATCGGCAGGAAAGACGATCAGGTAAAGATTCGAGGGCATCGTATCGAACTCGGTGAGATCGAGAATGTGCTTTCTTCAGTATCAGGAATTACCCAGAGTTGTGTATTGGCCAAAGAAGATACAGCAGGTAACAAACGTTTGGTTGGTTATGTAGTTTCAGAGAACAAACTCGATAAAACAGCTTTACAAGAACAATTAAAATTAAGTTTACCCGAGTATATGGTTCCGATGATCTGGGTTGAACTGGATCAGCTGCCTTTGACTTCAAATGGTAAATTGGACAGAAAAGCGTTACCGGATCCGGATAGTTCCGATTTGTCTAGTCAGGCCTATGTTGCGCCACGTACAGACATAGAAAGGCAATTGGCTGTTATCTGGCAAAACTTATTGGGTATAGAAAAAGTGGGGATTTATGATAACTTCTTCGAATTGGGCGGTCATAGTTTATTGGCTACCCGATTGGTATCGATGATTCGTAAAGAAATGGTTCTTGAGATATCTGTAAGAGAAGTATTTGAACATACAACTATAGCAACTTTAGGAGCTCATGTATCGGATCAATCCGAGGGAGTACTACTGCCGACTATTGTTTCAGAGGATCGTCCCGAGCGCATTCCATTGTCTTTCAGTCAGGAACGTTTGTGGTTTTTAGATCAGCTGCAAGGTAGTACAGAATATCATATTCCTGTGGTGTTACGTTTGGAAGGCGAATTAGAAGTATCGATTTTAGAGAAAACCCTGCAGACTATTGTATCTCGTCATGAGGTACTTCGTACGATACTATTATCGGAGGCTGGTGTAGGTTATCAGCAAATAATACCTGCAGAAGATTGGATATTGGATCAGGTTAAAACAACAGAATCTTTATTAGAAAGTGCTGTTAAAACGTACCTTATAAAACCTTTTGATTTATCCAAGGACTATAAGTTAAGAAGTTGTCTTTATGATTTAGGAAATCAAAAGTACGTACTGGCTTGTGTGTTTCATCACATTGCCAGTGATGGTTGGTCAGAAGGTATTTTGGTGAATGAATTCATGGAACTTTACAGTGCTTTACAATCAGGAAGTGCTACAACAATAGCAACAGTTTTACCTGAACTTACTCTGCAATATTCCGATTATGCAATTTGGCAAAGAAAATATCTCGAAGGAGCTGTTTTAGAATCTCAATTAGCGTATTGGGAAGAGAAGTTACAGGGAGTGGCTACACTGGCATTGCCAACAGATTATGCTCGTCCTTCTGTGCAGAGTACAGCAGGATCAAATGTTTCTTTTGTTTTAAATAAAGAAATTAGTGAGTCGATAAATGCTTTAGCTCAGAGAGAAGGGGTTACCTTGTTTATGATGTTACTGTCTGCCTTTAAGGTTTTATTATCGCGTTATAGTGGACAGGATGATATTTGTGTGGGAACACCAATTGCAAACCGTACCCAGTCAGAATTAGAAGGTATGATTGGCTTTTTTGTCAACACTTTGGCTCTTCGCACGGATCTTGGAGATAATCCAAGTTTCAGTGAACTTCTGGAAAGAGTAAAAGAAACTACATTGGAGAGTTATGACCATCAGTTAGCGCCATTTGAGAAGGTGGTAGACCGTGTGGTTACGACTCGCGACAGAAGTATGAGTCCTGTGTTTCAGACAATGTTTGTGTTGCAAAATGCCCAGTCAGGTTTAGAGCAAACAACAAGAGGTTTGCAAAACGTTAACCTTTCAGCTTATGATTTTGATGTTGTTACAGCCCAATTTGATTTAACATTGAATGTAGCTGAAAGCAATAATGGTATTGTTTTGAATCTGAATTATTGTACCGCTTTGTTTGACAAAGCGACAATTGAGCGTATGCTACTGCATTACCAAGAATTGTTGACAGGTATTGTAAGTGATAGCAACCAGCCAATAAACACCCTGTCAATCTTGACTACAGGTGAAGAGCACCAATTATTGGATGTTTTCAATAACACAGCTGTTGAATATCCAAAGGATAAGACATTAGTAACTTTATTCGAAGAACAGGTTAAAAATACTCCTGATGCCATTGCGGTGGTTTATGAGGGAGCCAAATTAAGTTATAAAGAATTAAATGAGAAGTCGAATCAATTAGGATCTTATTTAAGAGAGCAAGGCGTTCAAGCTGATACTCTTGTGGGGATCTGTGTAGAGCGTGGTTTGGAGATGTTGATTGGAATCTTGGGAATCTTGAAATCAGGAGGGGCTTATGTGCCAATCGATCCGGATTATCCTGAAGATCGTATTGCTTATATGGTAGGTGATGCAGGTATTAATTTAGTATTGAGTAGTGCAGCAAGTCATAAAGTACTGGAGGAATATACCGATCTTAATGTTGTACTCTTAGATACAGATTGGGATAAGATTTCGGGTTATTCTAAGGAAAATCAGGACATTGTAGTATCGCCGGATGATTTGGCTTATGTGATTTATACTTCAGGAAGTACAGGTAATCCAAAAGGAGTTTTGATTACCCATAGTAATGTAGTTCGTTTGTTTAAAAACGAATCCTGTTTATTTGATTTCGGAACTCATGATGTCTGGACGCTGTTTCATTCGTTTTGTTTTGATTTCTCGGTATGGGAAATGTATGGAGCTTTGCTTCATGGAGGCCGTTTGGTAGTGGTTCCAAAAGCAGTAACCAAAGACGCTATTTCCTTTAAGGAATTATTGATCAGTGAAGGAGTCACGGTTTTAAACCAGACTCCGGGATCTTTTTATGTACTTCAGGAAGCATTTTTATCAGAGAATTTTGATCATGCGATCAGATATGTGATTTTTGGAGGAGAGGCATTAAACCCTGTTTATTTACAAAATTGGAAAGCATTATATCCGTCTTGTAAAATGATAAACATGTATGGTATTACCGAGACTACGGTTCACGTTACCTATAAAGAACTTACAAGTTCAGACCTGTTAAGCTCGGTTAGTGCTATTGGTTCAGCAATTCCTACTTTAGGATGTTATATTTTAGATGCCAATCTAAATTTAGTACCGGTAGGGGTTATTGGAGAGTTATGTGTTGGAGGAGCAGGAGTTGCAAGAGGTTATTTAAACAGAGAAGAATTAACGCAAGAGAAGTTTATAGCAAATCCTTTTGTAGCAGGAGACCGCTTGTATAGATCAGGTGACTTAGGACGCTGGCTAGCTGACGGTAGTATAGAATATATTGGAAGAAGGGATAATCAGGTAAAGATCCGTGGTTATCGTATTGAATTGGGTGAGATCGAAAATGCTTTGTCCTTATTGGAATCAGTTACTCAATGTTGTGTATTGGCCAAAGAAGATGCATCAGGTAACAAACGCCTGGTTGCTTATGTAGTTTCAGAGGATAAACTAGATAAAACAGCTTTACAGGATCAATTAAAATTAAGTTTACCGGAATACATGGTTCCGATGATTTGGGTTGAACTGGATAAAATGCCTTTAACTTCTAATGGTAAATTAGATAAGAAAGCCTTACCGGATCCTGATAATTCACAGTTATCGAGTAAGGAGTATGTTGCGCCGCGTACCGATACAGAAAGACAGTTGGTGGAAATCTGGCAGAATTTACTAGGAGTAGAAAAAGTTGGAGTTTATGACAACTTCTTCGAATTGGGTGGTCATAGTTTATTGGTGACCCGTTTAGTATCTATCATACGTGACGAGTTGTCTATAGAAGTACCGATCCAAGAGATATTTAAATTTAGTACGGTAGATGAGTTATCTTCTTACTTACATTATAAGATAATTAACTTTAATGATTCTATAGATGAATTTAGTATGCATATTGAGCTATAATTTCAATACAGTTGGCTGCCGATCCGGATGTGCCAACTAAGAATCGATACTAAGGTTTGGATTTGATTGTAAAGCATGTAGTTAAATTCAAAAATAGAAATAGCCTTCAAATTAGATTTTCAACAAAAAGCCAGCTCTCGAGCTGGCTTTTTCATTTTAAAATTGCACTATTATTTGGATTGTAGCCCAAAAGTTAAGTGGTTTTGAAAAGCAATTATTAGGTAAGGATAAAAAATAAATTTATCCGTTGAATGAAATTATTTCAGAGTATAAAAAAAACGAGCTTCTATTTTCGGAAAATCAAGAAAAAAAATTGAGGCACTTTTTTCGCAATTGTAAGGGGCAATTTAAAATCGGAAATAACTATATCAGATTATTTAATGGTTTTAAAACAAGAATTTTAACAAAAAAAACCGCTTTAATTTTAGTTCAAAATATCAATAAACTCATATTTGAAAGATTAATTAATAATATCATAATTCTAATTAATTAATTTCATTTAATGAGGAATTTTTATCTTAATATATAGGATAATTTTGATAATATACTATCTTTAGGGCTGATTGCAAAATTATGTATTGGAGTAATTCTGGTTGCTCACGGCTATTTATATAAGGAAGAATTAACTTAAAAAGAAGTCTATAGTGAAACTTTTTTTTGAATGAAAAAACTTATAGGTCGGTTGATTAATATGCTGATTACTTGATGGTAAAGTAGGGTTTAAGGAGTGGGGTTTTTTGGTTTTCGTATGGTATTTTATGAGATCAAAAGCGCTTTATCCTTATTGAATTTTTGTGATTTAATACTGCCTTTTGGCTAGGGAGAGGTAGCAGATATCAAGCGCTCTGATGATTGTGATAGTTATAGAAAGTAAGTTAAAATAAAAGCTGATTTTCAGCAGGTTTAGAATGAAGTTACTCGAGTTATAGAGTTCCCATGATCTGGGTGGAACAAAGTAATATCCGATTAGCGTCTAATGTGAAAATTACGTAGGAAAGACTCGCCTGATTCTGATCGGTGAGCGCTATCTAATGAATATGTTGCTGCGTAAGAACAGCGTCAGAAATACAATTGATTGCCATTTGGCAGAGTGTACTAAAAGGAGGGATTTAGGATAACTTTTTTGTATTGCGTGCTAATGGTTTGTAAATGAATTGTTTGATGACTGATAATGTGTGCCGAATTAGAGAACTGTTTAAATTTAATTCGGTGGCTGAGTTATTGTCTTATTGACATTATAAGGCAATTAACGTCAATAGTTTTAAGGAAAGATATAGTATAAATAATAGTAAGGAATATTAGGTTATAATTTTAATAATATATGGAATTTTTAAGTTTTTTTCAAAGAATAAACAAAGAAGGCATAAAGTTGGTATTAAAAAATGGATCTTTAAGTATTAAGTCAAATACTGAAATCGGTCCGGAATTACTCCAGGAAATAAGAGCTAATAAAGAACAGATTATTGAGTACCTGGAAAAATATCAGAGTGAAAATATAACCAAAGAATTATTAGATAAATATCAAGATAACAAGATTGCAAAAAAAATACTGGAGAAAGTCACTCCCTATACAGGAGAGCGATTGGAGCGTATTCCAATGTCTTTCAGTCAGGAACGTTTGTGGTTTTTAGATCAGTTGCAAGGTAGTACAGAATATCATATCCCTACTGTTCTTCATTTGGAAGGAGCAGTAGATGGGGTGATTTTAGAACAAACATTACAAAGTATCGTTTCTCGTCATGAGGTACTTCGCACCATTCTTTTATCAGAGGAGGGTTTAGGATATCAGGAAGTAATAGGCTCAGAAGATTGGAAACTGGATCAGGTGAAAATAACAGATGAGTCTTTGTTGGCGAGCAGTTTGCAAGATTATCTGATGACTCCTTTTGATTTAGCAAAGGATTATAAATTAAGAAGCTGTCTGTATGATTTAGGAAATCAAAAGTACGTACTGGCTTGTGTGTTTCATCACATTGCCAGCGATGGTTGGTCGGAAGGTATTTTGATGAATGAGTTTCTGGAGCTTTACGATGCACTGAAGTCAGGTAGAACAGCCGTTTTACCGGAACTTGTTTTACAATATTCAGATTATGCAATCTGGCAAAGGAAATACCTCGAAGGAGCTGTTTTGGAATCTCAATTATCGTATTGGGAAGAGAAGCTTCAGGGAGTGGCTACGCTGGCATTACCAACAGATTATGCTCGCCCATCTGAGCAAAGTACAGCAGGATCGAATGTTTCTGTTGTTTTAAATAAAGAAATTGGTGAGTCTTTAAATATTTTATGCCAAAAAGAAGGCGTTACCTTATTTATGGTGATGCTGTCTGTTTTTAAGGTATTGTTGTCGCGTTATAGCGGGCAAGATGATATCTGTGTAGGAACGCCGATCGCAAACCGTACCCAGTCGGAGTTAGAAGGAATGATTGGTTTTTTTGTCAATACTCTGGCACTGCGCAGTGATTTGGGAGGCAATCCAAGTTTCAAAGAACTTTTAGCAGAAGTTAAAGCGACTACTTTGGACAGTTATGATCATCAGCTGGTTCCATTTGAGAAGATAGTAGAGCGTGTGGTTACGACCCGCGACAGGAGTATGAGTCCTTTATTTCAGGTGATGTTTGTGTTGCAAAATACACAGCAAAGTTCAGGAGAAACAGGAAAGGGTTTAGAAGACATTACTCTTTCAGGTTATAAGTTTGATACCGTTACTTCGAAGTCAGATTTAACATTGGATGTATCAGAAGGAAATAACGGTATTGTATTGAGTATCAATTATTGTACAGCCTTATTTGATAAAGTAACGATTGATCGTATGTTGCTGCATTACCAAGAGTTATTGGCAGGTATTGTGAATAATATCAACCAGTCAATAGATAGTCTTTTAATGCTTACTGCGAAGGAAGAACATCAATTGTTGAATGTTTTCAATAATACGGCAGTTGAGTATCCAAAGGATAAAACTATAGTTGCTTTATTTGAAGAGCAGGTTAAAAATACTCCTGATGCCATTGCGGTGGTTTATGAAGGAGCCAAATTAAGTTATAGAGAATTAAATGAAAGGTCGAACCAATTAGGATCTTATTTAAGAGAACAAGGCGTTGAGCCAGACACTCTTGTAGGGATTTGTGTAGAGCGTGGTTTGGAGATGTTGGTTGGTATTTTAGGAATCTTGAAATCAGGAGGTGCTTATGTGCCAATCGATCCGGATTATCCTGAAGATCGTATTGCCTATATGGTGGATGATGCCGGAATTAATTTAGTACTGAGCAGTGCAGCAAGTCATAAAGTATTGGAGGAATATAGCGCTATTAATGTTGTGCTCTTAGATACAGATTGGAATAAGATTTCAAACTATTCAACAGAAAACTTAAGTGTTGTTGTAGCACCGGATCATTTGGCTTATGTGATTTATACTTCAGGAAGTACAGGTAATCCAAAAGGAGTTTTGATTACCCATAGTAATGTTGTTCGTTTGTTTAAAAATGAATCCTGTTTATTTGATTTCGGAACTCATGATGTCTGGACGCTGTTTCATTCGTTTTGTTTTGATTTCTCGGTATGGGAAATGTACGGAGCCTTGCTTCATGGAGGCCGTTTGGTAGTGGTTCCAAAAGCAGTAACCAAAGACGCTATTTCGTTTAAAGAATTATTGATCAATGAAGGGGTAACGGTTTTAAACCAGACTCCGGGATCTTTTTATGCACTTCAGGAAGCATTCTTATCCGAGAATTTTGATCATGCGATCAGATATGTGATTTTTGGAGGAGAGGCATTAAACCCTGTTTATTTACAAAATTGGAAAGTATTATATCCGTCTTGTAAAATGATAAACATGTATGGTATTACCGAGACTACGGTTCACGTTACCTATAAAGAGCTAACAAGTTCAGATATGTTAAGTTCGGTTAGTGCTATTGGTTCAGCGATTCCTACTTTAGGATGTTATATTTTAGATGCCAATCTAAATTTAGTACCGGTAGGCGTTATTGGAGAGTTATGTGTTGGAGGAGCAGGAGTTGCAAGAGGATATTTAAACAGAGAAGAACTAACGCAAGAGAAGTTTATAGCGAATCCTTTTGTAGCAGGAGACCGCTTGTATAGATCAGGTGACTTAGGGCGCTGGCTAGCTGACGGTAGTATAGAATATATTGGAAGAAAAGACAATCAGGTTAAGATCCGTGGTTATCGTATTGAATTGGGAGAGATCGAGAATGCTTTGTCATTATTAGAATCGGTTACTCAATGTTGTGTTTTAGCAAAAGAAGATACAGGAGGTAACAAACGTCTGGTTGCTTATGTAGTTTCAGAGGATAAACTAGATAAAACAGCTTTACAGGATCAATTAAAATTAAGTTTACCGGAATATATGGTTCCGATGATTTGGGTTGGACTGGATAAAATGCCTTTAACGTCTAATGGTAAATTGGACAAGAAAGCGTTACCGAATCCGGATAATTCAGATCTTTCTACAGAGGAGTATGTTGCGCCTCGCACAGAGACGGAACAACAATTGGCTGCCATTTGGCAAAACCTTTTAGGTATAGAAAAAGTGGGAGTTTATGACAACTTCTTTGAGTTAGGAGGCCATAGTTTACTGGCTGTTCAATTAATTTCTCGTTTACAGAAATTAGATTTTCATATTAGAGTAAAAGATATTTTTGCAGGACCAACGATAGCTTTAATGAGTGAGAAGTTATCTTCTTTATCATTAGTGTATCGTGTTCCGGCCAATGGTATAACAGTTGATAGCGATGTTATTACCCCAGCAATGGTTCCTTTGGCTGATTTGAGTCAGAGTGATCTGGATTTTATAATAGACACAGTAGCGGGAGGTGTTTCTAACATAGAAGACATCTATCCTTTATCACCGTTACAGGAAGGGATTCATTTTCATCATCTGATGAGTGATTCTAAACAGGGAGACCCTTATGTTTTGCCTAATTTGCTTTCTTTTTCAGATCAGAGTAAACGAGATTCTTTCATAGAGGCCCTACAATTTGTAGTGAACCGCCATGATGTTTTACGTACCTGTATTTTAAGTTCAGGTTTACCAAAAGCCGTTCAGGTTGTTTTACGTGAAGCGCCTTTATGGATTGAAGACTTAGAGTTGGATCGTTCTGAAGCAGTTTTACCCCAATTAGAGCTTCTGATAGCTTCAGGAGGTTATTGGATGGATGTTACAAAAGCACCATTATTGCAGTTGAAATCAGTTGAAGATGCTGAGAATGGTTGTTATTATTTGATTGTATACCAACACCACTTAATAATTGACCATATTGGTTTAGAGAAAATCATATCAGAGGTGATATCGTATTTATCGGGAAGAGGTGCCAGTTTAGGAGTTCCTGTTTTGTACCGTGATTTTATAGGTCATACTTTGCATGCCCAATCGGTAAATGATGGAGCATCTTATTTTAAGACTTTATTTGGCGCAATCGAAGAGCCTACTTATCCTTTTGAATTATCGAATGTTTTAGGAGATGGTAAGGGGATTGAAGAATCTCATATAGTGCTCCCAAATGATTTAAGTACAGAGTTGCGTAAATTATGTGTGTTGCACGCCATAAGTCCGGCAGTTTTGTTTCATGCCGCGTACGGATTGGTAGTGGCTAGGTGTAGTAATAAGGACTATGCGATTTTTGGTTCTTTGTTCTCGGGAAGACTTCAGGGTTCTTTAGGAGCCGCAGATTCCTTAGGGTTGTTTATCAATACCTTACCGGTGATTCTGGAATTAAAAGGTGATGTAGTAGAATATGTGAATCAGGTGAAAGTTTTGTTACAGGATTTATTGTCCTATGAGCAAACGCCTTTATCACATATTCAGGATTGGAGTGGGATAGGAAATGATAAAGCCTTTTTTAGTGCTTTATTAAATTACCGTCATACAGGGCGGTCTCTATCAGAGGATGATGCAAATGAGTTTGATTCGGGGATAACGGTTCTTGGAAGTCAGGAACGCACCAATTATCCATTTACATTAAGTGTTGATGATTTTGGAGATGATTTTGGATTAACGTTTCAGATTGATGGAAATGTAGAAGCTAAGCGTATCCTTGTTTATATGGAAAATGCTTTGACGGAACTTTTAGGAGGTTTAAGTAACAAAGGATTAAATGTAACTACCTTAAATGTTTTATCGCAAGAGGAACAACATCAATTATTAGATGTTTTCAATAACACAGCGGTTGAATATCCAAAAGATAAAACAATACTTGATTTGTTTGAAAAGCAGGTGCAAAAGTCTCCTGATGCTATAGCTGTACTTTTTGGCTCAGAAGAGTTAAGTTATAGACAGTTAGACGAGCGTTCAAACCAGATGGGACATTATCTTCGTGATCAGGGTGTGGTGGCAGACAGTCTTGTAGGGATCTGTGTAGATCGTAGTTTGGATATGTTTGTGGCTATCTTGGGTATTTTAAAATCAGGAGGGGCTTATGTGCCAATAGATCCTGAATATCCGCAAGACCGTATTGATTATATAATAGAAGACAGTGGTATTTCCTTTTTTGTTACCCAAAAGGAGTATGAATTTCTAATTGCTGATAAAGTTGAAATTACGGGAGTTGTAATAGATTTATGCAAAGAGCATATACATCAGCAACCGATCACGACTTTAAGTATAACTTTAGATTCAGAACAAAAGGTATATTGCATTTACACCTCAGGTTCTACAGGTAGACCCAAAGGAGTTGCGATTAGTCACACCAGTTTATTAAACATAGCCTTAAGCTGGGAAGCATCTTATAAACTCGATCATACGACTTGTTTATTACAAATGGCCAGTTTTTCTTTTGATGTATTTTCAGGAGATTTATGCAGAAGTTTGTTATTTGGAGGTAAAATGATACTTTGCTCTTCAGATATTCGACTTGATCCGGCTCGATTGTATAGCTTGATTTCAGAAACCGGTGTTAATATATTGGAGGGTACTCCGGGATTAGTAATTCCATTAATGGATTATATCCATGATCAGAATTTAGATTATAGCTGGATGAAGCTTTTGATTTTAGGCTCTGATATCTGTAGCATGAATGATTTCAAAAGAGTGTATGTTAGATTTGGACATTCCATGAGAATCATTAACAGTTATGGTACTACAGAAACTACCATTGACAGTTCTTATTTTGAAGTTGATACCATTAATAATCTGGATGGTTTAGTTCATGTACCAATTGGTAAACCTTTATGGAATAACAAATTTTACGTATTAAATCAATCGAATACACTTTTACCTGTTGGTATAATTGGAGAGTTATGTATCGGAGGAACAGGAGTTGCCCTTGGCTATCTGAACCAAGAAGAGTTAAATAGAGAGAAATTTATCATAAATCCTTTCATAGAAGGAGAAAGAATATATAAAACGGGCGATTTGGCACGTTGGTTGCCTGATGGTAACCTTGAACTTATTGGTAGGAAAGACGACCAGGTTAAGATCCGTGGGTATCGTATCGAGCTGGGTGAGATTGAGAATGTATTATCATTATTAGAATCGGTTACCCAATGTTGTGTTTTGGCCAAGGAAGATGTTAATGGTATCAAACGTTTGGTTGGTTATGTAGTGGTAGAAGGGAAACTCAATAAAGCTGATTTACAAGAACAATTAAAATCAAGTTTACCCGAGTATATGGTTCCGATGATCTGGGTTGAACTGGATCACATGCCGCTGACTCCTAATGGCAAACTGGACAGGAAAGCCTTACCGGATCCGGATAATTCCGATTTGTCCAGTCAGGCCTATGTTGCGCCACGTACAGAAACGGAGGAGCAATTAGCAGTAATCTGGCAGAACTTATTGGGTATAGAAAAAATAGGTGTTTATGATAACTTCTTTGAATTGGGAGGCCATAGTTTATTGGCTGTTCAGTTAATCTCTCGTTTACAGAAGTTAGATTTTCATATTGGAGTAAAAGATGTTTTTTCGGGACCAACGATAGCTTTAATGAGTGAGAAGTTGTCTTCTTTCTCTTTAGCATATCGTGTTCCTGCTAATAACATTAAAGTTGATAGTGAGACTATCACTCCGTCAATGGTTCCTTTGGTGGATTTGAGCCAGAGTGATCTGGATAAGATAATTGATACGGTAATGGGAGGTGTTTCCAATATTGAGGATATTTATCCTTTATCGCCATTACAGGAAGGGATTCATTTTCATCATTTGATGAGTAATTCTAAAGAGGGAGATCCATATGTTCTCCCAAGTTTACTTTCCTTTTCAGATCAAAGTAAACGGGATTCTTTCATTGAGGCGCTACAATTTGTAGTGAACCGTCATGATGTTTTACGTACCTGTGTTTTAAGTTCAGGGTTACCAAGAGCTGTTCAGGTTGTTTTACGCGAAGCTCCTTTATGGATTGAAGATTTAGAATTGGATCGTTCTGAAGCAGTTTTACCACAATTAGAGCTTATGATAGCTCCGGGAGGTTGTTGGATGGATATTTCAAAAGCGCCATTATTGCATTTGAAATCGGCAGTAGATGTTGAGAATGGATGTTATTATTTGATTATATACGAACATCACTTAATAATGGACCATGTTAGTATGGAGAAAATTATATCAGAGGTGATATCGTATTTATCCGGAAAAGGTGCCAGTTTAGGAGTTCCTGCTTTGTATCGCGATTTTATAGGTCATACTTTGAATGCGCAAGCGGTTAATAATGGAGCATCTTACTTTAAGACTTTATTTGGAGCAATCGAAGAACCTACCTATCCTTTTGAATTATCTAATGTTTTAGGAGGTGGTAAGGGCATTGAAGAGTCTCGTGTAGTACTCTCAAAAGATTTAAGTACAGAGTTGCGTAAATTGAGTGTGTTGCATGCGATAAGCCCGGCAGTCTTGTTCCATGCCGCTTACGGATTGGTAGTAGCCAAGTGTAGTAATAAGGACTATGCTGTCTTTGGATCCTTGTTTTCGGGAAGACTTCAGGGTTCTGTAGGAGCAGCAGATTCTCTAGGGTTGTTTATCAATACATTGCCGGTACTTTTGGAGTTAAAAGGGAATGTAGCAGAATATGTGAATCAGGTAAAAGTTTTGTTACAGGATTTACTATCATACGAGCAAACTCCTTTATCCCATATTCAGGATTGGAGTGGTATAAGCAATGATAAAGCCTTTTTCAGTGCTTTATTGAATTACCGTCACTCGGCACCTGCTTTAACAGAAGAGGAAGATGCAAGTGAATTTGATTTCGGTATAACGGTTCTGGGAGGTCAGGAACGCACCAATTATCCATTCACTTTAAGTGTAGACGATTTTGGAGATGATTTTGGATTAACAGCTCAGATTGATGGAAGTATAGAGGCTAAGCGTATTCTGGTTTATATGGAAAATGCTTTGACGGAACTTCTGGAAGGTCTAAAAAACGAAGAAGTAAATACAACGGCTTTACCTATTTTATCAGAAGAAGAGTCGCACCAGTTATTGGATATTTTCAATGATACAACGGTAGAATATCCAAAGGATAAAACGCTGGTGGATTTATTTAAGGAGCAGGTTAAAAAGACTCCTGATGCTATTGCAGTGGTTTATGAGGGAGAAGAGTTGAGCTATAAGGCATTGGATAAGCGTTCTAATGCGTTGGCAAATTATCTGTTAGCTCATAATACGATTCATTCGGAGCATTTAGTTGGCGTTATTTTAGAGCGCAGTGATTGGTTAATTGTTTCATTTCTGGCAATATTAAAAACGGGTGCTGCTTATGTCCCTATTGACGCTAATTATCCGGAAGAAAGAAAAGAATATATAAAAAACGATAGTGGTTGTAGGGTAATTATAGACAATTCATTTCTGAATTTATTTAAAGAAACTATTTCTGATTATTCAGATGTTCAGCCTGAGATTGCTATAAAGTCAAATGACTTGGCCTATGTTATTTACACTTCGGGAAGTACAGGGCAACCTAAAGGAGTCATGATTGAACATAGAAATTTAATTCATTTATGTTTTTGGCACCAAAGAGCGTATGCTGTTACGGCTCAAAGCAGGGGTACTTTATTTTCCGGAATTGGTTTCGATGCCAGTATTTGGGAAATATGTCCTTATTTAGTTTTTGGAGCGAGCTTGTATCCTATCCCGGATAAAATGCGCTATGATTTGGATCAACTTTCAATGTTTCTGATTGATCATTCGATTACACATAGTTATATACCAACTTCCCTGTGTGAAAGTTTTATAGAAGAAGAGATTTCGTTGCCAAACCTTGTTGTTTTAACAGGAGGAGATGTGCTGCATTTAAATAAATCGACTGATATTACTATTTATAATAATTATGGACCAACAGAGATTACTGTAGTTGCGACTAGTTATAAAGTAAAAAAGGATAGACCAATTAAAATTCCTATTGGTAAACCTGTAGACAATACCAAGGTATATATTATGGATGAAAGACATCAGTCTTTACCCATTGGAGTAGTCGGAGAATTATGTATCGGAGGTTCAGGAGTGGCTCGTGGTTATTTAAACCAAGAAGAGTTAACTAAGGAAAAGTTTATAACAAATCCTTTTGTAGCAGGAGAAAGAATTTACAAAACAGGCGATTTAGCACGTTGGCTTGCCGATGGTAATATTGAATTTATCGGAAGAAAAGACGATCAGGTAAAGATTCGCGGTTATCGTATCGAGTTAGGTGAGATCGAAAATGCTTTATCGTCATTAGAAGCTGTTAGTCAGTGTTGTGTTTTAGCCAAAGAAGATGCAGGAGGTACCAAACGTTTGGTTGGTTATGTAGTGGTAGAAGGTGAGCTGAATAAGATTGATTTACAGGAGCAATTGAAATTAAGTTTACCGGAATATATGGTTCCGATGATCTGGATTGAATTGGATCATATGCCTTTGACTCCTAATGGCAAATTGGACAGGAAAGCCTTACCGGATCCTGACATTTCAGATTTGTCCAGTCAGAGCTATGTTGCTCCACGTACAGAAATTGAGGAACAATTGGCAATCATCTGGCAGAATTTATTAGGTATAGAAAAAGTTGGAGTTTATGATAATTTCTTTGAGTTGGGTGGTCATAGTTTATTGGCTGTTCAGTTAATCTCCCGTTTACAGAAGTTAGATTTTCATATTGGAGTAAAAGATATTTTTGCAGGCCCTACGATAGCATCGATGAGTGAGAAATTATCTTCTTTATCTTTAGCATATCGTGTTCCGGCCAATGGTATAGCTGTAGATAGTAGTTCTATTACTCCGTCAATGGTTCCTTTGGTAGATTTGAGCCAAAGTGATTTAGATAAGATAAGTGATACGGTAATGGGAGGTGTTTCTAACATTGAGGATATCTATCCTTTATCACCATTACAAGAAGGGATTCATTTCCATCATCTAATGGGTGATCCTAAACAGGGAGATCCTTATATCCTTCCTAATTTACTTTCTTTTTCAGATCAGGATAAACGAGATTCTTTTATTGAGGCATTACAATTTGTAGTGAACCGTCATGATGTTTTGCGTACTGGTATTTTGAGTTCAGGTTTACCGGTTGCAGTTCAAGTTGTTTTACGCGAAGCGCCTTTATGGATTGAGCATTTAGAATTGGATCATTCAAAAGCAGTTTTACCACAATTAGAACTTCTGATAGCTCCGGGAGGGTATTGGATGGATGTTTCAAAAGCACCATTATTGCAGTTAAAATCAGCAGATGACACTGAGAATGGCAGTTATTATTTGATTGTATACCAACACCACTTAATAATTGACCATGTTGGTATGGAGAAAATCATATCAGAAATTACGATGTATTTATCGGGTAAAGGAGATAGTTTAGGAGTTCCTGTTTTGTACCGAGATTTTATAGGGCATACTTTGCATGCGCAATCGGTTAATAATGGAGCATCTTACTTTAAGTCTTTATTTGGAGTGATCGAAGAGCCTACTTATCCTTTTGAATTATCCAATGTCTTAGGAAATGGCAGGAGTATTGAAGAATCTCATATAGTACTCTCCAAAGATTTAAATACAGAGTTACGTAAATTATGTGTGTTGCACGGCATAACCCCGGCCGTCTTGTTTCATGCCGCGTACGGATTGGTAGTGGCCAGGTGTAGTAATAAAGATTATGCAGTTTTCGGCTCGTTGTTCTCTGGAAGACTTCAAGGCTCTTTAGGAGCAGCAGATTCCTTAGGGTTGTTTATCAATACGTTGCCGTTATTGTTGGATTTGAAAGGTGATGTTGTAGAATACGTGAATCAAGTCAAAGGACTGTTGCAGGATTTATTGTCCTATGAGCAAACACCTTTATCGCATATTCAGGATTGGAGTGGTATTGGTAATGATAAAGCCTTTTTTAGTGCTTTATTAAATTATCGTCACTCGGCTCTGGCAGTAGCAGAGCAGGATGAGACTGTTGAATTTGATTCGGGCATCACCATTCTTGGTGGTCAGGAACGAACCAATTACCCATTTACCTTAAATGTAGATGATCTTGGAGATGGTTTTGAATTAACGGCTCAGATTGATGGAAGTATAGGGGCAACCCGTATTTTGGGATACATGGAAAATGCTTTGACAAAACTTTTAGAAGGTCTAAGCAAGGAAGGGGTAAGTATAAGTACCTTAAATGTTTTATCAAAAGAGGAAAGTGGCCAATTATTGGATGTTTTCAATAACACATTGGCTATTTATCCAAAAGATAAAACGTTGGTCGATTTATTTGAAGAGCAGGTTAAAAATACTCCTGATGCCATTGCGGTGGTTTATGAGGGAGCAGAATTAAGTTATAAAGAATTAAATGAAAGGTCGAATCAATTAGGATCTTATTTAAGAGAACAAGGCGTTGAGCCGGATACGCTTGTGGGTATCTGCATAGAGCGTAGTTTGGAGATGTTGGTTGGAATCTTGGGAATCTTGAAATCAGGAGGGGCTTATGTGCCAATCGATTCAGATTATCCACAGGATCGTATTGCCTATATGTTAGATGATGCAGGTATGAAAGTGGTGCTAAGTAGCACAGCGAGTCATAAAGTGTTAGAGGAATATAGTGCTATTAATGTTGTATTGTTAGATACAGATTGGGATAAGATTTCGGGATATTCAACAGAAAATCTAAGTGTTGTAGTAGCACCGAATCATCTGGCTTATGTGATTTATACTTCAGGAAGTACAGGTAATCCAAAAGGGGTGATGAACGAGCATGGTGGTATTGTAAATCGATTGTTATGGACGCAATCCCATTATCAGTTAACGGCTGAAGATACTATTCTTCAAAAAACTTCCTTTAGTTTTGATGTTTCTGTTTGGGAATTATTATGGTCTGTTATCTGCGGTGCTAAATTGGTTTTTGCGAAACCGGAAGGTCATAAAGATGCTGTTTATTTAAAAGAACTCATCGAGGAAAATAATATCACTACGATCCATTTTGTTCCTTCAATGTTAAGCGTTTTCCTTAGTTCAATTGAATTAGGAGATTGTAGTTCATTACAGCGTGTTTTATGTAGTGGGGAAGCTTTACAACTGGATCATGTTAGTCTGTTTAGAGAGAAATTCCGCAATGTACGTTTAGATAATTTATACGGTCCTACCGAGGCAGCGATTGACGTTAGTTCTTGGGAAGTTCCTTTGGAAGGTCACTTGTCAGCCGTTTTAATAGGTAAACCGGTTGCCAATACCAGCTTGTATGTTTTAGATGAAGCACACGAACTTGTACCACTTGGTGTAACAGGTGAATTATGCATTGGAGGGATTCAGGTAGCCCGAGGTTATTGGAATAAAGAAGAATTAACACAAGAGAAATTTATAGCGAATCCTTTTATAGAAGGAGAAAGAATTTATAAAACGGGCGATTTAGCACGTTGGTTACCGGATGGAAATATAGAATACATTGGCAGAAAGGACAATCAGGTTAAGATCCGTGGTTTCCGTATCGAATTGGGTGAGATCGAAAATGCGTTGTCATTGTTAGAATCAGTTACACAATGTTGTGTATTAGCCAAAGAAGATGCATCAGGTAACAAACGTCTGGTTGGTTATGTAGTTTCAGAGAACAAACTTGATAAAACAGCTTTACAAGAACAATTAAAATTAAGTTTACCCGAATATATGGTTCCGATGATCTGGGTTGAACTGGATCAAATGCCATTGACTTCAAATGGTAAATTGGATAGGAAAGCATTGCCGGATCCGGATAGTTCAGAATTATCTACACAGGAATATGTTGCTCCGCGAACAGAGATTGAGGAACAATTAGCCGTTATTTGGCAGAATTTGTTAGGTATAGAAAAAGTCGGAGTTTATGATAATTTCTTCGAATTAGGTGGTCATAGTTTATTGGCTACCCGATTGGTATCGATGATTCGTAAAGAGCTGTCTATTGAAGTATCTATCAGAGAAGTCTTTGAACACACGACTATAGCAACTTTAAGTACTCATGTATCGGGGCAATCGGCAGGAATATTGCTGCCGGCTATTGTTGTTGAAGAACGTCCGGAACGTATTCCAATGTCTTTCAGTCAGGAACGTTTGTGGTTTATGGATCAGCTGCAGGGCAGTATAGAGTATCATATTCCTATTGTACTGCGTCTGGAAGGAGCACTGGACGTCTCAATTTTAGAACAAACATTACAAAGTATAGTTTCTCGTCATGAGGTACTTCGCACAGTTCTTTTATCAGAGGATGGAGTAGGTTATCAAGAAATAATAGGCGCAGAAAACTGGATACTAGATCAGGTAAAAATAACAGAGCAAGGATTATTGGAAAGTAATCTGCAACATTATTTAGTAAGCCCTTTTGATTTAGCAAAGGATTATAAGTTAAGAAGTTGTCTGTATGATTTAGGAAACCAACAGTATGTATTGGCTTGTGTGTTTCATCACATTGCCAGTGACGGTTGGTCAGAAGGTATTTTGGTGCGTGAGTTTACGGAGCTTTACAGTGCCTTGCAGTCAGGAAGAGCAACGGTTTTACCGGAACTTACTCTGCAATATTCCGATTATGCAATTTGGCAAAGAAAGTATCTCGAAGGAGCTGTTTTAGAATCCCAATTAGCGTATTGGGAAACGAAACTTCAGGGAGTGGCTACTTTATCTTTACCAACAGATTATGCTCGTCCAGCTGTGCAAAGTACAGCAGGATCGAATGTTTCTTTGGTCTTAAGTAAAGAAATTAGCGAATCGTTAAATGTTTTATGTCAAAAAGAAGGTGTTACCTTGTTTATGTTGATGTTATCGGCATTTAAAGTAGTGTTATCTCGCTATAGTAGTCAGGACGATATTTGTGTAGGAACACCAATAGCAAACCGTACCCAATCAGAATTAGAAGGTATGATTGGCTTTTTTGTCAATACGCTGGCACTTCGCACGGATCTTGGAGGCAATCCAAGTTTCAGGGAATTCTTAGGAAGAGTAAAAGAGACTACTTTGGGTAGTTACGATCATCAGTTGGTTCCATTTGAGAAGATAGTGGATCGAGTGGTTACTACCCGTGATAGAAGTATGAGTCCTCTATTTCAGGTGATGTTTGAATTAGAAAACGCACAGGCAAGTTCAGGAGATTCAGAAAAAGGGTTGCAAGATATTACCCTTTCAGGTTACGCGTTTGACATTGTTACGGCTCAATTTGATTTAACATTAAATGTATCCGAAAGCAATAATGGTATTGTTTTGAATATGAATTATTGTACCACTTTATTTGATAAAGCTACGATTGATCGTATGTTGTGGCATTATCAGGAGTTATTGGCAGGTATTGTGAATGATATCAATGAACCAATAGGTACTCTGTCAATGTTGACTACAGAGGAAGAATACCAGTTATTAGATGTTTTTAATAATACGGCAGTAGACTATCCAAAGGACAAAACGATAGTTGCTTTATTTGAAGAGCAGGTTAAAAATACTCCTGATGCCATTGCAGTGGTTTATGAAGGAGAAGAATTGACTTATAGAGAATTAAATGAGAAGTCGAATCAATTAGGTCATTATTTGCTAAAACAACGTGTCCAAGCCGGGGATTTAGTCGGCATTTGTTTGGATCGTAGTTTGGAGATGCTGATAAGTGTTTTAGGGGTTATAAAATCAGGAGGTGCTTATGTGCCAATAGATCCTGAATATCCGCAAGACCGTATTGATTATATAATAGAGGACAGTGGTATTTCCTTTTTTGTTACCCAAAAGGACTATGAATTTCTAATTGCTGATAAAGTTGAGATTACAGGAGTTGCAATAGATTTATGTAAAGAGCATATACATCAGCAACCGATCACAGCTTTAAATATAACTTTAGATTCAGAACAAAAGGTATATTGTATTTACACCTCAGGTTCTACAGGTAGACCCAAAGGAGTTGCGATTAGTCACACCAGTTTATTGAACATAGCCTTAAGCTGGGAAGCATCTTATAAACTCGATCATACAACTTGTTTATTACAAATGGCCAGTTTTTCTTTTGATGTATTTTCAGGAGATTTATGCAGAAGTTTGTTATTTGGAGGTAAAATGATACTTTGCTCTTCAGATATTCGACTTGATCCGGCTCGATTGTATAGCTTGATTTCAGAAACCGGTGTTACTATATTGGAAGGTACTCCGGGATTAGTAATTCCATTAATGGATTATATCCATGATCAGAATTTAGATTATAGCTGGATGAAGCTTTTGATTTTAGGTTCTGATATCTGCAGCATGAATGATTTCAAAAGAGTGTATGTTAGATTTGGACATTCCATGAGAATCATTAACAGTTATGGTACTACAGAAACTACCATTGACAGTTCTTATTTTGAAGTTGATACCATTAACAATCTGGATGGTTTAGTTCATGTACCAATTGGTAAACCTTTATGGAATAATAAGTTTTACGTATTAAATCAATCGAATACACTTTTACCTGTTGGTATAATTGGAGAGTTATGTATCGGAGGAACAGGAGTTGCCCTTGGCTATCTGAACCAAGAAGAGTTAAATAGAGAGAAATTTATCATAAATCCTTTCATAGAAGGAGAGAGAATATATAAAACGGGTGATTTGGCACGTTGGTTGCCTGATGGTAATCTTGAACTTATCGGTAGGAAAGACGACCAGGTTAAGATCCGTGGGTATCGTATCGAGCTGGGTGAGATTGAGAATGTATTATCATTATTAGAATCGGTTACCCAATGTTGTGTTTTGGCCAAGGAAGATGTTAATGGTATCAAACGTTTGGTTGGTTATGTAGTGGTAGAAGGAAAACTCAATAAAGCTGATTTACAAGAACAATTAAAATCAAGTTTACCCGAGTATATGGTTCCGATGATCTGGGTTGAACTGGATCACATGCCGCTGACTCCTAATGGCAAACTGGACAGGAAAGCCTTACCGGATCCGGATAATTCTGATTTGTCTAGTCAGGCCTATGTTGCGCCGCGTACAGAAACGGAGGAGCAATTAGCAGTAATCTGGCAGAACTTATTGGGTATAGAAAAAATAGGTATTTATGATAACTTCTTTGAGGTGGGAGGGCATAGTTTATTGGCTACCCGATTAGTGTCGATGATTCGTAAAGAATTGTCTATCGAAGTATCAATCAGAGAAGTATTTGAATACACTACTATAGCAGCTTTAGGGGCTCATGTATCCGTTCAGTCAGAGGGAGTATTGTTGCCTGCTATTGTTGTTGAAGAACGTCCGGAGCGAATTCCATTGTCTTTCAGTCAGGAACGTTTGTGGTTTTTGGATCAATTGCAAGGCAGTACAGAATATCATATGCCTACTGTACTTCGTCTGGAAGGAGCACTGGATATATCCATCTTGGAACAAACATTACAAGCCATAGTTTCCCGTCATGAGGTACTTCGTACGATATTATTATCAGAAGATGGTGTAGGGTATCAGGAAGTTATAAGTACAGAAAACTGGACTTTGGACCAGGTAAAAATAGCAGACGAAGGATTATTGGAAAGTAATCTACAGCATTATTTAGTAAGTCCTTTTGATTTAGCAAAAGATTATAAATTAAAAAGCTGTCTGTATGATTTAGGAAACCAACAGTATGTATTGGCTTGTGTGTTTCATCACATTGCCAGTGATGGTTGGTCCGAAGGTATTTTGGTCAATGAGTTCATGGAGCTTTACAGTGCGCTGAAATATGGCAGAACAGCTGTTTTACCGGAATTAACTTTACAATATTCAGATTATGCGATCTGGCAAAGAAAGTATCTCGAAGGAGCTGTCTTAGAATCCCAGTTATCCTATTGGGAAGAAAAGCTGCAAGATGTAGTTACCTTAACTTTACCAACAGATTATCCCCGTCCTTCGATACAAAGTACAGCGGGATCAAATGTTTCGGCTATCTTAAATAAAGAATGTAGTGAATCATTAAATACGTTATGTCAGAGAGAGGGTGTTACCTTGTTTATGTTGCTGTTATCGGCATTTAAAGTATTGTTATCTCGTTACAGCGGGCAGGAGGATATTTGTGTGGGAACTCCAATTGCAAACCGTACCCAATCGGAATTAGAGGGAATGATTGGCTTTTTTGTCAATACGCTGGCGCTTCGCAGTGATCTTGGAGGTAATCCAAGTTTTAAGGAACTTTTAGAGCAAATAAAAGAGACTACATTGGACAGCTATGACCATCAGTTAGTTCCATTTGAGAAGGTTGTAGATCGCGTGGTTACTACCCGTGACAGAAGTATGAGTCCTTTATTTCAGGTGATGTTTGTATTACAAAATACACCGGAAGGTTCAGACGAACTGACTTTAGAGAATATCATGCTTTCGGGATATGAGTCTGATGCATTTAATTCAAAATTTGACTTAACGCTAAATATATCTGAAACTAAAGATAATATTATTTTAGATATAGAATATTGTAGTGCTTTGTTTGATAAGGCTACAATTGATCGTATGCTGTTGCATTATCAGGAGTTGTTGACAAGTATTGTGAAGGATGTCAATCAGCCTATAGATGGGCTTTCTATGCTTACCGGAGCAGAAGAACATCAATTGTTGAATATTTTTAATGATACGGAATTAGCTTACCCTCAAGATAAAACGATAAGCGATTTATTTAAAGATCAGGTTCTTAAAACACCGGATGCGACAGCATTGGTTTTTGGAGATCAGGTAATGACTTACAAAGAACTGGATGAGCGTTCCAATCAATTGGTTCATTATTTTGAATCGGTTGGAGTGATAAGAAACTCCCGAATAGGAGTCTTGTTTAACAGAAGTTTTGATATGATCATTAGTATATTAGGTATCCTAAAATCAGGAAGTACTTATGTTCCTTTAGATCCTACATTACCGGCTGAACGATTATCCTATATTTTGAAGGACTCGAGTGTCAATTTTCTGATTTACAGGGAAGAATCTTTATTATCAGGTCTATCTTCAGAGTTTATCGTCTTCCTGGATATAGATAAATCGGTTAATTATAAAGCTTCTGAAATTTTACATAAAACAGAGCCTGCTTCAGTTGCTTATATTATGTATACTTCAGGAACAACGGGTAATCCGAAAGGAGTGATGGTAACACATCGTAATATTGTCAGTTTATGTACAAGTTGTGATTATATCTCATTAAATTCAGATACGGTATGGTTGTCAACAGGATCTATTTCTTTTGATGCTACTACTTTAGAATTTTTCGGAACCTTACTAAATGGAGGTCAATTAATATTAGCAGATACAAATGCATTGCTAAATGTCAGCAATCTAAAAGAACTTATTGTAAAAAATAAAGTTACCACTATGTGGATGACAGCCTCTTGGTTTCATCAAGTAGTAGAAGATGATGTAACTGTTTTTGAAAATTTGAGTGATTTAGCAGTTGGTGGTGATGTAGTTTTGTTTAATTATACCAATAAATTAAAAGAGCTTTATAGCGATTTAAATATAGTCAATGGGTATGGTCCTACAGAAAATACTACGTTTTCGACGACCTATACGATTGATAAAGTTACTTATACCAATCTTCCTATTGGTAAGCCTATTAAAAATAGTCAGGCCTATATCGTAGATTCCAAATTGAATTTATTGCCAATCGGTGTTATTGGAGAATTATGTGTTGGAGGTTCAGGAGTTGCACTTGGTTATTTAAATCAAGAAGAATTAACGCAAGAGAAGTTTATAGCAAATCCATTTATAGAAGGAGAAAGAATTTATAAAACGGGCGATTTAGCACGCTGGCTCCCGGATGGAAATATTGAATATATTGGCAGAAAGGACAATCAGGTTAAGATTCGAGGCTATCGCATCGAGTTAGGTGAGATCGAGAATACGTTGTCATCGTTAGCATCGGTTATTCAATGTTGTGTATTGGCTAAAGAAGATGCAGTAGGTACCAAACGACTGGTGGGTTATGTAGTTTCAGAGAACAAACTCGATAAGACTGATTTACAGAATCAATTGAAATTAAGCTTACCGGAATATATGGTTCCGATGATCTGGGTTGAATTGGATCAAATGCCTTTAACTTCAAACGGTAAACTGGACAAAAAAGCATTACCGGATCCGGATAATTCGGATTTGTCTACAAAAGAATATGTTGCGCCTCGTACAGAGATTGAGGAACAATTAGCAGCCATCTGGAAGAACTTATTAGGGATAGAAAAAGTTGGAGTTTATGATAACTTCTTTGAGTTGGGAGGCCACAGTTTATTGGCTACCCGATTGGTATCGATGATTCGTAAAGAGCTGTCTATTGAAGTATCTATCAGAGAAGTATTCGAATATACTACTATAGCAACTTTAGGAACTCATGTAGCGGGACAATCGGCAGGAATATTATTGCCGGCAATTGTTGTGGAGGAGCGTCCGGAGCGCATTCCAATGTCTTTCAGTCAGGAACGTTTGTGGTTTTTGGATCAGTTAGAAGGAAGTATTGCGTATCATATCCCAATAGTGCTGCGTTTAGAAGGAGCAGTAGATGTATCAATTTTAGAAAAAACATTACAAAATATAGTATCACGTCATGAGGTATTGCGTACGATACTTTTATCAGAGGATGGTGTAGGATACCAGCAAGTAATAGATGCGGAAGATTGGAAACTGGATCAGATAAAAGTAACAGAGCAAGGATTATTGGAAAGTAATCTGCAACATTATTTAGCAAGTCCTTTTGATTTAGCAAAGGATTATAAGTTAAAAAGTGGTCTCTATGATTTAGGAAACCAACAGTATGTATTGGCTTGTGTGTTTCATCACATTGCCAGCGATGGTTGGTCAAGTGGTATTTTGGTGAATGAGTTTATGGAGTTTTACAGCGCTTTTCAGTCAGGAAGGTCAGCTGTTTTACCGGAACTTGCTTTACAATATTCAGATTATGCGATCTGGCAAAGAAAGTATCTCGAAGGCGACGTATTAGAATCCCAATTATTGTATTGGGAAACGAAGCTTCAGGGAGTGGCTACTTTATCCTTACCAACAGATTATGCACGTCCTTCAATTCAAAGTACAGCAGGATCGGATGTTTACTTAGTTTTGGATAAAGAAATCAGTGAGTCTTTAAAAGCATTATGCCAAAAAGAAGGCGTTACCTTGTTTATGGTAATGTTGTCAGCTTTTAAAGTGTTACTGGCGCGTTATAGCGGTCAAGACGATATTTGTGTAGGAACGCCAATAGCAAACCGTACCCAATCGGAATTAGAGGGCATGATTGGCTTTTTTGTCAATACCCTGGCACTTCGCACTGATCTGGGAAGCAATCCAAGTTTCAGTGAACTCTTAGGAAGAGTAAAGGAAACGACTTTGGAGAGTTATGACCATCAGTTAGTTCCATTTGAAAAGGTAGTAGACCGAGTGGTTACTACCCGTGACAGAAGTATGACACCATTGTTTCAGGTAATGTTCGTATTACAGAACACACCCGAAGAAGCTACAGAAACAGTATTAGAGGATATTGAGATTTCAAACTATGAATTTGAGACTTTCGGTTCAAAATTTGATTTGACCTTTAATGTATCTGAAAATAGTAATGGTATCGCCTTAAATATGGGATACTGTACCGATTTATTTGATAAAGGTACAATTGATTGTATGTTGTTGCATTATCAGGAGTTGTTGGCAGATATTGTGAATGATATCAATCAGCCAATCGGTAATCTGACGATGTTGACTGCAGATGAAAAGCACCAATTGTTAACTGTTTTCAATGACACAGCTCTTGCGTATCCAAAGGATAAGTCATTAGTTGATTTATTTGAAGAGCAGGTTAAAAAGACTCCGGATGCCATTGCTGTGGTTTATGAGGGAGCAGAATTAAGTTATAAGGAATTAAATGAGAAATCGAATCAACTAGGATCTTATTTAAGAGAACAAGGAGTTCAAGCTGATGCCCTTGTGGGGATCTGTGTAGAGCGCAGACTGGAAATGCTTGTAGGTATCTTGGGAATTTTGAAATCTGGTGGGGCTTATGTTCCAATAGATCCTGATTATCCATCAGATCGTATTACTTATATGTTGCAAGATGCGGGTATGAATTTGGTGTTAAGCAGCACCGCAAGCCATAAAGTATTAGCAGAACATACCCATCTTAAGGTGGTACTGTTAGACAAGGATTGGGATGTGATCTCAGGATATTCTACAGAAGATTATAGTGGTCTAGTAGCGCCGAATCATTTGGCTTATGTAATTTACACTTCAGGAAGTACAGGAAGACCTAAAGGGGTAATGATTGAACATACAAATAGTATAAATCTGGTTACTTCTCAGGTTAACACATTTGCTATTGATTCAAGTGATGTTGTTTTGCAGTTTTCAAACTTTGCTTTTGATGCTTCTGTTGAACAAATTTTTATAACCTTGTGTAGTGGTAGTAAATTGATTCTTGTAAATAAAGAAACGATTCTTGATACTGAAAATTTACTGAATTTTATTGATGTTCAAAAGATAACACATTTTCATACTACTCCAAGTATGTTAAGTACTTTACCTGTGAGGACCGATTTAAAATCCTTAAGAAGAATAGTTGTTGGAGGGGAGATTTGTAATAAAGATTTAATGGAAGCCTGGAATGAAGGATATTCATTTTATAATAAATATGGTCCGACAGAAACGACCGTAACTTCTACCATCTCTTTTTATGATAAGGGTACTTGTAACGATAGAGAAATAAACATAGGAAGACCTATAGGTAATACTCAAATTTACATTTTAGATTCGCAGCTGAGTTTAGTACCGGTAGGCGTAGTTGGGGAGTTATGTATTGGCGGTTCAGGAGTATCCCGAGGTTATTTAAACCAGGAGGAACTAACCCAAGAGAAGTTTATAACAAATCCATTTATAGAAGGAGAAAGAATTTACAAGACAGGCGATTTAGCACGCTGGCTTGCGGATGGTAGTATTGAGTTTATCGGCAGAAAGGACAATCAGGTTAAGATTCGTGGTTATCGTATTGAGTTGGGTGAGGTTGAGACTACTTTGTCATTGTTAGAATCGGTGATTCAGTGTTGTGTTTTGGCCAAAGAAGATGCAAATGGTAACAAACGTCTGGTTGGTTATGTGGTTGTAGAAGGGGAGCTAAATAAAACAGATTTACAGGATCAATTAAAGGTAAGTTTACCCGAATATATGGTTCCGATGATCTGGGTCGAATTGGATCAGATGCCATTGACTTCAAATGGTAAACTGGACAGGAAAGCGTTACCGGATCCAGATAATTCAGATCTCTCTACACAGGAGTATGTTGCACCACGCACAGAGACAGAGGAACAATTAGCTGTTATCTGGCAGAATTTATTGGGAATAGAAAAAATAGGTGTTTACGATAACTTCTTTGAATTAGGAGGTCATAGTTTACTGGCGACCCGATTGGTGTCGATGATCCGTAAAGAATTGTCTATTGAGTTAGCTATCAGAGAAATATTTGAATATACTACCATAGCCGCATTAGGGGCTCATGTATCGGTTCAATCAGAAGGAGTCTTATTGCCGACTATTGTTGCGGAGGAGCGTCCGGCGAGAATTCCATTGTCTTTCAGTCAGGAACGTTTATGGTTTTTGGATCAATTGCAAGGAAGTACAGAATATCATATTCCTACTGTTCTTCGTCTGGAAGGCACAGTAGATGTTTCGATCCTGTCGCAAACCTTACAAAGTATAGTTTCGCGTCATGAGGTATTGCGCACAGTTCTTTTATCAGAGGACGGAGTAGGGTATCAGGCAATAATACCTGCAGAAAACTGGAAGCTGGAGCAGGTAAAAATAACAGATGTATCCTTATTTGAAAACAGTCTGCAGGACTATCTGATGTTGCCTTTTGATTTAGCAAAAGAATATAAGTTAAGAAGTTGTTTGTATGATTTAGGAAACCAGCAGTACGTACTGGCTTGTGTACTTCATCATATTGCCAGTGATGGTTGGTCAGGTGGTATTTTGGTGAATGAGTTTATGGAGCTTTACAGCGCTCTTCAATCCGGCAGAACTGCTGTTTTACCGGAACTTACTCTGCAATATTCAGATTATGCGATCTGGCAAAGAAAGTATCTCGAAGGAGCTGTTTTAGAAGCACAGTTATCGTATTGGCAAGAGAAGTTGCAAGGAGTGACTACCTTATCATTACCAACAGATTACGCTCGTCCTTCTGTACAGAGTATGGCAGGTTCAAGTATTTTCTTAGTCTTGGATAAAGAATTTAGCAATTCCTTAAATGCATTGTGTCAAAGAGAAGGTGTTACGTTGTTTATGGTAATGCTGTCTGCCTTTAAGGTATTGTTGTCGCGTTATAGCGGGCAAGATGATATCTGTGTAGGAACACCAATAGCAAACCGTACCCAAGCAGAGTTGGAAGGTATGATTGGCTTTTTTATAAATGTGTTGGCACTTCGCAGTGATCTTGGAGGTAATCCAAGTTTCAAGGAACTTTTAGAAAAAGTAAAAGAAACCACATTAGACGGTTATGACCATCAGTTGGTTCCATTTGAAAAAGTAGTGGATCAAATGATTACGAATCGTGACATGAGTACGAGCCCTTTATTTCAGGTGATGTTTATATTGCAAAATACACCTGAATTATATAAAGAGGAAAGTTTAGAATTACAAGATATTGTCCTCTCAGATTACGGGTTTGAAACTTCTAATTCGAAATTTGATTTAACATTACATATAACTGAAAGTAATAACGGTATTACTTTAGATATGGGGTATTGTACCGCTTTGTTTGATAAAGCTACAATTGATCGAATGCTGTTGCATTATAAAGAATTACTGGTAAGTGTTGTCAATGATATGAACCAACCAATAGAAAGTCTTTCTATGCTTGACCAAGAGGATAAGCAGCAGTTATTGACTGTTTTTAATGATACTGCATTTGCATACCCTCAGGATAAAACGATAGTAGATTTATTTAATGATCAGGTTCTTAAAACACCACAAGCGATAGCCTTGGTTTTTGAAGATCAGATGATGACTTATAAAGAACTGGACGAGCGATCCAACCAATTGGTTCATTATTTTGAATCGATGGGAGTGATTAGTGATTCGCGAATAGGAATCTTGTTTAACAGAAGTTTTGATATGATCGTTAGTATATTAGGGATCCTAAAATCAGGATGTACTTATGTTCCTTTAGATCCTACCTTACCTTCAAAACGATTATCGTATATAGTAGAGGATTCGAGCGTGAATTTTCTTCTTTACAGAGAAGACTCTTTACTATCAAGTTTATCAGTTTCAGATTTTATTTTCTTCTTAGATATAGCAGAATCTTCTGCTTATGAATCTTCGAAAGTGGTAAGTGAAAGACATTCTGCTTCCGCAGCCTACGTTATGTATACGTCAGGAACAACAGGAGTACCAAAAGGAATTTCGATCAGTGACGAGAATGTAATTACTTTGATTAATGATCCATCGAGTGCGATCGCAATTAATTGTTCAGATCGAGTACTTCAATGGTCTAATTATGCTTTTGACGGATCGACCTATGAGATTTTTGGCAGTCTTTTAAATGGAGCGAGTCTTTATTTAATAGATAAATCTGTGGCTTCAGATGCCGGGGCTTTATCTAAGGTTATAAACAGGAATGAATTAAGTGTTATTTTTATTACTACTGCCTTGTTTAATTCTTTGGCAGAATATGATTTATCCTTATTATCAAGTTTAAGATTGTTGTTATTTGGAGGTGAAAAAGTTTCAATAACTCCAGTACGAAAAATGTTATCAGGATTAGGATTCGGAAAAATTCACCATGTCTATGGACCTACAGAGACAACCGTGTATGCTACTTGTTATGCTGTTTTTGAGATCTCAGATTCAGCAACAACGATTCCAATAGGTAAGCCTTTGACCAATACCAATTTGTATGTTTTAAATCCTTCATTAGATCTAGTACCAATTGGTGTTATTGGAGAGTTATGCATTGGGGGATCAGGTGTAGCCAGCGGTTATCTGAATCAGGAAGAATTAACGAAAGAGAACTTTATAGCGAATCCTTTTGTTGAAGGAGACAGAATGTATAAGACCGGTGATTTAGTACGTTGGTTAGCTGACGGAAATATAGAATATATCGGTAGAAAGGACAACCAGGTAAAGATTCGCGGATACCGCATCGAGTTGGGTGAGATTGAAAATGTATTGTCTTCATTTTCAGAAATTATCCAGTGTTGTGTTTTAGCCAGAGAGGATGAAGTTGGGAACAAACGTTTGATCGGTTATGTAGTTTCAGGCGATAAATTAAATACAACAGATTTACAGGAACGCTTAAGAGTAAGCCTTCCGGAGTATATGGTTCCGATGTTCTGGGTTGAGTTGGATCAGTTGCCATTGACCTCTAATGGTAAATTGGACAAGAAAGCCTTACCGGATCCGGATAGTTCCGAGTTATCCAGTAAAGAGTTTGTGGCTCCCGGTACAGATACAGAAAAACAGTTGGCAGTTATCTGGCAGCAGTTGTTGGGAATAGAAAAAATAGGGATTCATGATAACTTCTTTGAGTTGGGTGGACATAGTTTATTGGCCACGCGATTGGTATCGATGATTCGTAAAGAGTTGACGATAGAAATTGAAATTGTAGACGTATTTGAACACACTACTATAGCAGCCTTAGGAGCTCATGTATCGGTTCAGTCAAAAGGAGTATTACTGCCTACTATTGTTTCAGAGAATCGTCCCGAGCGAATTCCATTGTCTTTTAGTCAGGAACGTTTGTGGTTTTTGGATCAGTTGCAAGGTAGTACAGAGTATCATATTCCTACTGTTCTTCGTTTGGAAGGAGTGGTAGATGTATCAATTTTAGAGAAAACATTACACAGTATAGTGTCACGTCATGAGGTATTGCGTACGATTCTTTTATCCGAAGATGGTGTAGGGTATCAGCAAATAATATCCGCAGAAGACTGGACACTGGATCAGGTAAAAATAACAGAGGAGTCCTTATTAGCAAGCAGTATGCAAGATTATCTGATGAGTCCTTTTGATTTAGCAAAGGATTATAAGTTAAGAAGCTGTCTGTACGATTTAGGAAATCAGCAGTATGTATTGGCTTGTGTACTTCATCACATTGTTAGTGATGGCTGGTCGGGTGGTATTTTGGTGAATGAGTTTATGGAGTTTTACAGCGCTCTTCAATCTGGCAGAACAGCTGTTTTACCGGAGTTAACGTTACAATATTCCGATTATGCGATCTGGCAAAGAAAATATCTCGAAGGAGCTGTTTTAGATGCACAGTTAGCGTATTGGGAAGCGAAGCTTCAAGGAGTGGCTACTTTATCTTTACCAACAGATTATCCTCGCCCTGCTGTGCAGAGTACGGCTGGTTCAACTATTTTCTTGGTCTTGGACAAAGAAATTAGAGAGTCTTTAAAAGCATTATGCCAAAGAGAAGGGGTTACCATGTTTATGGTAATGTTAGCTGCCTTTAAAGTATTGTTGTCACGTTATAGTGGTCAGGACGATATTTGTGTGGGAACTCCAATTGCTAACCGTACCCAATCGGAGTTAGAAGGGATGATTGGCTTTTTTGTCAATACCCTGGCACTACGCAGTGATTTGGGTGGTAATCCGGATTTTAAAGAACTTTTATCCCGAGTAAAAGAGACGACATTGGGTAGTTATAATCATCAGCTGGCTCCATTTGAGAAAGTGGTAGACCGTGTAGTAACTACTCGTGACAGAAGTATGACACCTTTGTTTCAGGTAATGTTTGATTTTCATAATGATATTGAAAATACCAGTGAAGAAAGCCCAATAGTAGAAGATGTTATAATTTCCAGGTACGAGTATTCACAAATGACAGCTCAATTTGATTTGATGTTGAGTATCTCAGAAAGTGATTTTGATATTTCGGTAGGAATAAATTACTGCACCGCTTTATTTGACCAGACTACGATTGATCGTATGTTGTTGCATTATAAAGAGTTGTTGGTGAATATGTTGAGTGATATCAGTCAGCCAATACATAGTTTGCCTATGTTGACTGCGGCAGAATCCCATCAGATAGCAGCTGTTTTCAACGATACCTTTGTAGAATATCCATTGGATCAGACGGTAGTTGATTTGTTTGAGCAGCAGGTGCAAAAAACGCCTGATGCTATCGCTGTAGTTTTTGGCTCGGAAGAGTTAAGTTACAAAGAGTTGGATAAGCGTTCTAATCAGCTGGGCCATTATCTTCGTGATCAGGGTGTGGTGGCAGATAGCCTGGTAGGTATCTGTGTAGATCGTAGTTTGAATATGCTTGTGGGGATCTTAGGTATTTTAAAATCAGGAGGAGCTTATGTGCCTGTTAAACCGGATTATCCTGCATCCCGTATTTCCTATATTGCTCAGGATACCGGTTGTTCTTTGGTTCTTACCGATGCATCAAGTAAAGAGGCTTTGTCTGCGATCTTAAGTGATAGTAAGATTATCGTTTTGGATGATTCCTCTTCGGTATATGCCAATTGCTCTGTAGAACCATTAGGTATTTCGTATTCACCTGCTTCGTTGAGTTATGTTATTTATACCTCTGGAAGTACGGGAGCTCCCAAAGGAGCTATGATAGAGCATAGTGGGCTATTGAACCATCTTTTGATTATGATTGATGATTTGAATATGGACAGTACCAGCGTTGTTGCCTTTACAGCGCCTTTTACTTTTGATATTTCGGTATGGCAATTATTAAGTGGTTTATTATGTGGAGGTCGTATTGCGATTTACAGTGAGTCCATGATCTTGGACACCAATGATTTTCAGAATGCTTTATGTTCTTATGGAGTTACGCATCTTCAGTTAGTTCCTTCGTATATATTGAATTTATTGGAAACAGGTTCAAGAAAAGGTTTGGAAGATTTACGTTATTTTCTGGTTACAGGAGAAGCGGCTACGATTTCATTATTAGAATCCTGGTTTGCGTCGTTTCCTTCTATTGCTGTAGTGAATGCTTATGGTCCTGCAGAAGCATCAGATGATGTCAGTCTTCATATTATGTACGAGGCTCCTTCTGGAGTTGTAGTTCCTATAGGTAAGCCTGTAGCCAATATGCAGTTGTATGTTGTAGATGCGTATGATAATTTATGTCCGATTGGAGTTGTTGGAGAGTTATGGGTTAGTGGTGTAGGAGTAGGACGAGGTTATTTAAACAGAGAAGAATTAACCCAAGAGAAGTTTATAGCAAATCCTTTTGCAGGAGGAGACAGAATTTATAAGACAGGCGATTTAGTGCGTTGGCTTGCTGACGGAAGCCTTGAGTTTATCGGCAGGAAAGACAATCAGGTTAAGATTCGAGGGTATCGTATTGAGCTTGGTGAGATCGAGAATGCTTTATCTTCTTTATCTGGAATTATTCAGTGTGGAGTATTGGCCAAAGAGGATGCAAGTGGTAACAAACGTTTGGTTGGTTATGTGGTGGTAGAAGGCAAACTGGATAAAGCAGATGTACAAGAACAATTGAAATCAAGTTTACCCGAGTATATGGTTCCGATGATCTGGGTTGAGCTGGATCAGCTGCCGTTAACTCCTAATGGTAAATTGGACAGAAAAGCGTTACCGGATCCGGATAATTCAGATCTCTCTACACAGGAATATGTTGCGCCACGTACAGAGACAGAGGAACAGTTGGCTGTTATCTGGCAGAATTTATTGGGAATAGAAAAGGTAGGGATTTATGATAACTTCTTTGAATTAGGAGGTCATAGTTTACTGGCGACCCGATTGGTGTCGATGATCCGTAAAGAATTATACATTGAAGTATCGATTCGAGAAGTGTTTGAGTACACGACAATAGAAGGACAAGCATCACTTGTTGACCTTTTTGAATTGGATTTTGATGAAGATGAAGAGGATGAAGAAAGCTATAATGAAAGTATTACACTATAACAAAACTATTAAAATATAATTTTTAACCATGCAGGCAGAAATTTTAAGTATTCTAAAAGAAGCTCATAATAAGAAAATTAAAATTGGGATTGATAAAGGATCTTTGACAATAAAATCAGTTAATCCGATTGATCCTGATTTATTGCAAAAAATAAAAGAAAATAAGGAAGCAATAATTAAATATATTGAGAAGCGTCAAAGTAAAAAACAAAGAAATGTTTTAGAAAAAATTGTTGCTTACGATCGAAACACTATAACACAAATTCCATTATCATTTGGCCAGGAACGTTTGTGGTTTTTGGACAAATTACAAGGCAGTGCAGAGTATCATATGCCTGTAATTTTGAGATTAAACGGGGATTTGGATTTTTCTTCTTTGGAGAGTTCTTTTTATAAAATTATAAATCGTCACGAAGTATTACGCACGAATATTCGTTCTGAAAATGGAATAGGATATCAAGAAGTAATGTCGCCTGAAAATTGGAAATTGGAACATAAGGTTGTAAATGAAAATTACAACCTGGAAGAAATTATTGCTTCTTTTATAAAACTTCCTTTTGATTTATCCAACGATTATAAGTTAAGAAGTTGTCTGTATGATTTAGGAAACCAGCAATATGTACTGGCTTGTGTGTTTCATCACATTGCCAGTGATGGTTGGTCAGAAGGTATTTTGATAAATGAATTTACGCAGCTTTACAGCGCATTGAAGTCAGGAAGAACTGCTGTTTTACCGGAGCTTCCTTTGCAATATTCAGATTATGCGGTCTGGCAAAGAAAATACCTGGCAGGAGCTGTTTTGGAGTCCCAGTTAGCGTATTGGGAAGCGAAGTTAAAAGGAGCAGCTACCTTATCCTTACCAATTGATTATGCACGTCCTTCTGTGCAAAGTACAGCAGGATCAAGCGTTTCCTTGGTATTGAATAAAGAGCTTAGTGAGTCTTTAAAATTGCTGTGCCAAACAGAAGGTGTTACGCTTTTTATGTTGATGTTGTCTGTCTTTAAGGTATTGTTGTCGCGTTATAGCGGACAGGAAGATATTTGTATAGGAACGCCAATAGCAAACCGTACCCAATCAGAGTTAGAGGGAATGATTGGTTTTTTTGTCAATACTCTGGTACTTCGCAATGATTTGGGAGGTAATCCAAGTTTTAAAGACCTCTTAGAAAGATTAAGGGAGACTACATTGGATAGTTACGACCACCAATTGGTTCCATTTGAAAAGGTCGTGGATCGAGTAGTTACGACCCGTGACAGGAGTATGACTCCTTTGTTTCAGGTGATGTTTATATTGCAGAATACTGCGGAAGAGTCGGCAGAAGAAGGAAATGGAAATGGTCTGGAAGGGATAACATTCTCAGGTTATGATCTTGAGACTATTAATGCAAAAGTTGATTTAACATTGAGTGTATCTGAAAACAATAATGATATTGATCTGGATATCAATTATTGTACAGCCTTATTTGATAAAGCTACGATTGATCGCATGTTGCTGCATTACCAAGAGTTATTGGCAGGTATTGTGAATAATATCAACCAGCCAATAGATAGTCTTTTAATGCTTACTGCGAAGGAAGAACATCAATTGTTGAATGTTTTCAATAATACGGCAGTTGAGTATCCGAAGGATAAAACCATAGTTGCTTTATTTGAAGAGCAGGTTAAAAATACTCCTGATGCTATTGCTGTGGTTTATGAAGGAGCCAAATTAAGTTATAAAGAATTAAATGAGAAGTCCAATCAACTAGGATCTTATTTAAGAGAACAAGGTGTTGTACCGGATACTCTTGTAGGGATCTGTGTAGAGCGTGGTTTGGAGATGTTGGTTGGAATCTTGGGAATCTTAAAATCAGGAGGGGCTTATGTGCCAATCGATCCGGATTATCCAGAGGATCGTATTGCTTATATGGTGGGTGATGCTGGAATTAATTTAGTATTGAGTAGTGCAGCAAGTCATAAAGTACTGGAGGAATACGCAGCTATTAATGTTGTATTGTTAGATACAGATTGGGACAAGATTTCAAACTATTCAACAGAGAACTTAAGTGTTGTAGTAGCACCGGATCATCTGGCTTATGTGATTTATACTTCAGGAAGTACAGGTAATCCAAAAGGAGTTTTAATCACCCATAGTAATGTAGTTCGTTTGTTTAAAAACGAATCCTGTCTATTTGATTTCGGAACTCATGATGTCTGGACGCTGTTTCATTCGTTTTGTTTTGATTTCTCGGTATGGGAAATGTACGGAGCCTTGCTTCATGGAGGCCGTTTGGTAGTGGTTCCAAAAGCAGTAACCAAAGACGCTATTTCCTTTAAGGAATTATTGATCACTGAAGGAGTCACGGTTTTAAACCAGACTCCGGGATCTTTTTATGCACTTCAGGAAGCATTCTTATCAGAGAGTTTTGATCATGCGATTAGATATGTGATTTTTGGAGGAGAGGCATTAAACCCTGTTTATTTACAAAATTGGAAAGCATTATATCCGTCTTGTAAAATGATTAACATGTATGGTATTACCGAGACTACGGTTCACGTTACCTATAAAGAACTTACAAGTTCAGATATGTTAAGTTCGGTTAGTGCTATTGGTTCAGCGATTCCTACTTTAGGATGTTATATTTTAGATGCCAATCTAAATTTAGTACCGGTAGGGGTTATTGGAGAGTTATGTGTAGGAGGAGCAGGAGTTGCAAGAGGATATTTAAACAGAGAAGAATTAACGCAAGAGAAATTTATAGTAAATCCTTTTGTAGCAGAAGACCGCTTGTATAGATCAGGAGACTTAGGACGCTGGCTAGCTGACGGTAGTATCGAATATATTGGAAGAAAGGATAATCAGGTAAAGATCCGTGGTTATCGTATTGAATTGGGTGAGATCGAGAATGCTTTGTCTTTATTAGAAACGGTTGCCCAATGTTGTGTATTGGCCAAAGAAGATACAGCAGGTAATAAACGTTTGGTTGGTTATGTAGTGCTGGAAGGTTCATTGAACAAAGAGGTACTACAAGAACAATTAAAGTTAAGTTTACCGGAATATATGGTTCCGATGATTTGGGTTGAATTGGATCAGATGCCTTTAACTTCTAATGGAAAGCTGGACAAGAAAGCCTTACCGGATCCGGATAGTTCTGAGTTATCCAGTAAGGAATATGTTGCGCCGCGTACCGATACAGAAAGACAGTTGGTGGAAATCTGGCAGAATTTGTTAGGTATCGAAAAAGTGGGGATTTATGATAATTTCTTTGAAATAGGAGGAGATTCTATTATATCGATCCGATTGATATCAAAAATAAATGAAACATTTAAGCAACGTATTCAACTACGTGATCTCTTTAAATATAGTACTATTGAGCGTTTTTCAATTTCAGTATTAAATGATGATAGTTATGATGATAAGACAGAACAGCTTTACCAAAGAATTGATGCTGAGTTAATAACACTAGGTCAGTCTGTCAGAAGTTCTGTTGCGAATTCAGATCTGATAGAAGATATCTATCCTATGAGCGATGTTCAGCAAGGGATGATTATGGAATCATTAGTAGATCCAAGTTTAGGGGTTTTTCATGATCAGATGGTATTCCCTTTTATAGATGGCTCTTTCGATCCTATTAATTTTCATAAAGCAGTTGCATTATTAATTGAAAAGCACTCTATATTTCGTACCAGTTTTAATTTTTCAGATTATGAACAACCAGTTCAAATCGTATATAAGGATATTTCATTTGATATAGAAGAAATAGATTTAACGCTATTTAATAAACAAGAACAAGAAAGGAAAATTGAAGAATTTCTGGTTTCAGAAAGAACAGTTCCTTTTACTATTCAAGAAGGATCATTATATCGTTTTACTATTTTTACTATTGACTCCCAAACTAAGTTATTTGTATACCAGTTTCACCATGCTATCATGGATGGGTGGAGTGTTGCTTCGTTCGTTACGGAACTGTACAAAACTTATTTTGAATTAAAAAAAGGAAATAATTCTATTGCTACTACAGCAATGGCTTGTAGTCAGCGTGATTTTATAATCAAAGAATTGATGGCTAAGCAAGATGTTGATGCTATTTCTTTTTGGAAGGAAGAATTGTCAGGATATAAATATTTAGATATTTTCTCAGAGGAAACAGAAATAACCGAATATTATACAGCACAATATGATCTTTCTTTTTTAAATGATCTAAAGCAACAATGTAAAGAGCATAATTTGACGCTTAAGAGTGTATTGTTTGGAGCCTACATTTATGCATTACAGCTCTTCACTCATGAAACAGAGTTGACCGTTGGTTTGGTTGCAAATAATCGTCCATCAATTAAAGATGGGGATAAAGTTTTAGGATGTTTTTTAAATACCGTACCAGTTCGCTATATTTTTGAATCAGGAGGAAGTTGGTTGTCCTATTTTAAAAGTGTCGAAAAAAAGATGAATGAAATAAATCTCTATGGGCATCTGACCTTTTTTGAGATCAAACGTCTTACCGGATTAAACAGAGAGGATTCTTTTTTTGATGTATTGTTCAACTATATTGATTTTCATGTATATAATGATGTCATTTTAGAAAATTCTTCAACAGCTGTTTTGCCTCATAATGATGATGCAGATAGTATGGAAGAGTTAAAAACGTCTTCTTTTGAGCGAACAAGCTCGAGTTTAAATTTAACAGTCAATTTAACTGGAGGTACAGAAATTGAGTTTCAGTATGTCTTGCATAAGAACTTAAAGTCAGGAGTATCATTAGAACGTTTTCATATTTACCTGGACAGTATTTTGAATTGTTTTAAGGACCAGCTGCAGACTAATGTAAACAAACACTTAATTCTGCCAAAAGAGGAATCTTACCAATTATTAGATGTTTTTAATACTACGGCAGTAGAATATCCAAAGGACAAAACAATAGTTGCTTTATTTGAAGAGCAGGTTAAAAATACTCCAGCTGCTATTGCGGTGATTTATAAGGGAGAAGAGTTAAGTTATAAAGAATTAAATAAACGTTCTAATGCACTTGCTAATTATTTATTATCCACTAATAGTATTAATTCGCAGAGTTTAATTGGCGTTGTTTTAGAGCGCAGTGATTGGTTAATAGTATCATTTTTAGCGATATTAAAAGCAGGAGCTGCCTATGTTCCTATTGACGTTAATTATCCGGAAGAAAGAAAAGAATATATTAAAAACGATAGTGGTTGTAGTATAATTATAGACAATTCATTCCTGAGTTTGTTTAAAGAAACTATTTCTGATTATTCAGATGTTCAGCCTGAGGTTGCTATAAAATCAGATGACTTGGCCTATGTTATTTACACTTCAGGAAGTACAGGGCAACCTAAAGGGGTAATGATTGAACATAAGAGTATTACCAATACCATTTTATCTCAAATTAAGGCTTTTTCTATTGGCAATAGTGATAGTTGTTTGCAATTTGCGAGCCCTTCATTTGATGCTTCTATTTGGGAAATTTGTATTTCGCTTTTGAGTGGTTCTCGTTTGTGTATTATAGAAGAAGAAGTAAAGTCAAATATTGAATTTTTTAGAAGTTTTTTAGACAACAATACGATCACCTTTACAACTTTGCCACCGGCATTTTTGCAATTGTTGTCCGTTGAAGACTTGAAAGGTATTAGAACTTTAGTTACTGCAGGGGAGTCGATACCTTTGGAATTAGCGAAGACATTTTCTAAGCACTATAATTACATCAATGCTTATGGTCCTACAGAAGCAAGTATCTGTTCTACAACTTTTAGAGGAGATATAAAGAACCTTGTTTCTATTGGTAAGCCTATCGATAATACTACTGCTTACATTGTGGACGAAAGCAACCGACTTTTACCAATCGGTGTTATTGGAGAGTTATGTGTGGGTGGAGCTGGTGTAGCCCGTGGTTATTTGAATAAGGAAGAATTAACGAAAGAGAAGTTTATAGTAAGTCCTTTTATAGAAGGAGATCGAATTTATAAGACAGGTGATTTAGCACGCTGGCTCCCGGATGGAAATATAGAATATGTTGGAAGGAAAGACGATCAGGTAAAGATTCGTGGTTATCGTATCGAGTTGGGTGAGATTGAAAATGCATTATTATCATTAGAAGCAGTAAGCCAATGTTGCGTTTTGGCTAAAGAAAATGCAGGAGGTACCAAACGTCTGGTTGGTTACGTAGTGCTGGAAGGTGAACTGGATAAAGTTGATTTACAAGAACAATTAAAATTAAGTCTGCCGGAGTATATGGTTCCAATGATCTGGGTCGAACTGGATTATATGCCGTTAACTTCAAATGGTAAACAGGATAAAAAGGCGTTACCGGATCCGGATAATTCGGATCTTTCTACGCAAGAGTATGTTGCACCACGTACAGATACAGAAAAACAGTTGGCTATAATCTGGCAACAGTTGTTGGGTATAGAAAAAGTAGGGATTTATGATAACTTCTTTGAGTTGGGTGGACATAGTTTATTGGCGACCCGATTGGTATCGATGATTCGTAAAGAGCTGTCTATTGAGGTTTCTATCAGAGAAGTGTTTGAGTACACAAGTATAGCAGCCTTAGGAGCTCATGTATCAGTTCAGTCAAAAGGAGTATTACTGCCTACTATTGTTTCAGAGCATCGTCCCGAGCGAATTCCAATGTCCTTTAGTCAAGAACGTTTGTGGTTTTTGGATCAGTTGCAAGGTAGTACAGAATATCATATTCCTACAGTGCTTCGTTTGGAAGGAGTGGTAGATGTATCAATTTTAGAACAAACATTACACAGTATAGTGTCACGTCATGAGGTATTGCGTACGATTCTTTTATCAGAGGATGGTGTAGGATATCAGCAAGTAATACCTGCAGAAGACTGGACACTGGATCAGGTAAAAATAGAAGGTAAATCACTGTTAGAGAGTAGTCTGCAGGATTATCTGATGAGTCCTTTTGATTTAGCAAAGGACTATAAGTTAAGAAGCTGTCTGTACGATTTAGGAAATCAGCAGTATGTATTGGCTTGTGTGTTTCATCACATTGCCAGTGATGGCTGGTCGGGTGGTATTTTGGTGAATGAGTTTATGGAGTTTTACAGTGCTCTTCAATCTGGAAGAACAGCTGTTTTACCGGAATTATCGTTACAATATTCCGATTATGCGATCTGGCAAAGAAAATATCTCGAAGGAGCTGTTTTAGATGCGCAGTTAGCGTATTGGGAAGCGAAGCTTCAGGGAGTGGCTACTTTATCTTTACCAACAGATTATCCTCGCCCTGCTGTGCAGAGTATGGCAGGTTCAAGTGCTTTCTTGTTTTTGGACAAAGAAATTAGTGAGTCTTTAAAAGCGTTATGCCAAAGAGAAGGGGTTACCATGTTTATGGTGATGTTAGCTGCCTTTAAAGTATTGTTGTCACGTTATAGTGGTCAGGACGATATTTGCGTGGGAACTCCAATAGAGAATCGTACCCAATCGGAATTAGAAGGTATGATTGGCTTTTTTGTCAATACCTTGGCACTACGCAGTGATTTGGGTGGTAATCCGGATTTTAAAGAACTTTTATCCCGAGTAAAAGAAACGACATTGGATAGTTATGACCATCAACTGGCTCCATTTGAGAAAGTGGTAGACCGTGTAGTAACTACTCGTGACAGAAGCATGACACCTTTGTTTCAGGTAATGTTTGATTTTCACAACAGTGTTGAAAACGCTAAAGAAGGAACCTCAAGAATAGAAGATCTTGTAATTTCCGGACATGAATATTCAGATACTACAGCTCAATTTGATTTGATGTTGAGTATCACAGAAAATGATTTTGATATTTCGGTAGGAATAAATTATTGCACCGCTTTATTTGACCAGACAACGATTGATCGTATGTTGTTGCATTATAAAGAGTTGTTGGTAAATATGTTGAATGATATCAGTCAGCCAATACATAGTTTGCCTATGTTGACTGCGGCAGAATCCCATCAGATAGCAGCTGTTTTCAACGATACGTTTGTAGAATATCCATTGGATCAGACGGTAGTTGATTTGTTTGAGCAGCAGGTGCAAAAAACGCCTGATGCTATCGCTGTAGTTTTTGGCTCGGAAGAGTTAAGTTACAAAGAGTTGGATAAGCGTTCTAATCAGCTGGGCCATTATCTTCGTGATCAGGGTGTGGTGGCAGATAGCCTGGTAGGTATCTGTGTAGATCGTAGTTTGAATATGCTTGTTGGGATCTTGGGTATTTTAAAATCAGGAGGAGCTTATGTGCCTGTTAAACCAGATTATCCTGCATCCCGTATTTCCTATATTGCTCAGGATACCGGTTGTTCTTTGGTTCTTACAGATGCATCAAGTAAAGAGGCTTTGTCTGCGATTTTAAGTGATAGTAAGATTATTGTTTTGGATGATTCCTCTTCGGTATATGCCAATTGCTCTGTAGAACCATTAGGTATTTCGTATTCACCTGCTTCGTTGAGTTATGTTATTTATACCTCGGGAAGTACGGGAGCTCCCAAAGGAGCTATGATAGAGCATAGTGGGTTATTGAACCATCTTTTGATTATGATTGATGATTTGAATATGGACAGTACCAGCGTTGTTGCCTTTACAGCGCCTTTTACTTTTGATATTTCGGTATGGCAATTATTAAGTGGTTTATTATGTGGAGGTCGTATTGCGATTTACAGTGAGTCCATGATCTTGGACACCAATGATTTTCAGAATGCTTTATGTTCTTATGGAGTTACGCATCTTCAATTAGTTCCTTCTTACATATTGAATTTATTGGAAACAGGTTCAAGGAAAGGTTTGGAAGATTTACGTTATTTTCTGGTTACAGGAGAAGCGGCTACGATTTCATTATTAGAATCCTGGTTTGCGTCGTTTCCTTCTATTGCTGTAGTGAATGCTTATGGTCCTGCAGAAGCATCAGATGATGTCAGTCTTCATATTATGTACGAGGCTCCTTCTGGAGTTGTAGTTCCTATAGGTAAACCTGTAGCCAATATGCAGTTGTATGTTGTAGATGCGTATGATAATTTATGTCCGATTGGAGTTGTTGGAGAGTTATGGGTTAGTGGTGTAGGAGTAGGACGTGGTTATTTAAACAGAGAAGAATTAACTCAAGAGAAGTTTATAGCGAATCCTTTTGCAGGAGGAGACAGAATTTATAAGACAGGCGATTTAGTACGTTGGCTTGCTGACGGAAGCCTTGAGTTTATCGGCAGGAAAGACAATCAGGTTAAGATTCGAGGGTATCGTATTGAGCTTGGTGAGATCGAGAATGCTTTATCTTCTTTATCTGGAATTATCCAGTGTGGAGTATTGGCCAAAGAGGATGCAAGTGGTAACAAACGTTTGGTTGGTTATGTGGTGGTAGAAGGCAAACTGGATAAAGCAGATCTACAAGAACAATTGAAATCAAGTTTACCCGAGTATATGGTTCCGATGATCTGGGTTGAGCTGGATCAGTTACCGTTAACTCCTAATGGTAAATTGGACAGAAAAGCGTTACCGGATCCGGATAATTCAGATCTTTCTACACAGGAGTATGTTGCACCACGTACAGAGACAGAGGAACAGTTGGCTGTTATCTGGCAGAATTTATTGGGAATAGAAAAGGTAGGGATTTATGATAACTTCTTTGAATTAGGAGGTCATAGTTTACTGGCGACCCGATTGGTGTCGATGATTCGTAAAGAATTGTCTATTGAGGTTTCTATCAGAGAAGTTTTTGAGTACACTAGCATAGCCGCATTAGGGGCACATGTATCGGTTCAATCTACAGGAGTATTATTGCCGACTATTGTTGTGGAGGAGCGTCCGGCGCGAATTCCATTGTCTTTCAGTCAGGAACGTTTGTGGTTTTTGGATCAGTTAGAAGGAAGTGTTGCCTATCATATTCCTATAGTTCTTCGTTTGGAAGGAGCAGTGGATGCGTCTATTTTAGGGCAAACCTTGCAATGTATAGTTTCGCGTCATGAGGTATTGCGCACAGTTCTTTTATCAGAAGACGGAGTAGGCTATCAGGAAATAATAGGTGCAGAAAGCTGGAAGCTTGATCAGAAAAAAATAGAAGATCCAGCATTGTTAGAGAGTAGTCTGCAGGATTATCTGATGTTACCTTTTGATTTAGCAAAAGAATATAAGTTAAGAAGCTGTCTGTACGATTTAGGAAATCAGCAGTATGTATTGGCTTGTGTGTTTCATCATATTGCCAGTGATGATTGGTCAGAAGGGATTTTAGTAAATGAGTTTATGGAGTTTTACAGTGCTCTTCAATCTGGAAGAACTGCTGTTTTACCGGAACTTACTCTGCAATATTCAGATTATGCGATCTGGCAAAGAAAGTATCTCGAAGGAGCTGTTTTAGAAGCACAGTTATCGTATTGGGAAGAGAAGTTACAAGGACTGCCTACCTTATCATTACCAACAGATTATGCTCGTCCTTCTGTGCAAAGTACAGCAGGTTCGAGGGCTTCTTTAGTTTTGGATAAAGAACTAAGTGAGTCTTTAAATGCATTGTGTCAAAGAGAAGGTGTTACCTTGTTTATGGTTATGCTGTCTGCCTTTAAGGTATTGTTGTCGCGTTATAGTGGGCAAGATGATATCTGTGTTGGTACTTCTATTGCTAATCGAACCCAAGCGGAGTTGGAAGGCATGATTGGCTTTTTTGTAAATGTGTTGGCACTTCGCAGTGATCTTGGAGGTAATCCAAGTTTCAAGGAACTTTTAGAAAGAGTAAAAGAAACTACATTAGGAGGATATGACCATCAGTTGGTTCCATTTGAGAAGATCGTAGATCGAATGATTATTAATCGTGACAGGAGTATGAGTCCATTATTCCAGGTGTTATTTGTATTGCATAATGCACCGGAAGAGTTGGGAGAAACAGGAAAAGGTTTAGAAAATGTTACCCTTTCAGGTTATGAATTTGATGCCGTTACTTCGAAGTCAGATTTAACATTGAACGCGTCTGAAGAGGATTCAATGATTCTGTTAACTATAGAATATTGTACTGCTTTGTTTGATAAAGCTACAATTGATCGTATGCTGTTGCATTATAAAGAATTGTTGGTAAGTGTTGTCAAAGATATGAACCAACCAATAGAGAGTCTTTCTATGCTTGACCAGGAGGATAAACAGCAATTATTGACTGTTTTTAATGATACTGCATTTGCATACCCTCAGGACAAAACAATAGTGGATTTATTTAATGATCAGGTTCTTAAAACACCACAAGCAATAGCCTTGGTTTTTGAAGATCAGGTAATGACTTATAAAGAACTGGACGAGCGATCCAACCAATTGGTTCATTATTTTGAATCGATGGGAGTGATTAGTGATTCGCGAATAGGAATCTTGTTTAACAGAAGTTTTGATATGATCGTTAGTATATTAGGGATCCTAAAATCAGGATGTACTTATATTCCTTTAGACCCTACCTTACCTTCTAAACGATTATCGCATATAGTAGAAGATTCGAGCGTGAATTTTCTTCTTTACAGAGAAGACTCTTTATTATCAAGTTTATCCGTTTCAGATTTTATTTTCTTTTTAGATATAGCAGAATCTTCTGCTTACGATTCTTCAAAAGTGGTAAATGAAAGACATCCTGCTTCCGTAGCCTACGTTATGTATACGTCAGGAACTACAGGTAACCCAAAAGGAGTGATGATAACAGATGATAATATTGTTAGTTTATGTAAAAGCTGTGATTATATCTCATTGAATTCAGATACGGTATGGTTGTCAACAGGATCTATTTCTTTTGATGCTACGACCATAGAATTTTTCGGTACTTTATTAAATGGAGGACAATTAATATTAGCAGATACAAATACATTATTGAGTGTCGTAAATTTAAAAGAACTTATTATAAAACATAAAGTTACTACTATGTGGATGACAGCCTCTTGGTTTCATCAAGTAGTAGAAGATGATGTAGCTGTTTTTGAAAATTTAATTGATTTAGTAGTTGGAGGTGATGTAGTTTTGTTTAATTATACCAATAAATTAAAAGAACTTTATCCACAGCTGCATATTGTCAATGGTTATGGTCCTACAGAAAATACTACTTTTTCTACAACCTATAGTATTGATGAAGTTACTCATAGAAACATTCCGATCGGTAAACCTATTAAAAATAGTCAGGCTTATATCTTAGATTCCAAATTGAATCTATTGCCAATTGGTGTTATCGGAGAGTTATGTGTGGGTGGATCAGGTTTGGCCAAGGGATATTTGAATCAGGAAGAATTAACCCAAGAGAAGTTTATAGCGAATCCTTTTATAGAAGGAGACCGAATTTATAAGACAGGCGATTTAGCGCGCTGGCTACCGGATGGAAATATAGAATATGTTGGAAGAAAAGACGATCAGATAAAGATTCGTGGTTATCGAATTGAGCTTGGAGAGATCGAGACTGCGCTTTCTTCGGTATCAGGAATTATCCAGTGTTGTGTTTTAGCCAGAGAGGATGAAGGAGGCAATAAACGTTTGATCGGTTATGTAGTTTCAGAAGGTAAATTAAATACAACAGATTTACAGGAACGCTTAAGAGTAAGTCTTCCGGAGTATATGGTTCCGATGTTCTGGGTTGAGCTGGATCAATTGCCATTAACCTCTAATGGTAAATTGGACAAGAAAGCTTTACCGGATCCGGATAGTTCTGAGTTATCCGGTAAAGAGTTTGTGGCTCCGGGTACAGATATTGAAAAACAGTTAGCTATTATCTGGCAGCAGTTGTTGGGAATAGAAAAAATAGGGATTCATGATAACTTCTTTGAGTTGGGTGGACATAGTTTATTGGCGACCCGATTAGTATCGATGATTCGTAAAGAGTTGACGATAGAAATTGAAATTGTGGACGTATTTGAACACACTACTATAGCAGCCTTAGGAGCTCATGTATCGGTTCAGTCAAAAGGAGTATTACTTCCTACTATTGTTTCAGAGCATCGTCCCGAGCGAATTCCAATGTCCTTTAGTCAGGAACGTTTGTGGTTTTTGGATCAGTTGCAGGGTAGTACAGAGTATCATATTCCTACAGTGCTTCGTTTGGAAGGAGTGGTAGATGTATCGATTTTAGAACAAACATTACACAATATAGTGTCACGTCATGAGGTATTGCGTACGATTCTTTTATCCGAAGATGGTGTAGGATATCAGCAAATAATAGCTGCAGAAGACTGGACACTGGATCAGGTAAAAATAACAGACGAATCACTCTTAGAGAGTAGTCTGCAGGATTATCTGATGAGTCCTTTTGATTTAGCAAAGGATTATAAGTTAAGAAGCTGTCTGTACGATTTAGGAAATCAGCAGTATGTACTGGCTTGTGTACTTCATCACATTGTTAGCGATGGCTGGTCAGGTGGTATTTTGATAAGTGAGTTTATGGAGCTTTACAGTGCTCTTCAATCTGGCAGAACAGCTGTTTTACCGGAGTTAACGTTACAATATTCCGATTATGCGATCTGGCAAAGAAAATATCTCGAAGGAGCTGTTTTAGATGCACAGTTAGCGTATTGGGAAGCGAAGCTTCAAGGAGTGGCTACCTTATCTTTACCAACAGATTATCCTCGCCCTGCTGTGCAGAGTATGGCAGGTTCAAGTGCTTTCTTGTTTTTGGACAAAGAAATTAGTGAGTCTTTAAGAGCGTTATGCCAAAGAGAAGGGGTTACCATGTTTATGGTAATGTTAGCTGCCTTTAAAGTATTGTTGTCACGTTATAGTGGTCAGGACGATATCTGTGTGGGAACTCCAATTGCTAACCGTACCCAATCGGAGTTAGAAGGGATGATTGGCTTTTTTGTCAATACTTTGGTTCTTCGTAGTGATTTGGGTGGTAATCCGGATTTTAAAGAACTTTTATCCCGAGTAAAAGAAACGACATTGGGTAGTTATGATCATCAGCTGGCTCCATTTGAGAAAGTGGTAGACCGTGTAGTAACTACTCGTGACAGAAGTATGACACCTTTGTTTCAGGTTATGTTTGATTTTCATAATGAGATTGAAAATTCGAAAGAAGAAAGTCCAAGTTTGGAAAATCTTATAATTTCCGAACATGAATATTCTGATGCTACATCTCTATTTGATTTGATGTTGAGTATCACAGAAAATGATTTTGATATTTCGGTAGGAATAAATTATTGCACCGCTTTATTTGACCAGACTACGATTGATCGTATGTTGTTGCATTATAAAGAGTTGTTGGTGAATATGTTGAATGATATCAGTCAGCCAATACATAGTTTGCCTATGTTGACTGCGGCGGAATCCCATCAGATAGCAGCTGTTTTCAACGATACGTTTGTAGAATATCCATTGGATCAGACGGTAGTTGATTTGTTTGAGCAGCAGGTGCAAAAAACGCCTGATGCTATCGCTGTAGTTTTTGGCTCGGAAGAGTTAAGTTACAAAGAGTTAGATAAGCGTTCTAATCAGCTGGCCCATTATCTTCATGATCAGGGTGTGGTGGCAGATAGCCTGGTAGGTATCTGTGTAGATCGTAGTTTGAATATGCTTGTGGGGATCTTGGGTATTTTAAAATCAGGAGGAGCTTATGTGCCTGTTAAACCGGATTATCCGGCATCCCGTATTTCCTATATTGCTCAGGATACCGGTTGTTCTTTGGTTCTTACCGATGAATCAAGCAAAGAGGCTTTGTCTGCGATCTTAAGTGATAGTAAGATTATCGTTTTGGATGATTCCTCTTCGGTATATGCCAATTGCTCTGTAGAACCATTAGGTATTTCGTATTCACCTGCTTCGTTGAGTTATGTTATTTATACCTCGGGAAGTACGGGAGCTCCCAAAGGAGCTATGATTGAGCATAGTGGGTTATTGAACCATCTTTTGATTATGATTGATGATTTGAATATGGACAGTACCAGCGTTGTTGCCTTTACAGCGCCTTTTACTTTTGATATTTCGGTATGGCAATTATTAAGTGGTTTATTATGTGGAGGTCGTATTGCGATTTACAGTGAGTCCATGATCTTGGACACCAATGATTTTCAGAATGCTTTATGTTCTTATGGAGTTACGCATCTTCAGTTAGTTCCTTCTTACATATTGAATTTATTGGAAACAGGTTCAAGAAAAGGTTTGGAAGATTTACGTTATTTTCTGGTTACAGGAGAAGCGGCTACGATTTCATTATTGGAATCCTGGTTTGCGTCGTTTCCTTCTATTGCTGTAGTGAATGCTTATGGTCCTGCAGAAGCATCAGATGATGTCAGTCTTCATATTATGTACGAGGCTCCTTCTGGAGTTGTAGTTCCTATAGGTAAGCCTGTAGCCAATATGCAGTTGTATGTTGTAGATGCGTATGATAATTTATGTCCGATTGGAGTTGTTGGAGAGTTATGGGTTAGTGGTGTAGGAGTAGGACGTGGTTATTTAAACAGAGAAGAATTAACCCAAGAGAAATTTATAGCGAATCCTTTTGCAGGAGGAGACAGAATTTATAAGACAGGCGATTTAGTGCGTTGGCTTGCTGACGGAAGTCTTGAGTTTATCGGCAGGAAAGACAATCAGGTTAAGATTCGAGGGTATCGTATTGAGCTTGGTGAGATCGAGAATGCTTTGTCTTCTTTATCTGGAATTATTCAGTGTGGAGTATTGGCCAAAGAGGATGCAAGTGGTAACAAACGTTTGGTTGGTTATGTGGTGGTAGAAGGCAAACTGGATAAAGCAGATGTACAAGAACAGCTAAAATCAAGTTTACCCGAGTATATGGTTCCGATGATCTGGGTTGAGTTGGATCAGCTGCCGTTAACTCCTAATGGTAAATTGGACAGAAAAGCGTTACCGGATCCGGATAATTCAGATCTCTCTACACAGGAATATGTTGCACCACGCACAGAGACAGAAGAACAATTGGCTGTTATCTGGCAGAATTTATTGGGAATAGAAAAAGTAGGGATTTATGATAACTTCTTTGAATTAGGAGGTCATAGTTTACTGGCTACCCGATTGGTGTCGATGATTCGTAAAGAATTGTCTATTGAGGTTTCTATCAGAGAAGTTTTTGAGTACACTAGCATAGCCGCATTAGGGGCACATGTATCGGTTCAATCTACAGGAATATTATTGCCGACTATTGTTGTGGAGGAGCGTCCGGCGCGAATTCCATTGTCTTTCAGTCAGGAACGTTTGTGGTTTTTGGACCAATTGCAAGGCAGTACAGAATACCATATCCCGATTGTCTTCCGTTTGGAAGGAGCAGTGGATGTGTCGATTTTAGGACAAACCTTGCAAAGTATAGTTTCGCGTCATGAGGTATTGCGCACAATTCTTTTATCCGAAGATGGAGTAGGCTATCAGGCAATAATAGGTGCAGAAAACTGGAAGCTTGATCAGATAAAAATAGAAGATACAGCATTGTTAGAGAGTAGTCTGCAGGATTACCTGATATTACCTTTTGATTTAGCAAAAGAATATAAGTTAAGAAGTTGTTTGTATGATTTAGGAAACCAGCAGTATGTATTGGCTTGTGTGTTTCATCATATTGCCAGTGATGCTTGGTCAGAAGGGATTTTAGTAAATGAGTTTATGGAGTTTTACAGTGCTCTCCAATCTGGAAGAACTGCTGTTTTACCGGAACTTACTCTGCAATATTCAGATTATGCAATCTGGCAAAGAAAGTATCTCGAAGGAGCTGTTTTAGAAGCACAGTTATCGTATTGGGAAGAGAAGTTGCAAGGACTGCCTACTTTATCATTGCCAACAGATTATACTCGTCCTTCTGTGCAAAGTACAGCAGGTTTGAGGGCTTCTTTAGTTTTGGATAATGAACTTAATGAGTCTTTAAATGCATTGTGTCAAAGAGAAGGTGTTACCTTATTTATGGTAATGTTGTCTGCCTTTAAGGTATTGTTGTCGCGTTATAGCGGGCAAGATGATATCTGTGTTGGTACTTCTATTGCTAATCGAACCCAAGCGGAGTTGGAAGGCATGATTGGCTTTTTTGTAAATGTGTTGGCACTTCGCAGTGATCTTGGAGGTAATCCAAGTTTCAAGGAACTTTTAGAAAGAGTAAAAGAAACTACATTAGGAGCATATGACCATCAGTCGGTTCCATTTGAGAAGGTTGTAGATCGAGTGGTTACTACCCGAGACAGAAGTATGACACCATTGTTTCAGGTGGCGTTCGTATTGCAAAATACTCCACAAGGGTCGGAAGAATCAGAAGAAGGAAATGGTCTGGAAGGTATTACTCTTTCAGATTATGAATTTGATACCGTTACATCTCAGTTTGATTTAACACTGAATGTATCGGAAGAGAGTAATGGTACTGCATTGGATGTAATGTATTGTACCGCCTTATTTGATAAGACAACGATTGATCGAATGTTGTTGCATTATAAAGAATTGCTGGTAAGTATTGTCAATGATGTGAACCAACCAATAGAGAGTCTTTCTATGCTTGACCAGGAGGATAAGCAGCAGTTATTGACTGTTTTTAATGATACTGCATTTGCATACCCTCAGGATAAAACGATAGTAGATTTATTTAATGATCAGGTTCTTAAAACACCACAAGCAATAGCCTTGGTTTTTGAAGATCAGGTGATGACTTATAAAGAACTGGACGAGCGATCCAACCAATTGGTTCATTATTTTGAATCGATGGGAGTGATTAGTGATTCGCGAATAGGAATCTTGTTTAACAGAAGTTTTGATATGATCGTTAGTATATTAGGGATTCTAAAATCAGGATGTACTTATGTTCCTTTAGATCCTACCTTACCTTCTAAACGATTATCGTATATAGTAGAGGATTCGAGTGTGAATTTTCTTCTTTACAGAGAAGACTCTTTATTATCAAGTTTATCAGTTTCAGATTTTATTTTCTTCTTAGATATAGCAGAATCTTCTGCTTATGAATCTTCAAAAGTGGTAAATGAAAGACATCCTGCTTCCGTAGCCTACGTTATGTATACTTCGGGCACAACAGGAGTACCAAAAGGAATTTCGATCAGTGACGAGAATGTAATTACTTTGATTAATGATCCATCGAGTGCGATCGCAATTAATTGTTCAGATCGAGTACTTCAATGGTCTAATTATGCTTTTGACGGATCGACTTATGAGATTTTTGGCAGTCTTTTAAATGGAGCGAGTCTTTATTTAATAGATAAATCTGTGGCTTCAGATGCCGGGGCTTTATCTAAGGTTATAAACAGGAATGAATTAAGTGTTATATTTATTACTACTGCCTTGTTTAATTCTTTGGCAGAATATGATTTATCCTTATTGTCAAGTTTAAGATTGTTGTTATTTGGAGGTGAAAAAGTTTCAATAACTCCAGTACGAAAAATGTTATCAGGATTAGGATCTGGAAAAATTCACCATGTCTATGGACCTACAGAGACAACCGTGTATGCTACTTGTTATGCTGTTTTTGAGATCTCAGGTTCAGCAACAACGATTCCAATAGGTAAGCCTTTGACCAATACCAATTTGTATGTTTTAAATCCTTCATTAGATCTAGTGCCAATTGGTGTTATTGGAGAGTTATGCATTGGGGGATCAGGTGTAGCCAGCGGTTATCTGAATCAGGAAGAATTAACGAAAGAGAACTTTATAGCGAATCCTTTTGTTGAAGGAGACAGAATGTATAAGACCGGTGATTTAGTACGTTGGTTAGCTGACGGAAATATAGAATATATCGGTAGAAAGGACAATCAGGTAAAGATTCGCGGATACCGCATCGAGTTGGGTGAGATTGAAAATGTATTGTCTTCATTTTCAGAAATTATCCAGTGTTGTGTTTTAGCCAGAGAGGATGAAGTTGGGAACAAACGTTTGATCGGTTATGTAGTTTCAGGCGATAAATTAAATACAACAGATTTACAGGAACGCTTAAGAGTAAGTCTTCCGGAGTATATGGTTCCGATGTTCTGGGTTGAGATGGATCAGTTGCCATTAACCTCTAATGGTAAATTGGACAAGAAAGCTTTACCGGATCCTGATAGTTCTGAGTTATCCAGTAAAGAGTTTGTGGCTCCGGGTACAGACCTGGAAAAACAGTTGGCAGTTATCTGGCAGCAGTTGTTGGGAATAGAAAAAATAGGGATTCATGATAACTTCTTTGAGTTGGGTGGACATAGTTTATTAGCAATAAAACTAGTTGCAAAAATTAATGAAGTATTGGATTCGAATACAAATATTATGACCATATTTGAATATCCAACGATATCTAATTTTGTAGAGAATATAGATTCAATGCAATCTGCTAAGGAAAATATCTTAATACCTTTACAAAAGAAAGGTAGTAATAAAGCGATATATTTGGCTCCACCGGGAGGTGGAACAGTTAACTGTTATATTGAGCTAGTCAAATTACTGGGAGATGAGCAACCGGTATATGCATTTCAATCCCCGGGATTAAATGGAAAATCTCCAGTTTCAGAATCTATTGAAGAAATGGCTTCTAAGTTTATAGAAGAAATGCAAAAAATAGATCAATATGGACCATATCGACTTGGTGGATATTCCCTTGGCGGAATACTGGCTTATGAAATGGCAGTGCAATTGCAAGATAAGGGATTTGATGTTGAAGAATTATTGATTTTGGATAGTTCTTTTATGGGATTTGACGTTGATAGAAGTGAAAATAAGGAACGAGATGATTCGTATCGCAGTTCATTAAAAATACTTATTCAAGCCATGTTCGGAGATGAATTTAATTGGTCTGATTTAGTGCTTGAAAACAAAACAGCAGAAGAACAAATCGAGGCTGTGACTAAAGTGTTAAGTGACTCCAAACTAAAAATTAATGAGGATGAAGTAAGAGGCCATTTAGAAGTTATTTTCCGAAACGAAAATTACATTTATATAGCCAAAAACAAGCCAAAATTAAAGGTGCCAATTATTCTGTTCAGAGCAATGTATACTGAAATAGAAAGTGAAATTGAGAATAAAATAATAACGGTTGAAAATGATATAGAAGAATTTGATTACGGATGGCAAGAGTATACTACTGAACAGGTAATAGTACATAATATTCCTTCTACCCACATCACGTTATTAGACAACACTTATATCAAAGAAATTTCAGATATTTTAATAAGTTTAAATGAGCTCACATCAGAAATACAACAAATAAATAATTAAGTAAAATGCAAAAACAAAAAAATAAAACATAAATAAAGAGATACTAATTTTTTTAGGGATGATGAACAAACTTTCTCTGACACATACAGGAGAGTGTATACGAAATGTAGAAAAGTTGAATTTTAGGGTCAAATAAAGTTTTTGACCCTATAAAAGATTTCCCGAGTTATCCATACTTCATTCCTAAAAAGCATTAGTGTCAACAGCTATCGTAAGTAATAAAAAAGAAAAAAAGCTTTCTATTTAAGCTTAATATTAAACTATTTGAAAAAAATGAATAATCAGAAATTGTTTCTAAAGCCAAATGTAGTAATTGAACCATTGTTTGATAATTGGTATGCATGGAGTCACTTGATTTCTCCTGCCACCAGTGCAATGAATATAACAGGTCGAAATTTAAAAATTATGAACTCCTATATTCAGGCACCTTCAGCTCATGCTGCGGCAGTTAAAAACCCTAAAATGTTAGGAGGTCCTTTTATTGATTATGGTGGAAAAAGGGTTGACGAAATCCAGAAATTAAAAGAAGAAACTCTAGAGAAACAAAAAGATATGATTGCTTTTAGTGAAGCGATCAAGACTCTTGACACTCTTTTGAAAAACAAAGCAAAAGGGTATTCTTTAGATCCATTGTACGATGAAATTCCTGAAATACTTAAAGGATATGTAGAACTTTATTATGATCTGAACAATCAAGCCTCTTTTCGATTTTTTGAACCACTTTTGTATCATAGCAAATTTTACAACCCAGCTTCACAAAGTATATTATTGTGGTTAACAGAAAATGATGAGCGTCCTTTTGTTTTAAGTACACCGCGTTTAGCAGATAACGAAAAAATTCATTTGAATATTCCATTTAGCCACAAAGGTCTGGATGCGTTGAGCAAAATGAAGAAAAATCCGGGCGATTTTGATTCTATAAAAGAATTATTAGGAATTAGTGATGAGCAAGCACCTCTCTTTGAGTCCTTTTTTACTACTGAGGCTCCAAAAGAGTACAATAACTATGAAGGAGACAAAGTTAGAATGAGATATTTCGGTCATGCTTGTATTCTCGTGGAAACAAAAGAGGTCAGTATAATGTTAGACCCCGTAATCAGTTATTATGGATACCCTCAGGAAGTAGAGCGATACTCCGATATGGATTTGCCGGATAGTATTGATTACGTTTTGATTACACACAATCACCAGGACCATATTTTATTCGAAACTTTAATTCCTTTACGTCACAAGATTAAGAATATTGTAGTGCCCAGAGCATCTAATGGTGCTTTACAGGATCCAAGTATAAAATTGATGTTAAATGCTATTGGTTTTGACAATGTGATCGAAATTGATGAGATGGAAGCAATCAAATTTAGTGATTGTGTAATAACCGGTGTGCCTTTTGTTGGAGAACATTCGGATTTAAACATACAGGCAAAAATTTGCCATCATGTAAGTGTTGGAGATTTTAAAATGCTTTTTGTTGCAGATTCCTGTAATATTGAGTCCCGATTATATCAGCACGTTCAAGCAGTTTTAGGAGATATTGATGTTCTTTTTCTGGGAATGGAGTGTGATGGTGCCCCTTTATCATGGCTTTATGGTCCGTTGTTAACAGAGAGTTTACCTAGAGATAAAGATATATCGCGCAGATTGGCCGGCTCTAATTTTGAAAAAGGTAAAGGACTTATTAACGCTTTTAATGCAAAAGAAGTATATGTTTATGCCATGGGACAAGAACCTTGGTTGGAATTCATTAGTAGTATAAAATATACCGATGAATCCAATCCGATTGTACAGTCTAATATCCTTATCGAATACTGTAGAGAAAGAAACATTATTTCTGAAAGACTTTTTGGAGAAAAAGAGATTTTTTATAATTACTCAGATGTACTGGTATAATTAAAAGTAGAGATCTTGCATATCATATTTTACAGCATTAAAATACTAGCACGAGAGATATTCGCTTGTCTTCTGATATAGTATAGATTGAAATCTATTTAAGGGATTAATACCGATGTTTTTAGTTTAAGAATCTAAAAATTGACTAAATAAAAAAGCTGCTTCTGATGCATTTCAGAATGCAGCTTTTTATTGTTATAGTTCTTCGATGCAGTACCTTTTTTTTACTGTATTCTCAGATCAAGGATTCGGTGGTGTAATTGTATAATGCCATCATACAATCGGAAATATTTGATGCGTTTTTGTTTTTTAAAAGGCATTTCCCAATATTATTTTCAATAAAAAGAAACCATTCAAGTTGATTTTTCCCAGGCCGGATGACATCTTTAGAGGCATAAATGGGAATCTTTGGGAAAAGAAAATAAGATTTTTACATTTTTATAAATCGGTCATCAGTTTCATATTAAAAACACCTTAATCTGTAAGGTGTTGCTTGTTAGTTAGTTATTTATTCTTAAGGCTTTTCTTAAAATAAAATTACGACTTGTATTTTGGTTTGTAAGTAAAATTATAAAAAAAACAATGTTTTTCATTAGGAACTTTCCTATTTCCGTTTGTTATACTTAAAACAAAAGCATGTCGAAGAAAAGAGTTGTCGCATTTTTAACAAGAAAGAATTTGATAGACAAAAACTTCGATTTTGCATTTGGTTAAAACTTATTTCAATACCGTATTGCAACAAATAAAGTACGGTGTGAATAAGTAAAAAGAAGGTTAAAACGATAATAATAGTAGAAATGTCTAACTTAAAACTTGTAATAAATGGATCATTAAAATAGATTGCTTTTCAATAGAAGAGAAAGAATGTACTTATGTCAAGGGTAGTATAAAACTATCTAATTTAATAATATTTTAAATATAAAATTCATGAAGCATATCATTTTAGCATGCTTTTCTTTATTCAGTTTACGTATGTTTTCCCAAAATGTAACTGTAGCCGTAGATAGTAAGATAACCCTCAAAGAATTATTTAAACAAATTGAAAATCAGACAGATTTAAATTTTTCAGTTGCAGATCAAATTGATACAAATCAAAAATATTTTACAAAAGAAGATATTTATAAAGATACACCAATAAATGAGCTTGTTGTTGCGCTAAACAAGAGCTCTTCTATTGAATTTTCAATTGCAGGGAATTCTATTTTAGTAAAACAAAAAACTTTAAATACAACTAAAAAAAGTAAGTTAAGTGGACAGGTTCTCGACGAGAGTAATCAACCTGTAATAGGTGCCAATGTTTTTATAAAAGAGCTAGCAAGAGGTGTTGTGACCGATGCAAATGGAATGTTCTCTATAGAATTGGAAAAGGGGAGTTATACGGTTCGGATTCGTTCTATGGGTTTTAAAAATATAGAAGAACTGGTTACAATTTCGGATGATATGACAATGAATTTTGTTATGAAAGATGATAGCCAACAATTGGAACAGGTAATCATAATCGGTACGAAAGCAGTTGATATCAAGAATCCTCAAATGAGTGTCAATAAGCTTAATATGGAAGAGATAAAGAGGATTCCGGTTGTTATGGGCGAGGCAGATCCTTTAAAGGCGATCTTGACATTACCGGGAGTTACTAACGGAGGAGAAGCTTCATCAGGATTTAATGTTCGCGGTGGTGCTGCCGATCAGAATTTAATTCTTTTGGATGGTGCTCCGGTATACAATGATTCTCATTTGTTTGGTTTTTTCTCTGTTTTTAATGCAGATATTGTTAGTGGATTGGATTTATACAAAGGAGGTATTCCTTCTAAATTTGGGGGTCGTGTTTCTTCTGTTCTTGATGTGAGCCAACAAACTGGAAATTTTGAAGAATACAAGATAAATGGAGGTATTGGTACAGCATCCAGTAGGTTATTGGTGCAAGGCCCTGTAAAAAAAGACAAAGGTTCCTTTATTATAGCAGGACGTGCTTCGTACGCTCACTTATTTTTGAAAGTGACAGATATTAAGAGTACTGCTATGTTCTATGATCTTAATGCAAAGTTTAACTATCGATTGAGCGCCAATAACACGCTTGCTTTCTCGGGATATTTAGGGAACGATACATTTGAAATAAGCAAACGATTTACCAATTCATATGGGAATACAATGGGTATCTTAAATTGGACCCATAAATTTTCTGATAAATTAGATACAAAGCTAGGCGTCTTTTATAGTGACTATAAATTTAGTCTAGGAATTGAAATGGAAGATTTTGAATGGAAAAGTGCTATTAAGAGTTATGGACTTAAATACAATTGGAATCATTCTCTATCAGAAAAGTTTAAACTTAACTATGGAATTGATGGTTTGTATTATAATTTTAATCCGGGTGTTTTAGAACCTACAACTTCGGATTCTCAGGTTAATTACAGACAACTTGACAAAAAGTTTGCGTTGGAAACTTCTGCATATATTGATTTTGAACATCAGATTACTAAGAAACTTAACCTTCGTTACGGATTGCGTTATAGTATGTTTTATCGTTTAGGTGCAGAAGAGATCAGCACCTATGAAAATGATATGGCCGTAGTATATAATCCAATTTATGATATTTATGAACAAGGTACTCCAACAGGAACAGTTTCATACGGAAGTGGAGAAGTCATAAGCAGTTTTAATAATTTTGAACCACGTTTTGCATTATCCTACGCTTTTAACGAAAATACTTCAGTAAAAGCAAGTTACAACAGGATGGCACAATATGTTCATATATTATCCAATTATCAGTCCCTATCACCAATGAATGTTTGGACACCTAGCGGACCATTTACCAAACCTCAACTATTAGATCAATATGCGGTAGGATATTTTAAAAATTTTAAGGATAATGATTATTCTTTTGAAGGAGAGTTATTCTATAAGAATGTTCAAAATCGTATGGATTATATTGATGACGCAAGTATATTAGGAAATAATAATATCGAAAGAGTTATTCTGAATGGTAAAGCCAGATCTTATGGTGCTGAATTATTATTTAGAAAAAACACCGGTAGATTTACGGGATGGATTTCTTATACATTGTCTAAAACAGAACAAAAAACTCCGGGTAGAACTGCCGATGAGCCAGGTATCGCAAACGGGAATTGGTACTTATCAGGATATGACAAACTGCATAATTTAAATATTGTGACAAGTTATGCATTAAGTCCGAAGTGGTCTTTTAATACCAACTTTGCATTGCAGTCCGGTCAGCCTGTGACGTATTCGAATGGTTACTATGAATTTGGAGGTAGAAATATACCAAATTATGGAGTGAGAAATGCAAACAGACTACCGGTTTATCATCACTTGGATATAGCGGCAACTTATACGCCAAAGCCGGATAAAAAGAAGGGATGGCAAAGTTATTGGGTATTTAGCATTTATAATGTTTACGGTAGAAAAAATGCTGCTTCAATGACGTTTACAACAAACGATGATACAGGAGATAATGAAACAAGAAAGTTATCCATTTATGGGTTTGTACCTGGTATTTCTTATAATTTTAAATTTTAATAGCATGCAGAGATTAAAAAAATATATGTTAAAAAGTAAAGGATTGACTTTGTTTAGTCTTCTTTTTGTTTTGTTCTTTACATCTTGTGAAGAGGTCGTACACCTGGATTTGGATACTGGAGAACCTAAAATAGTTATAGATGCCGAGATACAATGGAAGAAAGGAACAAGTGGCAATAATCAGGTAATAAAGATCAGTAAAATGGCTCCTTATTACAGTACAACTACACCAAAAGTTTCCGGAGCGCAAGTAAGGGTTGAAAACACTAATGGAGATGTTTTTACTTTTACGGAGTCTGCACCGGGTTCCTATGTATGTACTAATTTTGTTCCCGTTATTAATATGGAGTATACTTTGTATGTAACAGTAGAGGGACAAAGTTTTACGGCAGTTGAAAAGTTAACTTCTGTAACTCCAATTAATAGGGTTGAACAGACGCTAATGCCGGATATAACAGGACCGGATTTAATTGTGCTGACCTATTATTTTAATGATCCGGTCGATCAGGAGAATTATTATCTGGTAGATTACACAGGAGACTTTCTGCGTTATCCGGAATACACCTTAACTGATGATGAATCAACAAATGGAAATATTATGAATACCAGTTTTGCAGATGCGGATATGAAGCCCGGGAAAACAGTTGCGATTGTACATCGTGGTATTTCTAAAAAGTTTTACAATTATATGAATCTAATATTGAGAGCGTCAGGCGGAAATGCCTCTTCTACGCCACCAAGTAACATTAGAGGAAATATTGTGAATAGTAATGACGCTAAAAATTTCGCATTAGGATATTTCAGGCTTTGTGAATCCGATACGATTTCTTATTTAGTAGAATAAAAGGTTTTAATTATTGAGGTTGGTTTTTAATTACATCTGGTATATAAAATAATTTATACCAGATGTTTTTTATAGTTTAAGTAGCGTTTTTTTCAGAAACAAGAAGTTACGGGTGTGTCTTTTGCCTGCACTGTCTTCTTGTAATATTGTAAATAGGTTAACAATATTTATCTTTACTTCTTGCTTTCACAGAGCTTTTGGACTTGACAGCTTGATTTTATAAAAAAAAGCAACTTTCTTAGAATAAATTTTCTCACCAGTAAGAGTTCAGTCCTTAGTGTTAAAACAGTTATTTTCAGAATGTTCGACATCTTAGAAAATCAATTTTCAAAAAACACACAAAAGATTCCTGTAAGAGCAGAGGATTTTTATTTGCAAACATGAAAAACATTCCTATATTTGCAACCGCTTAGCACAACTAAGCGCAACAAAACAAGCTTCGGGGAGATACTCAAGCGGCCAACGAGGGCAGACTGTAAATCTGCTGTGTGAACTTCGCAGGTTCGAATCCTGCTCTCCCCACTAAAAAGTCCTAATTTTCATTAGGGCTTTTTTTTGTTCTTTCTTTTTATAGTAATTCCAATATTTCTACTACTGCTTTTCAAAGTTTTGACAGAATCTGGATCAAGTCCGAAAGTTGTGGGGAAGTAAAAATCTCGCAAAGACGCAAAATCGCAAAGTTTTAATGAAAAAACAGAAAAAAAGTTTGAGACTCTATACTATTTTTAGAAATCCAAAGCGAGAAAGTAGAAAACAGAAAGGTGGAGCTTAAAAATAGGAAAAAACTTAGCGGCTTGGCGTCTTTGCGAGATTGTCAAAGCGAGAAGTTAGAAAATTAGGTACTTAAAAAGCTCTGGCCAAAAAGTATATGATGTGCTACTTCTAACAAAAGAAATTTCTAAAAATTATTTCACAACTTTTTAACTTGATTAGAAATTACAGAAGTACAAGATATTTGTTCCTCCACAACAATATGTCTTGATCCCAGAATCTGCCATGCAAATGCTCGTGATAAGAAATCTGAAAGTGATGTCTTTTTTGATCACACATAGGATTTTAGAAAATTTAAAGTACATAACTGAATTAATGCAATCCTGTTAAAATTTGATGTTCAGTTATCCAAAATATTTTATAAAAGGATCATTAAATTTAAAATAGAGCTAAATACCCTAAATACCAAAGCTGACAGGTTTTTGAAACCTGTCAACTTTAATTCACAAAAGCGAAGGAAATAATCTTTTTATTTCTCGACAACTTTAGGATTTGACTTATTTTTTAGTCTTTTAAAAAAAAGCAAAAAAGCCATAATTTTCATTAGGACTTTTTTGGTGAGGAGAGCAGGATTCGAACCTTAAGTTTGAAACTCATATATTTCCGGCGTTTTTTTTAATCTGGTATTATCTACGCCGATATTAAACTCCCCGATAAGAATCATCAACTTCTATTTGCACCTTTGGCAGAGGTTCGTGTAAATGCTTTTTTAGCCTATATATGGGAAGATAAGTAAACAATATCGAAAGTAGACCTGCAAGAACCGCATCCAGAAGGGCCATAAGGGTAGGATCCAATTTATGGTTGACAGTTAGGCTCTGCTGTGCAAGGAGTAATAGAGCTAATACCAGTAAACCGGTTACGATGCCGTGTAACAGACATAACTTTGTTATAAATCTGTTTTTATTCAGGGTATGGTCTATTGCCACTTCGATTGATTCTTTTTCGGCGGCAACAATAACGCGGTTAATGATATCCATTGTGAGGATTACGGGTAAAAATATAGCCATTGGCAATGTTAAACGGGCTAAGCTTTGGGGACCGGCAAAAAAATGAGTATACCCCAATTCTTGAAAACTGGCATAAGCAACAATAAAATTGAAACATACGTTGGGAATGATATAGTAAATCGCGCGCTTTCTTAGAAAACGTTTGAGGGATGTTTTTTTGGACTTGGCTGCTGTTGTCATAAGTAATTTATAAAGAGGAAGTCAGTAAAGCTATGGCCTTGTCTCTAATCTTTAAGGCTTCTTCTTTAGGTAAGAAATCTTGATTGGACATCAACGTAAAGTCCATTTGATCCCGATAGGTAGACGTAACTAGAGTATTTGAATTCAACCAAGGAAATGCTACTGTTGGACTAATGATATCTTCCAGAGTGAAATTTTTATAAGCATTCGGGATCTGAAGGCTACCCATATTGGAAAGTGTAAGATCGTGTCCACCTCGGCTTGATTTTAACAGTCCAATCATTCGATTGACCAGAGGATGCATTTGTTCCCCCATCCATAGCAGTTCCCTGGCGTCCATTTTTTCTATTTTTTGAGTAAGATCCTGTTTGATATGTTTGGCTTGGTCCAGTATCTGGGAGGTATTCTTTTTTAATGATAATTCTACTGTTGGGGCAAAGGCAAACAAGTGGTCTTTTTTAATTTCAGGAATAAAATGGCGGATATCAATTGGACTAATTACTTTTCTTTTCGCTGCTTTACCTTGTGCATCTTGAAAAGCTTGCATAAACGCTGTACAAAGAAGGGCATGTACAGAAATACCACTGTCTTTACATTTCTGCTTTATAAAAGCGGAGTTGGTTGGATCAACTTTCCAATGAATGGCATAATTTTTCCCGAGATTTCTTTTTTTATTTTTGCGTTGCAGCAAAAAGAAGGATTTTGCCAAAAGTAAATAAAGCTTTGCTTTGCGTGTTTTTTTTTGAATATCAAACTGTGGCGACAAAAAATTGTTTACTGATTGAAAGAGCTGATAAGGTTCCAAATCAAGTGTCGGATCATCTATTAAAGCAAGTAATTCCTGCATCAAAGTGACCATACCGGTTCCATCGCAGATGCAATGGGGCAATACCCATAACAATTCTGATAATTCCTGTCCTTTGACCCATACCAATTGACCCAGAGGGGAACCTTCCTCTTTAAACTGTCGATACCATTCTTGCTCGGATTCCGCTAACCAATCAGTGTCTGTTTGACGTTGTACGATGCGAAGCGGAATTGGTTTCATATTTTCCTTGATAACAAAAACAGGATGTTGCTTATCCTGTAAATCAATTGCTGCGCGGAGCAACGGATGTTTGTTTTGGATTTTTGCTAAAGCAATTTGGAGGTGTTCTTTTTGAATCTCACCTTTGATTTTTGCCGTAAACACACAATTTAAAGGGGTGTTGGCATCAATAAACATGATTCGTTCTACTAATAAGAGTTTTCGTTTGATCATGAGGCTGCTTGATAATTTAATCGGCGTTTAATGGAATCAATTAGTTCATCACGAATGGCTAAGGCTTCGTGATAAGGTAAATAACCTTCACTTCCCACAAACGAGAAGTCCATAACACCTTGATAAGTAGAGGTGACCATCGTCGTTGTATTGCCTAGTGGCCCAAGGACTGATGGACTGAAAATAGTTTCTAACGTAAAGGATTGATATTGATGCGGTATCTGAATACGCCCCAAATTGGAAAACATACAATCATTAGACGACTTACCTCGCTTGAGAAGTTTTGTAAAACTGTTTAACGCATTATGAGCAGATTCCATAACCATCATGGTGATATAGGGATTAAGTTTGGCTGTTTTGCGATCTACATAATTCTGCATTAAACGTAAATTGTCTAAGAAATCGAGTTTGGGATTGGAGGATAGGACAATCATCAAACCGAAGGCGAAAATATGATCTTCTTTTACCTGAGGAGCAAAGCGCCTGATATCTACCGGACAAGAAACTTTATTAAAAGCTTTGTCTCCGCGTACGTTTTTAAAGATGTCCAGTACGGTCGCACTTAAAAAAGTATTGACTGTGATTTCTAGTGATTTGCAGTGGGAAATAAGCTGTTGGCTCGTAGTTTGGTCTAATTTCCAATGAATCAGATAGTCTGTTTGTCGATCAATTGCTTTTTTGCTCACGGGAATACATTTGATCGTTAAGGTTGCTAGTCGACCAATCATTTTTGCCTTAAACCTTTGCCTGTTATTTTTTAAAATAGGCGCAGGAACAACATCCTGAATACCTAAAATCGGATTTTCCATGCCTATATCTGCTGTCGGATCATCCAATACTTTTAAAAATTCATAAATTAAAGTGATCGCAGAGCCACCATCACACAGACAGTGATGGAATACAAGCAACATATCTGAGCTATCGTTTCCTTTGATCCACACCAAGCGAATCAAAGGTTTGTTTTTGTAATCAAAGAGTGTATGCCATTCTTGCATAGATTCTTGTTGCCAGTCCTCTTCGCTTTTTCGATCCACAATACGGATCGGAATTGGACTCGTTTGTTCAGGCACTTCAAACCAAGGGACATTCTTCTCATCAATATGAATGTTTGCCCGTAACCAAGGATGTTTTTTCTGAAGTCTGCCTAATGCATACTGAATATCTTTTTCCTCAAATACACCGCGCAGGCGAAAAGGAATAACGGCATGGAACGGTTCTTTTCCTTCACCCAATAACATGCGCTCTCCAAATAATAATCTTCTTTTCATCTTTTATATTGAAGTTAATACCGAACGTTCTTGTTTTACAAAATCTTCCAATAAGGCAACCGCCTGTTCATTACCGCCTGCCGTTAGGAAAGCTGCCTGAACTTCTCTGGCCGCATTTCTGTATTTAGGGTTTTCCAAGAGCTCAAAGACGGTCTCCCTCAGAGCTTCTATTCGAAGTCGTTTGTATCGGATACTGATTCCACAGCCAGCCTGTTCAATTAACTTGGCGGTATGGAAGTGATCGTAAGCGATTGGTGTAATCAACATGGGAAGGCCATTGATAAAGGTGTCGTTTACGGTATTGAAACCACCGTGACAAATCACCATATCCATATGCGGCATCAATGTGGCTTGTGGGACAAAACCATTTACGATAAAATTAGCGGGCCATTCGTCAAATATGTCGGGCGGTGTTGCTGCAATAATAGTAACAGGTTGGTCTGCAAATGCTTCAATGAGTTTACCAAAAAAAGCTTTCCGGATATCCACTAATAAAGTACCCAAAGACACAAATATTTTTGGTGTCGTGCTGGCTGCTAATCGTTCCCAGTCAAAAGGACTATTATTGGGGCGGCCTTTGACCGGACCTACAAATTTGATGTGTGACGGTACAGTTTCAAAACCTGCAAAAGCTTGTGAGGTGAACACCAGGTTTAATTGATGTGAATGTATGAATATACCCTCATCAAGAATACCAACCTCTTTTTGCAGCTCTTTGATGAGGTTTTGTTGCCATTCAAATATTTTAGGAGCACTTTTCTCTGTGTCACCCATCACATCTGGTGGCACAGGGGTTGTCGTCACAGAGGGGATGCGATGTTTGTGTGCGAATAAAGCGCCGCCAAAGGTGATACAATCATTGATAATCACATCAGGTTGCCAGTGATTGTGTAGTGTTTCTAATCCCGGCATCATCATTTTAGCAAAGGGAACATAGGTTTCTTCCAGTGCTAATTTCATGACTTCCGGTCCCGAACAAGAAGGCCCATCATCTTGGCGTTTTAAGATCTGCTGAAGTTCCTGCTGAAAGGGTATAAGGTCTTTCTCGGGATAAATATAGGTTCCTCCTGTTGGAATATGTTCGTCTGCCAGTGGTGTAATGCCAAACCATTTGACTTCATGACCACGAGCAAGTAAACTGGCACCCAAACTTAATGTCGGACTGATATGTCCAAAAAAGGGTGGAACAACAATGAGAAATTTGGCCAGAGATTCGATAGAGGATTGTGCAGGTACTATGGCACGTTCAAGTAGATTTGCGGCGGTTTTTGTTCCGCCTGCCTCTATAAAAGATTGACGTACTTTGAGGGCGGCTTCACGATATTGCGGCTGATTCAAGATAGTATCAACAGCGTTTCTTAGGTGATTTGCTTTAAATCGGTTAAAATTGAGACGTTCACCTGCACCGGTACGTACGACACGTCCTGCAACATGTGATTGATCGTATGCAATTGGAATAACAACGAGTGGCAGACCATGCGAAAGGGTTTCAGAGACCGTGTTGTGTCCACCATGACAAACGACGGCATCTAAATGAGGTAGCAAATCCAATTGTGGGACTTGCGAATAGACCATAAAATTTTCAGGCCATTGATCAAATAGATTGGAATCTGAAACAACTACAACCGTTAAATCTTCGTCCTGAAAGGCATCGATTACTTTTTGAAAAAAGGCTTTCTTATGTTCGTGGTCAAATGTGGTACCTATGCTGACTAAAATTTTTTTCCTTGGATTACTTTTCAATTGCTCCCAGTCAAAAGCACAAGATAAACGGCGTTCTGTTAGTACCGGACCTGTAAATTGATAGTTGGAGGTGAGCTCCATTTCTCCAAAGAAATACGGAGAAGTTAATACTAAAGTAAGCAAATCAGAACAAGCCAACGATTGGTTTTCTTGGACACCGAGTTCTTCTTGTAAAGCCATGATCTGTTTGACTTCCCATTCATGTACTTTCGGTAGCTCACTGATAATCTTGATGGCTGCCGGGGCTGTTACGGAGGTCGCATAAGGACGATTCACTTTTTTTGCCGCTATTGCCGCAGCAAACAATTGATGATCACCGATTACTAAATCCGGTTCATAGGCTTCCAACAGCTTAACGATTCCTTTATAACAATGTCTGTTTAAAGGGATCAAAACTTCTTCATATAAAAACTTGATACTATCAATGCCGTAAACGACTTTCTTTGAGATGATATCCAGATAGTGTTCACTCTCTCTTTTTTCTTCGTCAGTCTGATCGTATTGGATAAGCAATAGTTGTCCGCCTACAGGAAGTTTGGAGTTTAAGTTTTGGTCCAAACTGATCCAGGCTACTTGATGTCCTCTTTCCAAGAGTTCGGCACCAATGCTCAATGTTGGATTTACGTGACCTGTTAATGGGGGAACAACAAATACAAATTTAGCCATGGTTGTGTAATTAATGGTTAGTTAAAAATTGAACAATAGTTTCTGCGATCTGAATGGGCTCCTGAATGGGAATATTGTGATCTCCATCGATGAACTTTAGCTCGGCTGTACCGATTTGAGATTGCAACCATTCTCCTGTCGGTTTGCAATTGGAAGCCGATCCATAGAGTAACAGAGTTGGTATGTGTAATTCGGAAATAGGATCGTGATGTAGAAAATGTTTTTCTTTAACCATATCTGCTTTGATGCTCGTCTGATTAAATAAAAACTCGTATAACCGATGGTTTTTTTCCAACTGTCTTTTTCCCATTTGCATTTTTGTGGTATCCGTAAAATTGGCTACGTAATGTTCGAGAAATTCCTTGCTATAGGCTTCGATAATATTTCGCGCTTCTTCATCTTTCGGATCCGGTGCTTCGATGATAACCAATTGACCTAAACGTTTGGGAGCTATCAAAGCAGTTTTGAGTGCAATAAGCCCCCCAAAACTATAGCCAACTAGGTGTGCTTTTTTGATTTGGAGATAATCCATCATGGCGATTAAATCGGATGACATATTTTCTAAATCATAGCCTTCTAATGTGCGCTCACTTCTGCCATGACTCTTTAGATCATAAAGTACCACATGAAAGTGCTGCGCCAAAATGGGAGCAATGTTAAAATAATAAATAGCAAGATTACTAAACATACCGTGGATCAGTACCACGGTATCTTCAGCCTCTTTATTGAGTTCTTGTATGTGAACTTTTTTATTGTTAACTGTAATTATTGGCATTCGTAGATGTAATTGATGATCTGATTCAGATCAAGATTGATCAGTTCATCAAGATCCATAGAAGACAGCCATCCGGTGAAATCAATTTGATCGCCAAAGTGTGCTTTGATTTTTTCTGAAAAGGAAACAATCTCGATACTGTCCATTTCCAGATCTTTAGTGAACGAACTTTCCGGACTGATATCCATCTCTTCTACAAATTCTTCACCGATAATTTCTGTAATAAAACCCTTTAACAGGTTGAATAACTCCTCATGATTCATTTTTAATGTCGTGTTTAAAGTGTCCATCCGATAATGTAATTTAGGTGTTTGATTGTTTTGATTTCTATTTGATCGATCCATAGATGATCTCCTTGTATGCGTGTTACTTCATATCTTTTTGGGTTTCCTTTTAACCCCGTTCCCAATAATTTTCCATAAGCTTCTTTTACTACCCAAAATCGGGTGGTCCATTCGGCTTGATCTCGTTCTTTTAATAATGCTGATTCGACATCGGTGAATACCAATTGATAAAATTCAGGGCTGCGTTCGGCAATGATTTCCATATCAATGCCAACAGGTTTATCTTGTCGTGCAATGGCTACTGCATCTTTTCCTTTATGGGCCAATGAAATTTGGATCTGTTCCGTGGCATTACCTCTGAGATAAGGTTTGCCTGCGTTATCAGAATAAATTTCAAAGGTTATGGGATAATTGGGTTGATTTTTCTGCTCACTCAATAAATGGCGTACGGCATCTTTTACCGCTACACGACTTACCATCCAATTCTTTCTGCGGTTGGGCAGGAGCTCCTGATAATATTGTTTTTCTCTTTGATTGAAATAACGTTTCAGTATAAAATCCCAAGAAGATACGCGGGAATAGGCCTGATGAAAGAAAAAGACCTGTGGGGCAATTTCTTCTGACAGACGGTTATGGAGTGGCGACATGGAAACATTCCATAAAGCTTCGTCAATTTCTAATCTCCGGTTTTGCCATCCTTTTATGGAGCACCAAACTTTTCCGTTTCTTTGAAGTACAAGGTCAGCGATTGCAAATTCATCGTTTAATTCGGTTAATACACAGGTACATTCAAATTCACCATCCTGATCGTGCATATCTTCGAAGTATTCAATTTGTTTGATTTTTACAGGGAAAGCAATGCGGTCTTTGGTTAAGGTAAGCTGTAACCATAATCCAAATAATTGTCCTGCATTGTCCAATAAGGAACCCTTACCACCATTACCTTTTATTTGTCCGATAATACCTTTCTCTCCAACAGCTGATATAGCGGTAATACCTTGATAGGCTTCACCATGAAACATATGTTTCTCATAAATTTCCAAAGGAGTTCGCTCTATAGGCAATCGTTCGCCTATAGACAGATCAAAAGTAGGCAGTTGAGGATGTGACGCTGCTAAAAATACTTCTGCATTGGCAAAATTCTCGATATCCAAATAAGCGTGATTGTTGGAGCGCCAAATGCCTTTTATTGTTTTTTCAAAAGGTTTGGCAACATTCATCCATTGAAATACACTGACGTGCATGATCTTGTGAATTTTTGTTTCCGGTCGTTCAGCCTGTGCAGCTTCTGCCAGTAATTCGAAAATCATGGTCATTGGAATCACAGGTTCCATATCTGCCACATCCGACCAGCCTTTGGGTTGTCGCAAAAGACTGTGGTCAATCAGATAGGGATGTGTCGCTAAATTGACTTGTAGTATTTTTGAAAAAGGATCGTTAATCACATGTTTTTTCGTTAAGACAGGTGCGGAAATAACAGTTGGTGTACGATTTTGAAACACGTCCAATACTTCTTCCTGCATTCGGATCATATCGGTGATATTATCTTGAAAGGCCTGAACTAATGGATGATTTACTTTTGCATTAGTAAAAACCTCCTTTGGTCGTACGGTATCGATAGCTTTTCGCAAGTTTTTTATGGCTTCAAGATCACGGATAATCGGAGATCCTAATTGTAATTTTATACCCTTTTTCGGTACTATTTTTCTGTGATTTTGAATGTCTAAAAAATCGAGTGCGAGAACTTTTCCTTCTACAAATAATGCGGCTACTACCCGTTGCAACTGGGCAAGAGCTGTTCGGGTGGCTACACTTGAGGCAAGTGTGCTGAATGCTTTTCCTTTTAACGTATCATCAATAAAACCGATTAATCCTCCTGTACCTACCTGAATAAAAAAACGGACTCCTTCGTCATAAAGCTTTTCCGTCAGTTCTCGGAATCTTACCGGTTGTACAAGATGTTCAGCACTTAGTTTACGGATAGACTGCTGATCTGCCGGATAAGGTAGGAGTGTAGTAGCAGACCACAACGGGATTTTTGTTTTTTGAAATTGAACTTTTTCCATACCCGCTAAAATCAAAGGCAATTTATCTGCCACAAAAGGAGAATGAAAGCCGGATTGAAAGGGTAAAATCTGGTGGAATATCTGTTTTGATTTTAATATAGGTGTCAATTGTTGGAGTGCAACAAGAGTACCACACAGGATTACCTGATGCGGACAATTATCATTTGAAACATAAAGATTAGGAATTTGTTCAATCAATGGCGTTATATCCGCAAGACCCGCTCCAATGGCAATGAATTTCGAGTCTTTTAGTTCAAATGTTTTTGGATCAAGGACATCGATCAGATCCTTAACTGAACTTGCTTCGGCCAAGTCTGAAGCATATCCCGCCAACCATTCTCCCATACTATGTCCAGCATTCATATCCGGATAGATTTCCAGTTTTTTTAAAGCACTGTCTAGTATAGCACAATTGTTAAAAATGCCTAATGCGTCGTTTAGCAGTCCTTCGCCCCCAGTTTCTATGGGTGCTGTCAATCCAAAATACCGACTGATTGTTGCGACTTCGCCTTTTTCTAAACCATCCAGCCCCGGAAATACAAAGGCCAGTTTGCCACCAGCCTGTAAAAGGGGAGTGGAGGTATACCATATATCTTGTTTATTGCGCCAAGCATTATTTTTAGACACAATTTTGATTGCCTTTTGGATACGTTCGGGTGTTGGATCAAAGAGTGCAATACGATAATCGCCATCTCCTAAAGAAGTATCGTTATCTTGAAGAGCAGAAAGCAATGCTTCACGAGTGGATCTGGCAAGTAACAATACGGCGTCTTTTTTGGATATATCATAGCCTTCGAGGACTACGTGGGCATTGATGCCTCCAAATCCAAATGCATTTACTGCTGCGATCTTTGGCAGACCTGTTTGTGACCAGTTTTTAGCTTCTTGAACCGGTGTAAATCGGGTGAGCTGCAGGGAAGCAGTTGGGTTTTCACAATATAATGTAGGAGGCAATGTGTCGTGATGCAGGGCCAGACAGGTTTTTATTAAACCCGCCATTCCCGCAGCAGGCATGGCATGGCCTATATTGGATTTGACAGATCCAATACCGGCACGTGCGGCTGTTGCTGCTTCGCCGAAAAATTGAGCCAGAGTTTGTAGTTCTGTTTTATCTCCTAAAGGGGTTCCCGTACCATGAGCTTCCAGGTAACCGATTTGTTCTTTATCTAAATTGGCATGTGCCCATGCTTGTTCTAATGCTTTTAATTGACCTTTTACCGAAGGGCTCATGACACTTGCTCCATTGCCATCACTGCTTACGCCTACGCCTTTAATGACGGCATAAATTTTATCATGATCGCGTACCGCATCTTCCAAGCGCTTCAAGACAACGAAACCACAACCTTCTCCAATGAGTAGCCCGTCTGCATCTTCGCTAAAGGGCTTGATTTGTTGCTGACGCGATAATGCCCCTAATTGACTAAAGATGCTCCAAAATGCTGCATTTTGACCGGTGTGAACGCCTCCTGCAATCATCATATCACTGCGGCCACATTGCAATTCTTGTACAGCACGGTCTACGGCTATAAGAGCGCTTGCACATGCCGCATCAACGGTAAAAGCAACACCTCCAAGATTGAATCGGTTGGAGACTAACGAGGCAACAAGGTTGGGGATTAGCCCCATAGCGGTATCTGCAGAAAACCGTCCTTTGCGTTCCTGAAAGGCTTGTTTTACTTTTTCAACGTCTGCTGGAGATACCTCCGGCAATAGTTCTTGTAAAAGGGAGAAGATCTGTTCGCCTGTACGTACAATTTCAATGGCACGTGTAGCTCCGGGTCCTGTGTAGTTTCCTTTTCCGATGATAATTCCCGTTCGTTCCAATGAAACTTTTTTTTGGAATACACCTGCATCTTCTAGTGCTTTTTGAACAAGATCAAGTGTTAACAGATGGTCGGGTTCAGTGCCTTCAACAGCAAGCGGTAAAATACCAAATGCGGTAGGGTCGAATTCATAATCAGGAATAAACCCACCACGATTACAATAAAAGCGGTCCATAGCTTCCTTGCTATCGCTAAAGTGGATAGGATCGATGCGTTCTGCGGGGGCTACTTCTGTGGAGTCGACTTTATTGATGATATTCTGCCAGAACGCCTCGGCGTCTTTTGCTCCGGGAAACAGGCAAGATAAACCTATAATTGCAATATCTGTTTTTTTCATAGTACACGAATACAGCGGTTTTACCAATTTTTACCTGACATGATTAATACTTGACTTTCGGTTCCATACTTGATTTCGTTAAGGAATAGCTCTTTTCCTTCCTCTAATGGTATCAACGAAATTCCACGACGTTCGTACTCATTTTCCAATGACGAGGTAACCATTCCGGCACCTTTCCATGGCCCCCAGTTGATCGAGATTACTTTTCCTTTTAATCTTTTGTTTAAGGCATTGGCATAATCATCCAACACACTGTTTGCTGCTGCATAATCGGTCTGTCCTCTGTTACCATAGACCGAAGCGATGCTTGAAAACAGGACTACGAATTGACAATCGGAACGCAATTGTTCTGCCAGTACGCGTAAGGGTTTTACTTTTGTGTCAAAAACACGTTCAAATGAACTGGTTGTTTTCTGTTTGAAAAGTTTGTCTTCCAAAAGACCTGCGCCGTGAATGACACCATCTAATTGTCCGTATTGTTCATAAATATGATGGAGTAGTTGTGTCAATCCTTCTTCATCACAAAGGTCTAAGGAGTGATATACTACTTTATTTCCCAATTGTTCCATGTGGTGAATGGTACTCAGGATTTGATTGTTTTTGAAAATACGAGAGGTCTCTTTTTCAATTTGAGGTGGCGTAGTGAAAGTACCGCCCTTGATGAGGTAACTTCTGATTTCTTCTCTCGATTTCATTAACTCGACTTCTTTTGAATCGGCGATAACTTCTCTCGGGTCTATTGATCTGCCCACAAGAATGTAGGTACAAGGATAAGCTGCTGACATATGTTTGACCAGTTCAGAAGTAATGCCTTGCCCGCCTCCGAGGACTAAAACAACAGATTTTTGATCTAGTTGGACATGTGCCTGGTCAAGAGCTGTTAACATAGGCGAAGGTATCATGTCGACTTTATGTCGTTGATTGTCTTTGTAAATGACTTCAACTGATTGGTCAGTTGTCAGAATCTCGCTTAATGCAATTGCTGCTATTTGATCCGTTTCTTGTGCTGTATTGAGACTGATTAGCCTGAAGTTAATTTGTTCAAACTCACGGGCTAAACTTTTGAATAAGCCGGGATAACCCTGATAATGACGCAGTGCACGGAGGTCTTTTAATTCTTCAACATGTGCGGGGATATCTGAGATCAAATAAATCCATTGCGCTTTTTCAAGATCCATCTTTTTAATTAAACCAACGTGGTCGATGATACTATGTTTGACAGTAGCGGAGCCTATATCGGAAATAATCAGTCCATCAAAAATGCTCAGATCTTCTTCAACATGAACCAATTGCACAATTGCACCATGCTGTTCCAGTATCGTTTTAATTGCTGCTGTTTGAGTTCCATTGTCCGGGGCTATTGCAAATAGCTTTCCTTTCAGTATTTCAGTATTCTGTCCTTCGGGAATAGCAGTCGGTATCAAATCAAATCGCAGGCGAGTTACTAAACTTTGTAAGGGCTCAATTGTGCTCATTTCACTTATCCAGATGGCTAAACCATTTAGCGTTTTTATGGCTGCTAATTTTTCCATAAGATCATCAGCTTGCTCCTGGTCAGCTCCAAATCCGATTTTGACTTTTAGATCGCCGATAATTTCCATTCGTTTAATAGAATCGATACTTAAATCGGCTTCCAGATCCAGATCCAGTCCTAACATTTCTTTTGGATAACCGGTTTTTTCACTCACGATATCTAAAATGATACTTTGTAGTTCTGCAAGTGTACAGGTAGTTTTATCTGCTGGTATAGGCGATGCATGCGATAATTCAATTTTTGTTGTAGTTGAATCTACAGCGCCGGTGTATTCAGTAAGCCAGCTTAGAAGCCCATTTAAAGTCTTTATTGCTGACAGTTGTTCCATGACGGTATCTTCATTTTCATGAGCAACGGTGAGTATGCCGAGTTCACTGCGAAGTGTTCCGATGATTTCAATTCTTTTAATAGAATCGATACTGAGGTCTGCTTCCAGATCCATTTCCATTCCTAACATTTCTTGAGGATAGCCTGTTTTTTCGCACACTACCGTTAACAACAAGGATTTGATATCTGTTGCTGGTGTTTGTACGGTTACTTTAGAGATCGGTTTATCGTTGGTAATTAGTGTAGATACTAATGGATCAGCGGGTCTAATTTCTACTGCTGCAGCATAAACGGGAACGGGACTTATTTGTCCCTGCTGTCCTAAGAAGGAAAGCATGACATCTCGTTGTGCTTGGATCAACACCTTCATGCTGTTTAAATATTCCTGTAGAATGTGTTCTACGGCAGGTTGTGTCTCAGGTGTTTGGATGATCGTAGCGTTTGTCATTGGAATGGGAGTTACTATAGGCAAGGCACCATGAGCAGGTAATGTACCTGTTGTCGGATGAGCGGCTTGTCCATTTACGCGCCAAATCGTTGGGCTTTTCTGGTAAAGGTCAGGTTGATCGATCTGGATTAAAGTCGCGTGTCTGTCTTCAAAAAGTTTATTTAAATTAAAGGTGCGACCCGTTCCAAGGTATTGCGCAAGCATACAAAGGAGATGGGTGAGACTGTTGCGGTTGTTATCGTCAACATGTAGTGTCAGCTCCTCTTGGTTTAGGCAAGCTTTTGTTAATCCTGACAATACTTTTCCGGGACCTACTTCAATAAATATCCTCGCTCCATCGGTATACATCGCTTGGATTTCGTCAGCAAAATGTACAGGTTGGACCAAGTGATCGGTCAATTGTACTTTGATATCAGCTGCCAAATTTGGGTATAAGGTTGCTGTGGTGTTGGACCAAACCGGAATCTGCATTTCCTGAAAAGGAACTTCTTTCAAGACATTGGCATACAAATCTTTCGATTTACTTACCAAAGGACTGTGAAAGGCACAGGCGACCTCTAGTTTTTTGTATGAGATGCGTTCGTTTTTAAGTAACACTATGAATTTGTCAATGGCTACAGTGCTTCCGGCAACAACGCATTGAGTTGGGGAATTATAATTGACAGGATAGCAATCTTGATGTTGGTCAAGAATCGTTTTCAAGCGATCTGCATCGATGTTTAGGGCTACCATAGTTCCGGGATCACCATCTTGAATAGCATCTAAAATAGATTGTGCACGTTTGCTGCTGAGTTCAACCAACTGTTGCTCGTCAAATACACCGGCAAAACATAATGCGGGTAACTCTCCATAACTATGTCCCGCCAACATATCAGGTACGATGCCAAATGACTGTAGCAATTGAGCTAAGGCAAGATCTACAATACCTAAAAGAGGTTGTGCCAGACGTGTATCTTTAATAGTTTCTTTTTGGGTTTTTAATATCGCGGTATCAAATGTAGCGGAAGGAAAGACCACTTTTTCTAAATCCGGATATTGTGCGATAATTTTGCGCAAGGACGGAAATAGTACAAATAGCTCTCGTGCCATATGAAGGTGTTGGCTGCCTTGACCGGGGAACAGAAATGCGGTTTTACCGGCTCGTTTGTTGACAATAAAGATGTCTTTACTTTCAATGCCCGTTAACAAGAGTTCTATTTTCATCACCAGATCTTCGGCTGTATCTGCCACAATGCTTAGTTGAATCGGTTTTTCGGAACCGGTGACTAAGCTATAGGCAATGTCCTTTAAGGTTAGGCTATCATTGATTTCCAATAAAGTTTTTACCTGTCCTAATTGAATTTTGGCTTGATCATAATCGTCACCACGGAAGACAAATAGTTCGGATGGCCAAGATTGTAGAATGGCGGCTTCTTCTTTTTGAGGATGATTTTCGATTACCATATGAAAATTGGTGCCACCAAAGCCGAAGGCGCTAATACCAGCATAACGTTTTTTTTCAGACCACAATCCTGTTGCTGCATGAAAAGCAAAAGGGCTTGTATCTGGATTGAAGTAGGCATTGGGCTGTTGCAGATGAAGAGTAGGAGGTTTTACGCCATGAAATACTGCCATAGCGGCTTTGATAAGTCCAGCCAAACCGGCAGCACATTTGGTGTGCCCGATTTGGGTTTTTACAGATCCCAGATGTGTCTGAGCCGGTAAAGCTCCCGATCTGCTAAATAAATTGGTGAGCGCAGTAAGTTCCGTTTTATCTCCGACTATTGTTCCGGTACCATGAGCTTCGACTAAACCAACTGCCGCTGCACTGATACCTGCTTGATCATAGGCACGTTCTAATGCACGTACCTGACCAATTTTTCGTGGTGCTGTAAGACCAAGGGCTTTACCGTCGCTGGATCCTCCTACACCTTTAATAACGGAATAAATACGGTCACCATCACGTACAGCATCTTCATATCGTTTTAAAACCAAAATGGCTACCCCTTCGCCAAGAGCAATACCGTCGGCAGCACTGTCAAATGTTGCGCAACGTCCTTTGCGGGAAAGGGCATGTGTGCTGGAAAACATCAAATAATCGTTGATACCATTATGTAAATCGACTCCTCCGGAAAGTACCATATCCGATTTGCCCAATATCAGTTCCTGGCATGCTAAATCAATGGCAGCCAGTGATGAGGCACATGCAGCATCTACGGTGAAATTTCTTCCACCCAGATCCAAACGGTTTGTGATTCTTCCGGCAATAACATTGGCCAATATACCTGGGAACGAATCTTCAGTGGTATGTGGGAATGCTTTTTCTACTTCTTCATGAAGTTCTCCAAAAACTTGTTTATAATAACCTCTGAAACTGTAGCTGTTGGCAAGATCATTTCCGCCTTCAGCACCAATTATAACCGATATATTTTCTCTATTGATTTGTTTTTCACCATAACCGGCATCTTCCATGGCACGTTTGGCAACGAGTAAGGTTAAAAGCTGTGTGGGCTCTATCGCTGCAAGTGATTGTGGTGGAATACCAAATTCTAAAGGGTCAAAATCTATTTTTGGAATAAAACCGCCCCATTTTGAATGGGATATATCTGAACCATTGGAATCAGGCTGATAATAGATCTCTTTGTTCCATCGCTCGTCCGGTACTTCGGTGACGCAGTCTTTTCCAAGAATGATATTGCGCCAGTATTCTGCTAAATTTTTGGCACCCGGGAACACGCATTCCATACCTATAATAGCGACGTCCAACGCTTTTTCGGTTGATGAAGGTTCTTGTGGTAATGCTGCCTGTTTAATATATTTTTGATTGTCGATAGCAACATCATGGTGCAGTGATTCCAATGTAGTCACTTGGTTGTGCATGGTGGCTACTTGTCCGATCATATACATGCCCAAATCGAGCTGTTGGTTTTGAGGTATAGTAACGAGTGCTTCACCTTGACGGTCGATGCCTTTTGCTGCAATCCTGAGACGTCCTACATTCAGTTTTTCAAGTTGTTCCCAAATTTGCTTTTTATCCATTCCAAGGGCTAACAGTTTTTTCTTTTCCTCCTCAAAATGTAAGGCGAATGCCGTATTTAAGCAACGTGTTTCGTGACCTGGCGCAGTTTCTAGCAAAACGGTATCTTTGGCTTGCATCGCTTGTTGCTGGAACTCTTGCTGAATAGCGCCTGTACGCACAGCTTCCTGTGTATACAAATAGGCTGTTCCCATCAATACACCGACCTTTACACCTCGGGCAGCGAGTGGGGCGGCCATGATCGATACAAAGGCTGTGGAGAAAGCATTATGAATTCCACCGGCAAAAAATACACTTATATTTTCCGGATGATCTTCTTTTAGAATGCGTTCGATTTGTTTTTCCCAAAGTACGGTGCTGGAGAGTGGGCCAACATGTCCACCACATTCTCGGCCTTCAAAGACGAAATTTTTGGCACCTTCTTTTAGGAAAATATCCAATAATGCAGGGGAAGGGACATGTAGAAATGTTGTGATACCAGCTTTTTCAAATACTTTAGCTTGTGCAGGTCGCCCTCCCGCGATCAGTACTACCGGAGGTTTGACTTCAAGGATATAAGCGGTCTGTTCTTCTCGCAATTCCTGTGGTGCAAAACCTAATATACCTACACCCCAAGTTTTATCGCCGGCAAGTTTTTGAGTTTCTACAACTAGTGCTCTTGCTTGCTCACCTTTGAGTAAAGAAAGCGCTATAAAAGGTAAAGCTCCCGTTTCTGCTACAGCATTGGCAAATGCCGGAACATCACTCACGCGGGTCATGGGCCCTTGTGCAATAGGGTAGCGCAGGCCAAGTTGTTTTGCTAATGGATTGTTCTGGTCAATAATTGGAGTTGCTTTTGCTTGTTTCAGATGGCCATACATGGCTTCTTTAAATCCAAAAATCAATTTTTTTAGCGTTTTGAAATTTTCATGCAGCTCCGTTGCTAAAGCTATGTCTTGTCCCATAGGAATGTAACTCTTGTTGAGGTCAAGGTCATTAAAATACTGTTCTAACTCTTCGATAGAAACATTTTCAGATAAAACAGGTGAATTGGGTCTAACCAAAACGCGATGATGTGCAATGATCTTGGTTTCTGTTCCATTTAATTTTGAACATAGATTTTTAAGGTCTTGAGGAATGGTACTTTCCGGATATAGTGCCAATTGACTGTCTAATACAATACCTTTTGCTCCAAGTGCTGTTGCAGCAGCGGCCGTATGAAGGCCTATTCCTCCTTGTACCCATACCGGTATGGTGTTGATTTCTTGTATGATACGTTGAAATAAAACAAAGGTAGATTCATAACCAACTAATCCTGCAGCTTCATTTCCTTTCACAATAATTCCAATAGCTCCCAGTTGTTCGGCTTCTCTTGCTTGCTCAAGATTACTTACCTGATAAATCCGTGATACATTAGGATAGGTGTTTATTGCGATCCCAAAGGGAAGGATAACTAGACTTACCTGCTCGGACAGTTGAAGTGATGTTAGCTTATCATTTGTGAGATAGATACCGTAGGAAGGTATACTGATCCGGTCAAGTTGATTTAATGCTTCTTGAGCGATTGTTAGATCATTTCCTAAACTTAATACGGGGAATGCTCCGGCCTGATGTAGTGTAGACATCAAATTGACGTCAGGCTTTTCAAAAGGTGTTATTCCTATAATGGTTAAATTTTTCATTCGTTGATGATATTTAATTTATATATGGGGATAATAAAATTATAATTAAGACCTTAGGAGTAATATTCGCTAGTGAGGCATAGTAGAGTAAAAGTAGTTAATTTCTGCTAAATTTGTAAGAGACAATGTTAATTTTATGGTTATTTTTTTACATAAATGAAGAATAGCGGATTGTCATTAGTCTGGCGCTCAGAAATTAATTTATTTTTCAGGCCTTTTTAGGGATGTTTTTGATTTTTTCGTACGGTTATCTACTGTGTTTTTTTCTTTTTGGTAACATTCAGATCTTCATTAGTAATGACTTGGTAACTTTGGACAGGTAAAGGAATTTTGATGAGATGTTACCTTTTAATGAATTGGTTCTCGGTGGAGATCTGGGGGTTGTAGGCAGGCTTTAATTGCTCGTTTTTAATGTGTTTTTGTTTGATTCTCAGGAACGTGGCAGTAGGATCAGTTTTGCTGTAAGAGTTTCTATTGGCTTCATAACATTTAAGTTAAGACATAATGCTTTTTGTTAATCAAAGAATAAATACTACTATTCATAATTCTTTAACCTCTTAGAGCTATGAGTAGTTGACCGCTTTCTGTTTTAGTATCCATTAAAGTATCACCTCCACTTTTGAATACTTATTCTAAATGTCTAAAATACTTTTTTAAATCAGAGAGATAAAAAAATTGGCTTTCTATCTCTTAAAAACAGGTAGAACTACGCACGATAATCAAAGTTTTAGTGAGTTTATTTGTTGTTAATAAAGATTTTATTCACATAGTATAAATCAAACAACTAAACTCCCTGATCATGGAAAACTACTTACATGGCTTACTCGATGAAGAAAAAGACCCAATTATTACGCAATATTTAAAATATATAGACGAAGGAATTCCACATACAGATAAGCCAAAAGACGTATTAATCATTGGTGCCGGAATGGCCGGAATGGTAGCGGCAGCGATGTTAAAGGAAGCGGGCCATAATGTAACGATAGTCGAATCTAATACCCGTGTTGGTGGAAGGATTAAGACTTTCCGAAATTCTACGGACAAGAAATACTTTGAAGACGATACCGTTTATGGCGAAGCCGGTGCAATGCGTATCCCGACTATACATAACATGGTACTCAGATACATCGAAAAACTCGGACTCAAAACAGAGCCTTTTTATTATCTGTCTGTCGATAAGGCTCAGGCAATTGCACATCAGGCAGATCCTGCCAAACCGGAGCCGGATGTTACAAGAAACTCTCTTTTCTATATTAACCGAAAACGTGTTGTCCAAAATGAATATATTCCAAAGGATAAGAAGAAAATTGTCGATGTAAATGAATTGCTCGACTTTAATTTGGGTAGTAGCGAAAACATGCGTGCCGACCAGTTAATGGCGAATCTCATCAATCCGCTTAAAGATTTTATTGCAGAAGATCCGATGAAAAACTGGCCGTTGCTGATCGAGCGTTACGGAGAATATTCGATGCGTCGTTTCTTGAAAGAACATTCTATGTACTCAGAAAATGCTATCGAAATGATTGGTGTCATTCAAAACCTGGAATCCAGGATGGCTTACGATTTTATCCAGAGTTTTATAGAGCAGAATATTATTAAAGATTCTACGCAATTTATGGAAATTGTAGGAGGATGTGACATGCTGCCCAATGCCTTTTTTAAAGCCCATAAACTCGAAGAAAATACCTATTTCGATTGCAGGATGACAAAAATGATGCTTGTCAATGAGAAGGTAAAAATAGAAGTAAACATAGAGGTGAAGCGCGACTCCCAGTTTTATGAAGATGCAGGGTACAAAGCATTAGAAACATCTGTTAGTGATATGGAATTTGATGAAGTAATTGTGACTATACCTTTTTCGGCACTAAGGCACGTTTATGTAACACCACAATTCGAGCAAGAAAAACGAAAAGCAATTCGGGAACTGCATTATGATTCTGCTACTAAAATATTGCTTGAATTTCGTGAAAAATGGTGGCAGGAAGCACCATATAATATCGTTGGGGGTGGTACAATTACTGATTTTTCAAATCGTTTTACGTATTATCCGAGTAATGATTTAGGAAGTAAAGGGCATGGTCTAGTACTGGCTTCTTATTGCTGGTCCGACGAAGCGAGCCGCTGGGATTCTATGGATGATGATGACAGGTATTTCTATGCACTTAAAAATCTTGCCATTATGCACTCCGATGATAAGAAAGAACAGCAACGCATTATCGACCTTGCTGTAATCACTTCAAGCATCAAAAACCGCAAAGGGGAAACCGGAAAATTAATTGGTGCTGCAACACAAAGTTGGATGCGTGATCCTTATGCTTATGGCGAAGCAGCAATCTTTAACCCGGGTCAGCTGCAGTTATTACAGCGTCATATCATTTCGACCGATTGGCAAGGAAAAGCACATTTCGCTGGAGAGCATACTTCCTTGAAACATGCCTGGATAGAAGGTGCTATCGAATCCGGAATCCGTACCGCACTGGAAGTTAACGAAAATACAGGTAATCTCAATAACCCGATTTAAGATGTCAGAGAAAAAAATATCAGTAGCAAAATACCTGCAAATACGCCTTGAACAATTAGGTCTCACCCACTTATTTGGTATTGCGGGCAATTATACCGCTCCGTTTTTAAATACGATCCTTGAGGACAAAAACGCGAAAATTAAAATCGTTAATGATACGAATGAAATAAATGCCGGACACTGTACCGATGCTTATGCAAGACAAAACGGTTTTGCGGCAGTAGCAGTAACTTATGGAGTGGGAGCGTTTACATTGTTGAATTCCGTTGCAGGTTCTTATGTAGAACATTGTCCTGTGCTTGTCATTAATGGGGCTCCGACCAACAAAGACCAACAGCGAAGCCTCGTTCAGGGCATGCTGGCATCGCATATGACAGGTGATATGTACAGTAATATCAATGTGTTCCGAAACGTTACCGTTGCGGCAGAACAAATCACAGGTTCCTCAGATGCTCCTTATAAAATTGATGCCGTGCTGAATGCCTGTATTTTATATGGAAGACCGGTTTACCTTGAGGTTTTTGAAGATGCATGGCGAATGGAATGTAATCCGCCTGTCGCTCCATTGGTAGAAAGAGAGATATCAAAATGTCAAACAAGCGCACGTAAGGCAGCACAAAGAGTCGCTGCGATGGCTCGTGGAAAAGAAATCATTTTCTGGGGCGGAATTGAAATCCAGCGCTATGGTATTCAAAAAGAATTCCTGGATCTGATTGAAACTACCAATACGGAATTTGTAACTTCTATACTCGGGAAATCAATCGTATCCGAAAACCATCCTAAGTTCAAAGGTGTTTTTAATGGCAAGGCATCTCCAAAAGATGTCAAGGAACAATTCGAAAAAGCCCAGCTAAAAATAGGCCTTGGTGTATGGACCACCGGTAAAAATCTGGGTGGTTTTGATGTTTGGAAAGACGATACTGTACTTGCTAATCACAGCGGTGTCAGGATAGGAGCTTCTTATGTAGCGAATGTATCGCTAAGGGATTTTATGATATTTCTGAAAGAAGAACTTACCAAAGTTACCTTTAGTGCCTACGAAATGTATGACACAAATTACCTGCCTGAATCATTTTTTGTAGCTGATGATGAGATAACGGAAAAAGAGAAACCAGCTCTTACCTATGATACTTTTTTCCAACGTATCAATAGCTTTATAAATGGCAGTCATATAGTAGTTGCCGATGCCGGTTTTCCTTTATTGGGTGCCCAAGGCATTCGTATTGCAGAACCTAATGGATTTGTGGCGCAGGCATCATGGCTTTCTATCGGTTATTCGGTACCTGCTGCAACCGGAATAAAATGTGCCAGACCTGATAAAAGACCAGTAGTATTTGTTGGAGATGGTGCTTTTCAGGAAACCTGTCAGGCAATATCAACACAGAATAAATTGAAACATGATACTATTGTTTTTGTGTTAGATAATGGTATTTATGGTATTGAACAAATGCTTGTGAACCCAAATCCTTTCCGTGGCGCTGACAAAGTAGAATATAGTATCCCCGATTTAAACAGCGTTTATGATTACAATGAAATGCACCGTTGGAAATATGCCAAGCTTGTTGATGTATTTGGGGGCAAAGGTTTTGAAGTTAGCAGTCTCGACGAACTCGAAGAAGTTTTGCAACAACTTGATACGATTAAGGAAAATACAATTATACATGTGAACATTCCAAAGACATCCATTCCGGAAGCGATTGCTTACAAAACAGAAGAGCCGGGTGAGGATGAATTTTTAGATAAAGATTGGAATTTATGTTAAGTTAAAAATCAGGGGCTTTGTTGTATTTGTGTATAACTTGTTGTCTTTATAACTTAAAAAAATAGCAAGTGAATACCAAGGGATATTGATATTTTACAAGAGTAACTTTTGTATCTGATTCGTAATTCTGTCTTTATTATTTTGAAAAGAACAAAAAAAAGTCCTAATGAAAATTAGGACTTTTTTTATGGAGAGAGCAGGATTCGAACTAAGATGTTCAAGAATCTATTTTTAGATTAATTGGATATAAAATCTTTTGTTTATGTAGGATTATTACCAAAAAGATGTTCGTGCAATTTGTTTTTATCTATGAGAACATTTTTTTTGAGAGGCGTCATAATGAAAATATATGCTTCATTTTCAATTTGATAAAGTAATATATTGGCATTCATATACTTTAATCCATAATATTCTATTTGACTATATATTACCTTTGCGTCCTGATTGTTAATTTTGATAACAAATTTATTGAAATTCAAGTCAAAGCTTTTTATAGTGTCATTATTTATCTGGTAATTGATCTCTTTATCTGAAAAAAAATCAATTCTATTAATTTGATAGTTATCTTTAAATACTTCTGAACTCAAATTAACTTCGTATAATCCTTCGTTTATAGTTGAAAAATAACCAGGTGTAGGATAATTAGTTGATTGCTGATTATTAAAAGTAAAATTCTTAGAAACATTTTTAAGTTTTATTACCATTAATGAATACTTTGATTCAATTTCATATTGTGAAATAATTGAGTCATTCTTTAATGTATAGGTACCAATACAAACATGGTCTTTTTTAAAAGGTAGCAAATTTTTTATTTTGATGCTTTTGGTTGGAGCAAAATTCATTTTGGTCATTAAATTCATTTCTTTTTCTACCAGATTTTTTTTGCAACCTAAAAAAATGAGAAGCAATAATAGGACACAGATAATCTTCATGTTAAATTTATTTAAAGCGAAGTTATTTGATTTCATGTAATTAAAATGCATAATTATAAATAATTACTGTTCCATCTTCTGTTGTTTCTTCTCTAGCTAAAAAAGGTATCGTTTCTGGTTGAAAAAATGCCAGCATGATTTGAGGTATGAGTAAAGCAACTTCATTACTTTGCAGAGTGCGCATTAGTATCTATATATATCGTATGAGGTTTTGAAAATTTTCATAAAAGCTTGGTAGATGTTGTAAATTATGTAAAAATAGAGTTCGTAGAATCAATGTTTTTGCTGAAACAGCATAAAAGAAAGAATAATCTTAAAATTGCCTAAAGGTTTTTTTAGTGTAAACTTTATGTTATCAGATTGTTATGAAAAACTTTGAAAAAAAGAGTAAAAAAAGAGGGTTAAAAGTATTGTAAATGTGAATTAAAGATGTAGTTTTGCACCCGCTTTGCAACACAAGCGAAAATAAAAAGAAACACACGTTCGTAGACATATTGAATTGACAGCCGTTTTAACAGAGATGTTAAAACAAAAGAATAAGAGTAATGGAATCGAGAGATTCGAAAAGAACCGATAGAGAACGCATCGCAATATAATATAAAAAATATACGATGAAGAGTTTGATCCTGGCTCAGGATGAACGCTAGCGGCAGGCTTAACACATGCAAGTCGAGG